>RGJX01000006.1 GCA_010023045.1 Actinomycetota bacterium | reverse complement strand
AGCGCTCAAAAAGTTCGTACTTTGATTTCTCGTGATTTTGAGAACGCGTTTGCCAAAGCTGATGTCTTAGTCTCACCAACCGCTCCCACAACAGCATTTAAGATTGGCGAGAAGTCAAATGATCCGATTGCTATGTACCTAAATGACATAGCTACTATTCCTACAAATCTTGCTGGTGTATGTGGAATTTCTATTCCATCCGGACTTGCTGATGAAGATGGCCTACCCGCAGGTTTCCAGATCATGGCGGGAGCGATGAAAGATGATCGTCTCTATCAAGTTGGCGCCGCTCTCGAAGCAGCTTTGAATTCAAAGTGGGGAGCACCGATTCTCACTAAAGCTCCGAAGTTGGGGGCGAGATAATGGCGCTCTCATATGAGAAGGTAATTGAGAAATATGAGCCAGTTCTTGGTTTAGAAGTCCACGTTGAGCTCGGCACCAAGTCGAAGATGTTCTGTGGTTGCAGCACAGAGTTTGGTGCGCCACCAAATACCCAAGTTTGTCCAGTATGCCTAGGGCTTCCTGGCGCACTTCCGGCGGTAAATGGCAAAGCAATTGAGTACACGATTGCGATTGGATTAGCACTTAACTGCTCGATTGCACCGTTTTCAAGATTTGCCCGTAAGAATTATTTCTATCCCGATATGCCAAAGAATTTTCAGACTTCGCAATACGACGAACCAATCTGTTTTGGCGGATTCCTGGATGTGAAGATTGATACTGAAGAAGGCGTTAAGGATTATCGAGTTGAGATTGAACGAGTTCATATGGAAGAGGACACTGGTAAATCTCTTTGTCACCAAACCTCTGACTGGAACTGGTAAGTACGCACCTGAGGTTGCGCGAGCCTATGTCTCTGAGCTGCGCGACATTCTTAGATCCCTTGGCGTAAGTGACGTGAAGATGGAGCAGGGATCGCTACGTTGTGATGCCAATGTTTCACTCCGTCTAATCGGAGCAGAAAAACTTGGTACTCGTAGTGAGACAAAGAATGTGAACTCGCTTCGAAGTGTAGAGCGAGCCGTAAGAAGCGAGATGATTCGTCATGCCGGCATCTTGGATAAAGGTGAACGGGTCATTCAAGAAACTCGCCACTTCCATGAAGACACGGGCGAAACAACTCCTGGTCGCTCGAAGGAACAGGCTGAGGATTATCGCTATTTCCCAGAACCTGATCTTGTGCCGGTCGCACCTGCTGCGGATTGGATTGAGAAGATACGTAGTTCACTTCCAGAAAAGCCCTCGGTAAGAAGAAAGCGAATCCAAGAAGAGTGGCAGGTTCCCGATAAAGAGATGGCGGCGATGATTAATGCCGATGTTCTCGATCAAGTAGAAGAGACCGTAAAACTCGGCGCTGACCCAACCCGTGCTAGAAGTTGGTGGCTTGGCGAGATAGCCCGACTCGCTAATGAACGCGAAGTTCCTGCGGCATCTCTTCCAATCACTTCTAAAGATGTAGCCGAAGTTGTCGCCCTAATCGTAAAAGGTGAGCTCACCGATAAGTTAGCTCGCCAAGTCGTTGAAGGCGTCATCAATAATGAAGGTAGACCAAGTGAGATTATTGAGAAACGTGGGATAAAAGTGGTCTCAGATGATTCGGCGCTACTACAAGCAATAGAGAAAGCGATTGCCGCACAACCAGATGTTGCTGAGAAAGTTCGTAATGGTCATATCCCAGCTGCGGGCGCGCTGATTGGTGCAGTCATGAAAGAGACAAAAGGCCAGGCTGATGCCGCTAAAGTAAGAGAACTACTTTTAAAACATCTAGGACAAGGTTGAGCTTATGAGTAAGAACCCGATGAAGCCACGGTCTTATCTCGTAACAGATGGTTTAGAGCGAGCACCTGCTCGCGGAATGCTCCGTGCCGTTGGCATGACTGATGCCGATTGGGAGAAACCACAAATAGGAATTGCATCCTCTTGGAATGAAGTTACTCCTTGCAATCTCTCACTTGATCGCCTAGCTAAAGCTTCTAAGAAGGGCGTAATTGAAGCCGGCGGATTCCCGATGCAGTTTGGAACCATCTCTATTTCTGATGGGATTTCCATGGGCCATGAAGGGATGCACTTCTCGCTCGTCTCGCGCGAAGTCATTGCCGATTCGGTGGAAACTGTGATGGAAGCTGAGCGCTTAGATGGCATGGTTACTTTCGCTGGGTGCGATAAATCTCTTCCGGGAATGATGATGGCCGCAGCTCGGATTAATGTGGCCTCAGTATTTGTTTATGCCGGTTCCATAATGCCCGGAAAAGTGGATGGTCGAGATGTCACCATCATTGATGCTTTTGAAGCGGTCGGTGCATGTGCACGTGGATTAATCTCCCAAGAAGAAGTGGACAAAATTGAACGCGCTATCTGCCCCGGTGAAGGCGCCTGTGGCGGCATGTACACCGCAAATACGATGGCATCGATTGGTGAAGCGCTCGGCCTATCCTTGCCCGGCTCCGCCGCACCTCCGTCCATAGATCGAAGAAGAGATGCTTATGCGATTGCATCGGGCGCTGCTGTGGTGAATTTGATTCGTCAAGGAATTCGAACCCGTGACATACTCACAAAACAAGCTTTTGAGAATGCGATAACAATTCTCATGGCTTTAGGTGGATCCACTAACGCGGTACTTCATCTACTAGCAATCGCTCATGAAGCTCGAGTTGATCTAAGTATGGATGATTTCCATCGCGTAGGTTCGAAAGTTCCACTTCTTGGCGATCTAAAACCTTTTGGAAAATACGTGATGAACGATGTCGACAAAATCGGTGGAGTTCCGGTAGTTCTAAAGGCGCTCCTTGACGCTGGATTAATTCATGGCGATTGCATGACTGTCACTGGAAAGACGATGGCAGAAAATCTAAAAGAGATTGCACCACCTGATCCCGATGGCCAGATTCTCAAAGCGGTCTCATCTCCTCTTGCCACAAGTGGTGGAATTACAATTTTGGGTGGTTCGCTTGTTCCAGAAGGCGCTGTAACAAAAGTTGCTGGAGTTGGTGTAGATGTCTTTGAAGGTCCAGCCCGAGTCTTTGATAGAGAACAAGGCGCAATGGATGCACTCGAAGATGGAACAATCAACGCAGGCGATGTTGTAGTCATCCGATATGAAGGTCCAAAGGGCGGCCCAGGCATGCGTGAGATGTTGATGATTACTGGCGCGATTAAGGGCGCCGGCCTTGGAAAATCTGTCTTGTTGATTACTGATGGAAGATTCTCGGGTGGAACTACTGGACTTTGCGTCGGACATGTTTCGCCTGAAGCTGTCGATGGTGGACCGATTGCGTTAGTTAGAAATGGTGATCGAATTCGAATTGATGTAAAAGCTCGCACATTAGATTTGTTGGTAGATGCGAGAGAACTCGAGGAACGGCGCAAGAGTTTCAAGCCGCTACCTCCTAGGTACACCTATGGAGTCCTTTCGAAGTATGTGAAATTGGTTGGTTCGGCCTCCCGCGGGGCGGTTTGCGACTAGTCCGTAATCTGATTCCATAATCTGAGATGCGCATCTCAGGGGTTGACTACCCCCATTTAGTGACGGAATAATTCACCGCATGTCAACGAACACCTTCTCTTCATCAGTGGTGGTGATTCGTTGCGCGTGATCTAACTTAAAGATCACGCGCACCCTCAGGAAACTGAGGGTTTTTGCATTAATAGGGATATTTACTAGTAACGGAAAGGAGCGGAAGATGAGTAACGAGATAACTGGAGCACAATCACTCGTGCGTGCTTTGGAAGAAGCCGGCGTTGAAGTGATGTTCGGTATCCCGGGCGGCGCAATTCTTCCTGCTTACGATCCAATCTACGATTCAAAGATCCGACATATTCTGGTTCGCCATGAACAAGGCGCCGGACATGCTGCAACCGGCTATGCCCAAGTAACTGGAAAGGCTGGAGTGTGTATCGCAACCTCCGGTCCGGGAGCAACTAACTTAGTTACACCTCTAGCTGATGCGCATATGGACTCGGTTCCTATAGTGGCAATCACAGGCCAAGTTCCAGCACCAGCAATTGGTACTGATGCCTTCCAAGAAGCTGATATTCGTGGCGTCACCATGCCAGTAACGAAACATAATTATTTGATTACTGATCCCGCAGATATTCCACGTGCAATCTCAGAGGCTTTCTACATCGCAAACTCCGGTCGTCCTGGACCGGTTCTTGTTGATATCGCTAAAGATGCGCTCCAAAAGATGACAACTTTTAGCTATCCAAAGCGCGCTGAACTTCGCGGTTATAGACCACAGTTCGAACCCAATTCACAATCAATAAAAGATGCTGCATCCCTCATCGCCCAATCTTCAAAGCCAGTCTTTTACATCGGTGGCGGAGTAATCAAGGCAAATGCTGCTAAGGATTTACTAAAGCTTGCTGAAGTAGTTGGTGCACCAGTCGTTACAACCTTGATGGCCCGAGGCGCTTTCCCGGATAGCCATCCACAACACCTTGGAATGCCTGGCATGCATGGCACCGTTGCTGCTGTAACCGCGCTTCAAAAGGCTGATTTATTGATAACTCTAGGTGCGCGATTTGATGATCGAGTAACAGGAAAGCTAAGCACCTTCGCTGTAAACGCGAAGATTATTCATGCAGATATTGACCCAGCTGAGATTGGTAAGAATCGCTATGCCGATGTCCCTGTTATTGGAGATCTGGGGCCAACAATTCGAGCGTTAATTCCAGCTGTAGAAACAGAGTTCAAAAAGAATAAGCCAGATTTAACTACCTGGTGGCGCCAGATGAATTCACTTCGCTCTACTTATCCTCTTGGTTACAACGAACCGAGTGATGGATCGCTCTCACCGCAATATGTAATCGAGCGAATTGGCCAAATCACCGGGCCTGATGCGGTCTATGTTGCCGGTGTTGGTCAACACCAGATGTGGGCTTCTCAATTTATCAAGTATGAGAAACCAAGAACCTGGCTCAACTCCGGTGGATTAGGAACTATGGGCTATGCAGTTCCAGCTGCCATGGGTGCAAAAGTTGGTCTTCCAGATACTCCGGTCTGGGCGATTGATGGCGATGGTTGTTTCCAGATGACCAATCAAGAACTTGTAACTTGCGCGCTCAACAATATTCCAATCAAGGTAGCGATTATCAATAACGAATCTCTTGGAATGGTTCGCCAATGGCAGACTCTCTTTTATCAAGGTAGATATTCAAATACTGATTTGAATTCAAAGCGCGTACCTGACTTTGCAAAACTTGCGGAAGCGATGGGTTGCGTTGGCCTTCTATGTGAATCAAAGGGCGATGTTGACAAGATTATTAAAGAAGCAAATGCGATTAATGATGCGCCGGTAGTTGTTGACTTTAGCGTTCATCGCGATGCCATGGTCTGGCCCATGGTCGCCGCGGGAACATCAAATGATGACATCATGATTGCCCGTGAAATGGCACCGGACTGGGATTCACAGGAGTTATAGGTTGCGGCAAAACGAAGCGAAGTTGAAGCGCTTATAAGTGGACTTACTGCTGAGATTGTCGATGAGCGCGATGGAAGCTGCATAATCCAAGCCGTTGCAAATAATAAGGATCTCTCGGATTTAGTTAAGAAGTTGGAGAAACTTGGCATTCGAGAGCTTGTTCAATCAGGAGCAATCGCAATCGAATTCGGCGCAAAGACCTTAGCCGAACAGACCGCCATCGAGACGGGCTTGGCTTCATCTGAGACTCACCAGCAGACTCAGGACTATCAGAATTAAAAATAAGAAACGAGATAAAGGGAGATAACGTGGCAACCATCTATCACGAAGAAGATGCCGATCTATCGGTAATTCAAGGAAGAAAGGTCGCAGTAATTGGTTATGGCTCACAAGGCCATGCCCATGCTCTCAACCTTCGCGATAGCGGCGTTGATGTCCGAGTTGGTCTTGCCGAAGGATCTAAGTCTCGCGCGAAAGCAGAACAAGAAGGACTTCGAGTTCTCTCAGTAGCTGATGCCGTTAAAGAAGCCACAGTGATTATGTTGCTCGCGCCAGATCATAAGCAGCGTCATATTTATAAAGAATCGATTGAGCCAAATCTCAAAGCTGGCGATGCGCTCTTCTTTGGACATGGCTTCAATATTCGTTTTGGTTACATCAAACCACCCGCAAATGTTGATGTCTGCATGGTTGCTCCGAAGGGCCCCGGCCATCTAGTTCGCCGTGAATTTGCTGCCGGACGCGGAGTTCCAGATATCGTCGCTGTCGAGCAAGATGCAACTGGAAGTGCCTGGCCATTGACGCTCTCATATGCAAAGGCGATGGGCGGATTACGCGCTGGCGCAATTCTCACCACCTTCACCGAAGAGACCGAAACGGATCTATTTGGTGAGCAGTCCGTGCTTTGTGGCGGCGCTTCACAACTTGTTATGTATGGTTTTGAAACGCTGATTGAAGCTGGCTACCAACCAGAAGTTGCTTATTTTGAATGTCTCCATGAGCTAAAACTCATTGTGGATCTGATGTATGAAGGTGGAATCGCAAAGCAGCGTTGGTCAGTTTCTGATACCGCAGAATATGGTGATTACATCTCCGGACCTCGAGTAATTGATCCACGAGTTAAAGAGAATATGAAAGCTGTGCTGGCTGATATCCAGAGCGGCGCTTTCGCCAAGCGATTTATTGATGATCAAGATGCGGGCGCTCCAGAGTTCAAGTCGCTTCGCGCAAAGGGTGAGAGCCATCCAATTGAGAAAGTTGGGCGAGAACTTCGTTCGATGATGTCATGGGTCAAGTCATCTAATAAGGATGATTACAAGGAAGGTTCTGCTGCACGTGAGTAAACCAATAGTTTTAATCGCTGAAGAGCTAAGCCCGGCAACGGTAGATGCGCTAGGTCCTGATTTCGAAATTCGAAATTGTGATGGCGCTAATCGCACTGAACTACTTGCCGCGTTAGCAAAAGGCGTTGATGCAGTTCTGATTCGATCGGCAACGAAGATGGATCAAGAAGCAATCAGCGCCGCAAAGGGCTTGAAGGTCATTGCGCGCGCTGGAGTCGGGCTCGATAACGTCGATATTCCTGCCGCGACAACAGCCGGTGTGATGGTTGTGAACGCTCCAACTTCCAATATTGTCAGCGCTGCTGAATTAGCAATCTCTCTCATCCTTGCCTCAGCCCGTTTTCTTGTGCCTGCAAATATGGCCCTTAAAGGTGGTAAGTGGGCGCGTTCGAAGTACACCGGAGCAGAACTCTTTGAGAAGACCCTTGGAATCGTGGGCTTTGGTCGAATTGGTCAACTCGTTGCAAGCAGAATGCAGGCCTTTGGAATGAGCGTTATTGCTTTTGATCCTTATCTACAACCTGCGCGCGCCGCCCAGTTAGGTGTCGATCTTGTTTCACTAGATGAGCTTTTGAAGCGTTCTGACTTCATAACGATTCATCTTCCTAAGACAAAAGAGACTGCAAATCTCATCGGAGTTGAGGCGTTGAAGAAAGTGAAGCCTTCGGTTCGAATCATCAATGCTGCTCGCGGTGGAGTACTTGATGAATCCGCGCTCTTTGATGCTTTGAAAGAGGGACGAGTTGGTGGCGCTGGTCTTGATGTCTTTGCAACTGAGCCATGCACCGATTCACCGCTCTTTGCCCTTGATAACGTCGTAGCCACTCCGCACCTTGGCGCATCTACTGATGAAGCCCAAGAACGCGCCGGTATCGCTGTGGCCGTCTCGGTTCGAAAAGCGCTCGCCGGTGAATTAGTCCCAGATGCAGTGAATGTTAAAGGTGGCGAGATTCATGAAGAGATTCGCCCATCTCTGCCGCTAGTTGAAAAGCTATCTCAAGTTGCTACTGCACTTGCAGATGAGCTTCCAGTTTCCGTTGAAGTTATTGTAAAAGGTGAGTTGAGCGAACATGATTGTTCAGTTCTTGCAACCTCCGCGCTGAAGGGGGCGTTAGTTACTACCGGTGCAGAAGATGTCACATATGTAAATGCACCTGGCCTTGCGCAAGAGCGAGGTTTTACCTCTACCGTGACTACCGATCCAGTAAGTCCGGAATACCGGAGCATGATCTCGCTAAAGGCTGCGTTCAGCGACGGTACTCATGTAACAGTTGATGGCACCTTGGTTGGAATTAAGAAGATCGAGAAGATAATCGCTATCGATAAGTTCGATCTAGACCTTCCACCTACGGATCATTTGCTTTTCCTCCGTTACACCGATCGTCCTGGCGTTGTTGGCGTTGTAGGTGAAACCTTAGGAAAGGCTGGAATAAATATTGCTAGCATGCAGGTAGCTCGAAGTTCTGCTGGCGGAGAAGCGCTCATGGCAATCACAGTAGATTCTGCGATCCCAGATGAAATTGTGGCTGGCGTTGCTAAGGCAACCGGCGCTAACTTAGCGAGAACGGTCTCGTTGAAAGTATGAGTAAATACAAGCTTGCGGTGATTGCCGGTGACGGAATCGGACCTGAAGTCGTAGCGGAAGGAATCAGAGTCCTCGATGCCGTCTCTAAGAAGCATGGGCTTGAGTTCACACGTAAAGAATTCGAACTTGGTGCCAAGTTATGGCACCGCACCGGCGAGACGCTCCCAGATTCAATCTTGGAAGAGCTAAAAGACTTCGATGTGATTCTTCTCGGAGCAGTCGGAGATCCATCGGTGCCTAGCGGCGTACTAGAACGTGGTCTATTGCTAAAGCTCCGTTTCGCATTTGATCATTACATAAATCTCCGACCCGCACGGCTCTATCCAACTGTGCGCGGTCCACTTCGCACAGAATCTCCAATCGACTTCATAGTTGTACGCGAAGGAACCGAGGGTCCATATGTTGGCGCCGGAGGAGTATTAGCTGAGGGAACGCCCTCTGAAATTGCAACTGAGGAGAGCCTTAATACTCGCCGAGGCGCAGAGCGAGTAATAAGAGACGCATTTGCTCGAGCCATGAAACGACCACGCAAGAAATTAACTCTGGTGCACAAGAACAACGTCCTCGTTAGAGCGGGAAGTCTTTGGACTCGAACCTTCAATGAGGTTGCTAAGGAGTTCCCGGAAGTCACAACCGATTATCTTCATGTCGATGCTGCTTCCATGTTCTTTGTTACTAACCCAGAACGCTTTGATGTGGTTGTGACCGATAATTTATTCGGAGATATTCTCACCGATATTGCCGCTGCAATATGTGGCGGTATTGGATTAGCTGCATCTGGAAATATAAATCCGGAACGAAAATTCCCATCCATGTTTGAACCGGTTCATGGTTCAGCCCCAGATATCGCTGGAAAAGGAATTGCGGACCCTACTGCAACAGTCATGTCTGTTGCGATGATGCTCCGTCACCTCGGGCACGATGACGCCGCTCTAGATGTTGAGCGCGCTGTGGAGAACGATCTGGCCAAACGTGGTGACACCAAGCGGAGTACGAGTGAAGTTGGCACAGCTTTAGTGGGAGCACTTAAGTGAGAATTAATGTAACTCCCTCGACGAGTCCGGTCGCAAACGATCTCCGCGAGAAATACGTTGCTGAACCAGGCTTTGGTCGCTATTTCACCGACCACATGGTCTTAGCGGAATGGAACCAATCATCTGGTTGGGGCGACGCCCAAGTTCGCGCCTATGGACCGCTCTCAATGGATCCGGCATCGATGGTTTTTCACTACGGCCAGGAAATATTTGAAGGAATGAAGGCCTACTCACAACCTGATGGCTCGATTGCACTCTTCCGCCCCGATGCCAATGGTCTGCGTTTTGCGAAGAGCGCTGCCCGAATCGCTCTTCCTGAGCTACCAGTTGATGATTTTGTTTCTTGTGTTGCAAAGTTAGTTGAAGTGGATGCAGCTTGGGTGCCGAAGAAGATTGGTGAATCTCTTTATCTTCGACCATTCATGATTGCTACCGAAGTTGGATTAGGTGTTCGACCAAGCAACAAAGCGCTCTTCTCAGTAATTGCAACACCTGCGGCGGCATATTTCAATGCTGCAAAAGCTGTCACAGTTTGGATCTCAACTGAGTATGTGCGTGCCGCTCTTGGTGGTACTGGAGAGGCAAAGTGCGGAGGTAATTACGCTGCATCACTTCTCGCACAGCAACAGGCGGCTAAAGAGGGTTGCGATCAAGTTGTCTGGCTAGATGCGATAGAGCGTCGCTGGGTCGAAGAGATGGGTGGAATGAATCTCTACTTCGTCAAGGGCCGAGGTAAGGATGCAACCATCTTTACTCCAAGGTTGACTGGAACGCTCCTTCCTGGAATCACACGCGATTCAATTCTTACCGTTGCAAAAGATCTCGGCTACAAGACGCAAGAGGGAATGATCAATATCGATGAGTGGCGCGATGGAGTTGCAAGCGGTGAGATTTCTGAAATCTTTGCCTGTGGAACTGCCGCAGTAATCGCCCCAGTCGGAACTGCAAAGAGCGCCGCTGGAACTTGGGTCACGGGAGATGGAACTCCTGGTGAGATAACCATGCAGATTCGTAGCCATCTACTCGGAATCCAACATGGAACTATTGAAGATAAGCATGGCTGGATGCGGAAGGTCTGCTAGTGGCCATATCTGATGCATTTCATGTCTATGACACAACGTTAAGAGATGGCGCTCAACAAGAGGGGCTAAATCTCTCAGTTCATGACAAGCTAACTATCGCGCGCCACTTAGATGATTTAGGCGTTGGTTTTATTGAGGGTGGCTGGCCAGGAGCGAATCCAAAAGATACGGAGTTTTTCAAGTTAGCTAAGAGCGAATTGAAATTGAAGAGCGCGACCTTTGTTGCTTTTGGAGCTACCCGCAGGCCCAATGTAAAAGCGGAAGAAGATTTACTCCTTAAGGCTCTTGCTGATTCCGGAGCTCCCGCAGTCACATTGGTCGCTAAATCTCATGATCGCCATGTTGAGTTAGCCCTTCGTACCACTCTTGATGAGAATCTCGCGATGATAAGGGATTCAATTAAATTCTTAAGGGATGGCGGCCAAAGAGTATTTCTCGACGCCGAACATTTCTTTGATGGCTATCGCTCAAATTCCAACTATGCCTTAGAGGTCGTGCGAGTAGCCGCTGAAGCTGGCGCCGATGTAATCGCGCTCTGCGATACAAATGGCGGAATGTTGCCCGATGAACTCTCCCAAGTAGTTCACGATGTGCTTGAGCGAAGCTCTGCAAGACTTGGAATTCATTGCCATAACGACACTGGTTGTGCGATTGCAAACTCTCTTGCTGCCGTTGCGGCTGGAGCTACTCATGTGCAAGGAACTATAAATGGTTACGGCGAGCGGACGGGTAACGCCGATTTAGTCTCAATCATCGCAAATCTACAGTTAAAGAAGAAGCAACAAGTTCTTCCAGAAGGCAAGTTAGAAGAAGCATTCCGAATCTCTCATGCGGTCGCTGAAGTAACAAATGTTGCTCCAAGTGCTCGTCAACCATATGTGGGTATCTCTGCATTTGCGCATAAAGCTGGGCTACATGCCTCAGCAATCAAGGTCGATCCGGCGATGTATCAACATGAGGATCCAGAACTAGTTGGAAACGATATGCGGATGTTGGTCTCCGACATGGCGGGCCGAGCATCGATCGAATTGAAATCACAGGAACTCGGTATCAATCTTGGCGCTGATAAGTCGGTTCCATCTCGGATAGTTGAGCGGGTCAAGGAGTTGGAAGCACGAGGCTTTACCTTCGAGGCCGCTGATGCCTCTTTCGAATTACTCCTTCGCGAAGAGGTGGAAGGAAAGCGTCCTAAATACTTCACAATAGAGAGTTGGGAGACGACTGTCGATCAAAATCCAGATCGAACCGTAACTTCACGAGCAAGCGTTGTAGTTAATGCAAAGGGTAAGAAGATTGAATCAACTGGTACAGGTAATGGACCGGTCAATGCAATTGATAACGCACTTCGCAATGGCCTTGAGAACATCTTCCCGGAGATTAAGGGCCTTGAGCTAACGGATTACAAGGTAAGAATTCTGGAAGGGCGGCTTGGAACAGGTGCCGTCACTCGGGTATTGGTTGAAACTTCGGATGGAAATGGTGAATGGAGCACAGTAGGCGTTCATGAAAATGTTATTGCTGCATCGGCTATGGCGTTGGAAGATGCGCTAACTTATGGTTTGCTTAGAAAAGGGGCCATACCCGAGTAGGAGTTCTTATGGTCGGCGGATTGAAGAAGAGTTCGCGAATAAGTGCGGACGAGAGTGCAGCCTGGTTACGGACTCGCATGGAAGAGTTAGGTATCTCTGGGCTCGAGGAATTGCATCAAAAGACCGGAATAGATCGCGGTTCACTCTCAAGATACTTTCGACAAGAGCGAACACCAGGAGTAGATGTGATTGCTCCACTTTGTGAGGCGCTTGATGTCTCTCCAGAAACCCTTCTTGTGGCCCTCGGAGCTATTGGTCGTCGCGGGCGGTGATTATTAGCGAGGCGCCCTCTCGCTTAAAGGTTCTAGGAAATTCATCATCACTCCAGAGTTTATGTAAGTGCGCAAGTTCATCATTGCTCAAATCTCCGCCACATAAATCAAGAACATCATCAAAGTCATGGTTTATCCCGATGGTAACTCGAATCAAGTCGGAACTTTTTTGAAGGTCTGGAATCAAGCAATCATCATTTACGACTAATTCGATTCTCACGCCAGCTCCATTCGTAGTTTGAGGATTTCCGCATCTACCTCTGACAAAGAGCAACGAGAATCCACACCCTCTGAAATCAGCTTGACGTAAGTGTTGCTTATTAGCAACGCTGTGTCCATCACACCAATGGATGAAATCTGAGTAATCTTTTAGACATGGCACTCGAGAAAGACTTGGAGCATGCTTACAGTGAGCACCTTAGAAACGAGCGAAATCTCTCTGAGAACTCCATCCGTGCCTATCTGGCTGATCTAGAGTCGATGCTGGCGCATATAAACCAGATGGGAGTCTCTGAGTTCTCAACTTTGCAGCTCGATCATCTCCGTTCTTGGCTAGCCAATCTCCAGATAAAAGGCGCCGCTCGCTCTTCAATAACCCGTCGAGTGGTTTCCATACGAGCTTTCACTTATTGGGGGGCTAAACATGGCTGGCTAGAGAGAGACATTGGAAGGGAGTTGATTGCCCCTAAACCCGAACGTAATTTGCCAGAAATCCTTGATATCAATTCAGCTGCCGAGTTGATTAATTATCTTGAGCAAAGGGTAGGAGAAGATGGGACTCCAGCATCCCTTCGCGATCTGGCGATAGTCGAACTACTTTATGGGACTGGAATCCGAGTTTCTGAATTAGTTGGCATTGATCTAGGTGATATTGATCGCGAGCGCTTTACGCTAAGAGTTATAGGCAAAGGCAATCGTGAACGTGTTGTGCCGATTGGAAATCCGGCTATGCGAGCTATTGACTCATGGCTTGAGAGAGCGAGACCAAGTTTCGCAAATGACTTAAGTGGTGGCGCACTATTTATTGGTTCGAGAGGTAAGCGGATAGATCCACGAGTCGTTAGAGATATTGTTTATGAGGCCACTCAAGCAATCGGCAAAGAAATCAAAGTCGGTCCACATGCACTTCGACACTCAGCAGCAACGCATCTTCTTGAAGGTGGCGCGGACTTACGAACAGTGCAAGAAATTCTTGGACATTCGTCTTTATCTACAACCCAGATCTATACCCATGTAACAGAGGATCGTTTGAAGCGAGCTTACGAACAAGCTCACCCACGCGCTTGATCTGCTCTTCTTCTAATCTCAACTTCACTATCTATTACCGAGCTATCGCTAAGTTGGGGGAGCTCCAAGACCATGCCGCTAACCAAGCCGATCGCAAAGGCAACTATTAGAGCCAGGGCGCGCACTGGCCGAACCTGCTCTTTCCCTGCTCAAAGTCCACCTATTCCGCAGTAATCCGGTGGAAAAGTGCACGCTCCGTCTCAGGTAGGATTCCGCCCGCACAGAGAAATCTGTGACTTCACGCGTCTACCTCTCCTCGCGGCTCGCGAGATAAAGAGGAAGCCAATTCGGTCCAGCTTGAAAAGAGTTTTAAAAGAGCTGGTCGGTGCCAAGACGCTAGAGAGTTAGCAAATCGCTAGCTCATCAACCGAGGCGAACAAAGAAAAGTTCGCACAAAGGAGCGTGCCGCCATGGCGGTTGTAACAATGCGAGAACTCCTCGACAGCGGTGTTCATTTCGGACATCAGACTCGTCGCTGGAACCCAAAGATGAAGCGCTTTATTTTGTAAAGGACACAGTCGCCAAGGGCGGCAATATTCTTTTCGTTGGCACCAAGAAGCAGGCTCATGAGCCGATCCAATCTCAAGCTAAGCGAGTTGGAATGCCATATGTAACTGAGAGATGGCTCGGCGGAATGCTCACCAACTTTCCAACTGTTTACAAGCGCGTACAACGCCTTAAGGAACTAGAGGCGCTAGAGGCTTCTAATGATCAAGTTTTGACTAAGAAGGAACTTCTACTTCTCCGCCGCGAACGCGAGAAGCTACATAAGAACCTTGATGGTATTCGTAACATGACCAAGCTCCCAGCCGCAATCTGGGTTGTTGACACAAAGCTAGAGCACCTCGCGGTTGCTGAAGCGAAGAAGCTTGGGATTCCAGTTATCGCAATCCTTGATACAAATTGCGATCCTGACGAAGTTGATTTCAAGATTCCAGGTAATGATGATGCGATTCGCTCAATCTCATTACTAACTCGTGTTATCTCCGATGCGATCGCAGCTGGTCTGCAAGCGCGCTCTGCAAATGTTGCAAAAGAAGCTGCAGAAGCGGCAAAAGCTGGCGCCGAGAGCGTAGCTGCTGGTGAGCCACTTGCTGATTGGGAGAAAGAACTCCTTGGCGCACCTGCTGCCGAAACCTCAACCGAAACGGCAGGTTCATAAGTGGCATACACAGCAGAAGATGTAAAGCGTCTCCGCGAAGTAACCGCGGCCGGAATGCTCGACTGCAAGAAAGCGCTCGATGAGACCGGTGGGGATTTCGACAAGGCGATTGAAGTTATCCGGGTTAAGGGACTTAAGGGAGTAACTAAGCGCGAAGGTCGCTCGACCTCAAACGGCCTGGTTGCCGCTAAGTCTTCAGACTCAACGGCAGTTCTATTGGAACTCAATTGTGAGACAGATTTCGTTGCGAAGGGTGACCGCTTCCAAGCAGTTGCTGAAGAGTTGGTAACTCATCTCTTCACATCAAAGCAATCTGACCTCACTGCTTTCATCGCATCAAGTCTTCCTTCTGGAAAGACAGTTCAAGCTGCAATTGATGAAGCCAACGCAACTCTTGGTGAGAAGGTTGAACTTCGTAGAATCGCTGTGATTGATGGAAGCCCCAATGCGCTCTATCTACATCGCACTAGCCCAGACCTACCACCACAAGTTGGCGTGTTAGTCGCGCTAAATAAAGCCAACAATGAAGTAGGTAAGGATGTAGCACAACACATTGCAGCATTTGCTCCACAGTACTTAAATCGTGATGAAATTCCTGCTGATGTGATTGCCAACGAGCGACGCCTTGCTGAGGAGACCGCTCGTAATGAAGGTAAGCCTGATGCTGCAATCGCAAAGATCGTGGATGGTCGCGTTACCGGTTTCGTGAAGGAAGTTTCGCTCTTGGAGCAAGCCTTTGCCAAAGACCAAAAGAAGAGCGTCCAACAGGTCGCGACCGAAGGTGGCGTTGCGATTACTAAGTTCTATCGCTTCCGCGTGGGACAGTAAGGCGCGCTCAAATAGGTACTAAGAACTAAGAAGTAGAATCAGGCCCGGAAGGAGCACTCGAATGGCAAATGAACGTAAGAGCTATAAACGAGTGCTCCTTAAACTTTCTGGTGAAGTTTTCGGTGGCGAAAAGGGCCTGGGCGTTGATCCGGATGTTGTAAACGATGTTGCAAAACAGATAGCCGATGTTGTCCGCTCCGGAGTTGAAGTAGCAATCGTTGTCGGTGGTGGAAATTATTTCCGCGGCGCTGAACTACAGCAGCGCGGCATGGATCGAGCTCGAGCTGACTACATGGGAATGCTCGGAACTGTTATGAACTGTCTTGCGCTTCAAGACTTCTTAGAAAAAGAAGGAATTGATACCCGAGTCCAAACTGCGATTGCCATGGGACAAGTTGCTGAGCCCTATATTCCACGTCGCTCAATTCGCCATCTTGAAAAAGGTCGGGTAGTTATTTTCGGCGCTGGAGCTGGAATGCCCTTCTTCACCACAGATACCGTTGCCGCCCAGCGCGCACTTGAGATTGGGGTTGATGCGCTACTCCTTGCCAAGAGTGGAGTTGATGGCGTCTACTCAGCTGATCCGCGTAAAGATAAGGGTGCAGTTAAGTTTGATTACATCTCATATAACGATGTTCTTTCAAAGTCTCTTGCGGTCGCAGATGCAGCAGCATTTAGTCTCTGCCGTGAGAACAAGTTACCGATCGTTGTCTTTAATCTCTTAGAGAAGGGCAATATCGCTCGAGCAGTCCGCGGTGAGAAGATCGGAACGTTGGTCAATTAGACTGACGGATATAGATGAGTAAATCAATTAGAGGAGCGTCATGACAACCCAGAGTGTTCTCGCAGATGCGAATACCAAGATGAATAAGGCTGTCGATGTCGCCAAGGAGGACTTCGCGGCTATTCGTACTGGTCGAGCCCACCCATCGATGTTCGCCAAGATCATGGTTGATTACTACGGAACTCCAACGCCACTTTCACAACTTGCAACGGTCCAAGTCCCTGAGGCTCGACTCGCGATGATTACTCCTTATGACAAAGGAGCCACTAGTTCGATAGAGAAGGCGATTCGCGAATCAGACCTTGGTGTAAATCCTGGCGGAGATGGAAATGTAATCCGAGTCAATTTCCCGCAATTGACTGAAGAGCGTCGTAAAGAGTTTATAAAAGTAGCGAAGGCAAAGGCGGAAGATTCGAGAGTCGCTATCCGAGCTATCCGACGTAATGCGAAAGAGGCGATGGAGAAGCTTGAAAAAGATGGCGGCATTAGCAAGGACGATTTAACTCGAGGCGAGAAAGAACTAGAGAAGATTACGGGCGATCATGTCCATAAGATCGACGATTTGCTCAAGCATAAAGAGGCGGAGCTTCTCGAGGTATAACCTCGCGAGAGCCACATGAGCGATCTCCACTCGATAAACGAGGCGATCAACAAGAAGGCAGGTCGCAAGCTAATCCCGTCAATATTGGTCGGGCTTGCGCTTCTTGGCATCATCTTTTCAACTATGGCTTTTGTGCCGATTCTTTTTGCACTCTTTGTTTTAATCGCGGTTCTGTTGGCACTTCATGAGTTGAGCGCCGCGTTTAACGCTCGCGAATTGAAGGTGAATTTTACCCAACTCTCGATCGCCACGATTTCAGTAATTGCTAGCTCTTGGTTTGCTGGGCTTCCTGGGCTCGCTATCTCAATCGTGGCATCAATAATTGGCCTGCTCTTGCTTCAACTTCTAAAAGGAACTTCTGGTTTTGTTAAGAACGCAACCGCTACAACCTTTGCGTTGATGTATCCAGGCTTTATATCTGGATTTATCTTCTTATTGGCGAGATCTGGCGATGGCTTTGCTTACATTTCCCTACTTGTAATTTTGGTTGGACTAAACGACACATTTGCCTATCTCACTGGCGTATTAATAGGCAAACATCCAATGGCGCCAAAGATTTCACCGAAGAAGACATGGGAAGGTTTTATTGGCGGACTAGTTTTTGCTGCAACTGGAAGCGCCTTTGCCTTTAACTATTTTTTGGAACAAGAACTCTGGATAGGAGCGCTCGCCGGAGTTGTTGGAGCGCTCGCCGCTACCACTGGTGATTTGATTGAAAGTGCCATCAAACGAGATTTATCCTTGAAAGACATGGGAAAACTGCTTCCTGGCCATGGCGGAATGTTGGATCGTCTAGATGCTGCTCTGATTACTGCGCCGGTGTTTTGGTGCATCATTGAACTCATTAAGCGATTTGGTTAATCCTTGATTAAGCGAGAGAAGACCCCAGAACACTTCGCCGATATCCCTGTTAATGAGCGGCGTGAATGGATCCAAAGTTTCGATCTACCGGCATTTCGAGCGAATCAGATTGCCACACACTACTTCACGCATTACAACGAGGATCCCGCGACATGGAGCGATTTTCCCGCTAGCGCACGTGAGCTTGTAGCTACGAAGGTTCTGCCCAAGTTAATAACTTTGGTGCGCTCGATCTCATGCGATGGCGGAATGACCCGAAAAGATTTATGGCGCCTGCATGATGGAGTTTTAGTTGAATCTGTCTTGATGAAATACAGAGATCGCGCGACGGTCTGTATCTCCTCTCAAGCAGGATGTGGAATGAACTGTCCGTTCTGCGCTACCGGACAAGCAGGTCTCACTAGAAACTTAAGCGCTGCAGAAATCACGGCACAGGTCGTAGCGGCTGCCCGCACTTGCGCTAATGGTGAGTTACCTGGTGGGCCGACGAGACTCTCTAATGTCGTCTTTATGGGAATGGGGGAGCCGCTTGCAAATTACAACCCAGTCCTCCAAAGCATTCGAAACATCACTTCACCACAACCAGATGGATTAGGAATTGGAGCACGCTCGGTAACGCTTTCAACGGTCGGCCTGGTAACTGGTATTGAGAAACTAATCGATGAGGGAATCCCAGTAACGCTCGCCGTTTCACTTCATACTCCTGATGATGAACTCCGTGACACTTTAGTTCCAATAAATACCCGCTGGAAAGTTAAGGAAGTTTTAGCTGCCGCTGATAAGTATTCTGATAAGACCGGTCGCCGTTACTCGATTGAATATGCGCTCATTAAAGATGTTAATGACCAGGCTTGGCGGGCCGATCTATTGGGCCGGTTGTTGAAGAACCGCAATGCCCATGTGAACTTGATACCGCTAAACCCGACTCCTGGTTCCAAGTGGACCGCATCCCGTAAAGAGGATGAACGGGCATTCGTCAAAACCTTAGAAGATTATGGGGTCCCGGTAACAGTTCGTGATACTCGAGGTCGAGAGATTGATGGCGCATGTGGCCAGCTAGCAGCGCTGGAAATCTCAAAGGCCAACTCTTGAGGATTCGCCGCCCGAATAACTAGACTCCAAACCTCAACCGATAGAGCCTTATGGAGGTTTGCGTGAAGACGCTACAGAATTTCATCGATGGAAAAAGTGTTTCCTCTTCATCAGATAAAACGCAAGATCTAATCAATCCTGCAACCGGTGAAGTCTTCGCAAAAGCTCCGGTATCAAATGCTTCTGATATCGATAAGGCCATGAACGCTGCTGCAAAAGCATTTGAAACTTGGCGTGAGTCAACTCCTGGTGAGCGACAGAAAGCAATAAATAAGATTGCTGATGCAATTGAAGCTCGCTCCGAAGAGTTAATCAAAGTTGAATCCGAGAACACCGGAAAGCCGATCGCAGTTACTCGTGCCGAGGAAATTGGTCCGATGCTCGATCAAATTAGATTCTTCGCCGGCGCAGCGCGTCACCTCGAGGGGCGTTCCGCTGCTGAATATTTCAAAGGTCATACCTCCTTCATCCGCCGCGAGCCGATTGGTGTCTGCGCACAAGTAACGCCTTGGAACTATCCGATGATGATGGCAGTTTGGAAATGGGCACCAGCTATTGCTGCTGGAAATACTGTGGTCCTTAAGCCAAGTGATACAACACCTGTCTCAACTCTCTGGATGGCTGAATTGATGCAGGAATTCTTACCTGAAGGTGTAATCAATGTTGTAACAGGTGATCGTGAAACTGGCAGGCTGTTGGTAGATCATGAAATCCCACAATTTGTTTCAATCACTGGCTCAGTCCGCGCGGGTATGGAAGTTGCGAAAGAGGCATCAAAGGATCTAAAGAAAGTTCATCTTGAACTTGGCGGCAAGGCGCCGGTTGTTATCTTTGATGATGCCAATCTTGAGGCGGCTTGTGAGTGGATTGCTATCGCCGGTTACTTCAATGCCGGACAGGACTGCACCGCCGCAACCCGCGTTATCGTCGAAGCTAGCGCATACGATGATGTGGTTGCCCTACTTACCGAACAGGCAAAGAACAACATTAAGGTTGGAATGCCCGATGAAGATGTCTTGGTTGGCCCAGTAAATAATGCAAACCAGCTAGCCCGGGTACAAGGATTCTTAGATCGCGTTCCTTCGCATGCGCGAGTTACAGCCGGTGGTAGCAAAGTAAATCGCCCTGGTTATTTCTGGACCCCAACCGTTGTTGCTGATCTAAAGCAAGATGATGAGATGATTCAAAATGAGATCTTTGCACCAGTCATTACAATCCAGAAGTTCACCGATGAGGCCGAAGCTGTTCGTTACGCCAATGGCGTTAAATATGGTCTCGCCTCAAGTGTTTGGACCAAGGACCATGGTCGTGCGATGCGGATGGCGAAAGCCTTCGACTTCGGATGCGTCTGGATTAATACCCATATCCCGATGGTGGCCGAGATGCCTCATGGTGGTTTCAAGCACTCCGGTTACGGAAAAGATCTCTCCGGATATGGCTTTGAGGAGTACACACGTATCAAGCACGTCATGACAAACCTCAACGCCTGAGAGTTTGCCTGATAGATTTCCCGCACTTCCCCGGTCAGTAGCCCTACTAGAGAAGAAAGTAGATTGATGAAAAGAGATATCGAATCGCTTGCCCCTGAGACTCGTGCGCTGATTCGCGCCCAACTAACTCGTCGCTCACTTCTCGTAGGAGCTGGCGCTGTTGTCGGAGCTGGAACGCTCGCTGCATGCGGCACCGGTGGATCTGAAACCGAAGGCGCTGGCATCGTTGATGTTAGTGATACCGAGAAGATTGTTCGCTGGGCTAATTGGCCGCTTTATTTAGATTTCGATGAGGATGCAAAGGTTTATCCGACCCTCCAGCAATTTGAAAGTGCTACTGGAATAACAGTCACCTACACAGAAGATATCGACGATAACAATTCCTTCTATGGAAAAGTTCAAGGCCAACTCGCAATCGGCTCAGATATTGGTTACGACATCGTCACCCCAACGGATTGGATGGCGGCCCGCTTTATTGAACAGGGCTACGCCCAAGAACTAGACGCTGCGAATATCCCAAATAAGGGAAACATCCGCGAAGTTCTAGCGAACGTTGGATTCGACCCAGGCCGTAACTACTCACTTACCTGGCAATCAGGATTTGCTGGCTTTGGCTGGAATGTTCAAAAGATTCCAAAAGGCGTTCGCACCATGGAAGATCTATTTGCCCCTGCCAATAAAGGTCGCGTAGTAGTTCTCTCAGAACTCCGCGACACAATCGGAGTGATCTTGCAGTACCAGGGCGTAGATCCATCTGGTCCATTTACTGAAGATCAGTATATGAATGCAATCGACTTCCTAAAGGGCAAGATTGCGGATGGCTTTATCCGTAAGGTTCGAGGAAACTCTTACTCCGAAGATCTAGTTAATGGTGACGCGGTCGCTGTTATCGGATGGTCTGGCGATCTCTTCATTTTGAAGTCGGAAAATGATGGCAAGTTTGACTTCGCTATCCCAGAATCTGGTGGAACATTGTGGTCAGACAACATGCTCGTTCCTTCTACCTCCACTCATAAGAAGAACGCCGAGCTTTTGATGAATCACTACTACGACCCAGCAGTTGCTGCGGAAGTTGCGGCATATGTGAACTACATCTGTCCGGTAGAAGCTGCCCAACCTGAGCTCGAGAAGATCGATCCAGAATTGGCCGCCAGCCCATTCATCTTCCCTGATGCGGAAACTCTTTCAAAGGTGAAAGTCTTCCGTGCGCTTACCGCCGATGAGCAGACCAACTTCCAGGCTGCCTTCGACGAAGCAATCGGAAACTAAACGGACTAGCTCCGGATGGCTAACCAGAAAGTATCGCAAGATACTGGTGATCTAGTCTTAAACCGGATCTCAAAGTTCTACGGAGATTTCAAAGCTGTCGATGATCTCTCTTTGACCGTTCCTGATGGTTCATTCTTTGCTCTACTTGGACCATCAGGATGCGGAAAGACCACCACGCTTCGCATGATTGCGGGCCTTGAAGAGCCTTCACAAGGCACTATTCATATTGGCGAAACTGACATCACTACCCAAAAACCATATCGCCGGAATGTAAATACTGTCTTTCAAAACTACGCGCTCTTTCCCCATCTAACTATCTTTGAGAACGTCGCATTCGGCCTACGTCGTCGCGGAATTAAAGATGTTAAAGCTGAAGTAGATAAGGCGCTCGCCCTGGTTGAATTAGGCCATCTCGCAGAACGCAAACCTGGCCAACTTTCTGGCGGACAACAACAGCGCATTGCCGTAGCGCGCGCAATCGTAAATCGCCCTGAAGTTCTGCTTCTCGATGAACCACTTGGAGCGCTTGACCTAAAGCTCCGTCGCCAGATGCAGATCGAATTGAAACGAATCCAAATGGAAGTTGGTATCACCTTCATCCACGTCACCCACGACCAAGAAGAAGCGATGACGATGGCCGACACTATTGCCGTAATGAATCAAGGCAAGATCGAACAGATGGGGTCCGCGACTGATCTTTACGAAGCACCCCGCACCGCATTCGTTGCAAATTTCCTTGGCCAATGCAATTTAATCAAAGCAAAGGTCCAATCCCGCGCGGGCGGAAAAGCAGTAGTCACTGCCAAAGGCCATACCTTTGAAATTCCATTATCAAGAGTTTCAACTGAAAATGATTCAATACTTCTTGGCGTCCGTCCTGAAAAGTTGCGGCTCGACGATAAAGGAATCAACTCAATTAAAGATTGCGTAGTTACTGATCGCTCATTCGTTGGAACGTCCACGCAGTATCTAGTCCGCACGCCTTGGGATCTAGAACTTGTTGTGTTTGAACAGAATGATGAAGGACTTCATGACCTTCGAGTGGGGGATAAGGTCTCACTTGAGTGGGATCCAGAACATACCTTTGGACTTGATGGCGCCCAAGATGTAAATGCCGGCGCTGATCTAGACGACGACGAGTAGTTAGATGGCTTTCCTACATACCGCTACCGGAACTAGCTCCGGCCCAAAGAGCGGTATTAAATCGAAATCCTGGACTCCATATTTACTTCTCGCCCCCGGGCTAATCTGGTTAATTACTTTCTTTATATTTCCAATTATTTCACTTGCAAGTACCTCAACCATGGTCCGCCCAGAAGGCGCTCAGATCGGCACTTATGTACAAGAGCTCCGATTCGCTAACTACATCGACGCTTTCCAGGCTAATCAAGAGCAATACATCAGGTCATTCATCTATGCCGCTCTGGCAACAATTCTTGCGCTAGCAATTGCGTATCCACTTGCCTACATGATTGCCTTCAAATCTGGAAAGTATCGAAACATTCTCCTTGTGTTAGTCGTCGCGCCCTTTTTTACATCATTCCTACTAAGAACCGTTGCATGGACCCAGATCCTCGGAGATGAAGGACCGATAGTTTCAACGCTGAAACTTCTTCCATTTGTTGATGAATCCATGCGCCTCACATCCACTCCGTTTGCTGTTGTATCTGGACTTACCTATAACTTCCTCCCGTTTATGACTCTGCCGCTTTACGCAAGCCTCGAACGAATTGACCCAAGAACTCTTGAAGCATCAGGTGATCTGTACGCAAATGCATTTACCACCTTTAGAAAAGTCACTGTTCCACTCTCACTTCCTGGCGTAGTAGCTGGAACCCTTCTTACCTTTATTCCAGCGGCCGGCGATTACATAAATGCTGCAATTCTCGGTAATCCAAATACAAGAATGATCGGTAACGTCATCGAATCACGATTCTTCGCCGTTGTTGATTATCCAACCGCTGCTGCTCTCTCATTCACCTTGATGGCCACAATTCTGATACTCGTCACTCTCTATATCCGCAGAACTAATACGGATGAGCTCGTATGACAACTACAGCTATCCCGATGCCATCGCTCTCACACCGAGCAAAGCGATGGATCTCCCGCAATTTAATCCGTATTTACGCAGGCCTTGCCTTCATTTATCTATTCATTCCGGTCGCATATACCTTTGCATTTTCATTTAACGACGCTGGAAAGAGCAATCTAATCTGGCAGGGCTTCACTCTTGATAACTGGAAGAACCCATGTGGTGCGCCCCAAGTCTGTTCAGCTGTAGTCAATTCGCTCCAGATCGGAATCCTCTCCACTGTGGCGGCCACAATCTTGGGAACAATGATCGCTTTTGCACTCGGAAGACATAAGTTCAAGGGCCGGAGCACAACTAATTTGCTTATCTTCTTGCCGATGGCCACACCTGAAGTGGTTCTTGGTGCATCACTTCTTGCGATGTTCCTTAATCTTCGAGTTAGTCCAGGATTCTGGACCATCGTGATTGCCCATGTGATGTTCTGTATCTCCTTCGTCGTTGTGACCGTCAAAGCTCGTATCGCAAGTTTGGATCCACGCCTAGAACAAGCTGCGATGGATCTCTATGCAAACGAACGCGAAACCTTCCGCTACGTAACGCTTCCATTAGTGATGCCGGGTATCGCAGGCGCAGCGCTACTTGCCTTCTCTCTCATCAGCCCGTGGAATTCCGCCAGAAGCAAATGTGATTGGAAGCGCAATGTTTTTCATCGCGCTAATCATCGTTATAGTTGGTCAAGTTGTAAGCCGCCAAAGAAAGAAGTCATGACCAACATCGGAAATATGTATGGCCCGAATTTCACATTTCTCGGCATCCCCGCATGTGATCTCGATAAGCCTGAAACTTTCAAAGGTGCCGATGTAATCATTGTTGGCGCTCCAATTGATAGTGGTACTTCGCATAGATCAGGTGCCAAGTTTGGTCCACAGGCGATTCGCATGGGGGATTACCTTCCCCATGATGGTGAACGCCCACATCTAGCACTTCGAATTGATGGCCTAAAGGCTCTTAAAGTATTTGATGCCGGGGATTTATTGATGCCTCCCGGAAACCTTGAAGAATCACTTAAGGTATTGAAGACGGCGACCGAAAAGATCTCTAAAGCTGGTGCGATTGCTGTTGTACTTGGTGGTGATCACTCAATTGCTTCGGCCGATGTTGCGGGAATTGCTGAACATCGCGGTAAGGGCAAGATTTCGATGATTCACTTTGATGCCCATGCAGACACTGGAGATCTCCAATTTGGCGCGCTCGTCGGACATGGAACACCGATGCGAAGATTGATTGATAGTGGATACGTGCGAGGTGATCGCTTCCTACAACTCGGGCTTCGTGGATATTGGCCGGACGATGTAACTTTGAATTGGATGCGCGATCAAGGGATGCGCTCTTACGAGATGACTGAGATTCATCACCGTGGACTAAATACTGTTTTAAATGAATCCTTTGCGCGTTTGACTGATGGTTGCGATGGAGTTTTCTTATCTGTTGATATCGATGTGGTAGATCCTGGAATGGCTCCCGGAACTGGAACGCCAGAACCTGGCGGAATGACTTCAAGAGAGTTATTGGAATCAGTAAGAAGAATCTGCTTGGAGTTACCCGTCGTGGGAATCGATGTAGTTGAGGTAGCTCCGCCGTTTGATTCAGCGGATATCACTGCAATTCTTGCTAATCGAGTAGTGCTTGAAGCCTTAAGTGCGATTGCTAAACGGCGAAGCGGTGAGAGTTATTCACCAACTAGGAATCTGCTAGATCGTTAAGCTTTAGAAATAGCCTCATCAAGGATTTCGAGAGCTTCCTTGAGAAGGTGATCTGGGATTACCAATGGTGGGATTAGGCGTATTACATTTCCATAAGTTCCAGCAGAGAGAATCAAGACGCCTTTTTGTTGGCAGTACTTGATAATCGCAGCTTGTGCTTCCGGATTTGGATCTTTAGTTCCAGCCTTAACTAGTTCAATAGCTTGCATTGCGCCTCGGCCACGGACGTCGCCAACAATTGGATATTTCTTCTTCATCGCATTAAGCGCATCGGACATTACTTTTCCGATCTCTCTAGCGCGGTCTACCAATTTCTCCTCTTCAATAGTGGCGATTGCGCCAAGTGCGGCTGCGCAGGCAATCGGGGAGCCGCCAAAGGTTCCACCCAATCCGCTGGCGTGAATCGAGTCCATAACGTCTGCTCGGCCAGTGACAGCAGCAAGCGGTAATCCGCCGGCAATTCCTTTAGCAGTAGTGATTAAGTCAGGGACGATTCCTTCATCTTCACATGCAAACATCTGTCCAGTTCGCGCAAAGCCTGTTTGGACTTCGTCAGCAACAAAGAGAATTCCATTCTCATTACAGAACTTAACAAGTCCCGGTAAGAATCCTTTACAAGGAACTATGAAACCGCCTTCACCAAGAATTGGTTCGATGACAATACAAGCAACATTCTTAGCGCCAATTTCCTTTTCAATTTTATGGAGAACATTATTGAGGACTGAGTTTTCGCAAGAGCTTGAGCAGGAGTCACAGCGATAGGGATAAGCCATCGGCATTCGGTAGATCTCAGGGGTGAATGGTCCAAAACCATCTTTGTAAGGAATGTTCTTTGCAGTCATTCCCATCGTCAAGTTTGTGCGGCCGTGATAGCCATGTTCAAAGACAACTACTGCTTGGCGTTTGGTGAATTTACGTGCAATCTTGACAGCGTTCTCGACTGCTTCAGCGCCAGAATTGAATAGCGCTGATTTCTTCTTATGCGTTCCTGGAGTAAGTCGATTTAGGGCTTCGCACACTTCGATATAGCCCATATATGGAGCGATCATGAAGCAGGTATGAGTGAATGCTTCGACTTGCTCTTTCACATTTTTCACAACTCGATCAGCGGAGTTTCCAACGTTAACTACCGCAATTCCAGCTCCCATATCGATAATGGAGTTCCCGTCGATATCGACAATCACGCCACCGCCAGCTTTCTCAACTACGACCGGGATAGCCATGCCAAGTGCGGCTGAGACCGCTTCGCTTCTGCGCTTTATGACTTCTTGTGACTTTGGTCCGGGGATAGCGGTTACAACTTTGCGCTCTTGCGGAATGTGTGGGCCGGAACTCATTGGCGCAGTCTATCTTTACGGCGAATATTTCGGTTTCTGAGATGATTACCGAGTGCGTGATGTAGTTATCTTGGGCTCGACCGGGTCTATTGGAACACAAGCTCTCGAGGTAATTTCCCAGAATCCGGATAAGTTCCGCGTCGTTGGTCTATCAGCAGGTGAAAATAACCTTGGTTTGCTGATCGAACAGGCTCGTAAATTTGATGTTCCTGTCGTTGGAACATCTGGGGATGGCATAGCGCTGAAGGAAGCGCTGCCTAAGTGCACTGTTATTGATGGCCCAAATGCGGGACGTGAAGTTGCGGCGCTTCAAGCTGATGTTGTTCTAAATGCAATCACTGGATCGATTGGCTTGGGACCGACGCTCTCCGCACTTGAAGTGGGAAATAAAGTTGCACTAGCAAATAAAGAGTCACTCGTAGCTGGTGGCGATCTCGTAATGGCACATGGAAGAGATCGAATCATTCCCGTTGATTCAGAACACTCAGCGTTATTTCAAGCGATGCACGCAGGCCGAGTGGAAGATGTATCCAAGGTGATTCTTACCGCCAGCGGTGGACCATTTAGAGAGCGGAAAGATTTAAGCAAAGTAAGTGTCAAAGATGCGCTAGCCCATCCGACCTGGTCGATGGGTCCGGTTGTCACGATAAATTCAGCGACTTTGGTCAATAAAGGGTTAGAGATAATCGAAGCTCACTATTTGTTTGATATTCCTTATTCCAAGATTGATGCCGTAATACATCCACAATCAGTAGTGCATTCGATGGTTGAGTTTGTAGATGGTTCTACTATCGCCCAGGCTTCACCGCCCAACATGAAGGGGCCGATTGCTTATGCTCTTTCATATCCAGATCGAACGGCCGGGTCGATGCCGGCGATTGATTGGAGTAAGGCACATAGCTGGGAATTTCAACCAATTGATGAAGCAAGATTCCCAAGTGTTGCCTTGGCTCGAAGAAGTGGCGCTCTCGGGGGATCTTTCACTGCGATATTTAACGCAGCGAATGAGGTTGCAGTTGATGCGTTTTTGAGCGAGCGAATTTCATTCACAGATATTGTGGATACGATTGAGCGAACAATGGCAAAACTAAACTCGGGGGCCCCCGAGAAGTTACGTGATCTAGCTGATGTCACCGCTATCGAGAATGATGCGCGCCGCGTCGCTACCGAGTTGCTGACGCAGAAATAGGAGATTAAGTGGGTCTGCTTGGAGTCTTAGCTTTTGTCGCTGCGCTTCTCTTTTCAGTAATGGTGCATGAGTTCGGCCATTACATAACGGCAAAGCGTTACGGAATGCGGGTCACAGAGTTCTTCCTCGGTTTTGGAAAACGCATCTGGTCCACGCAACGAGGAGAGACCGAGTTTGGCATAAAAGCGATTCCTGCTGGTGGTTATTGCAAGATTTCTGGGATGACCCCGAGAGAAGAGTTGCCGATTGATATCCAGCCACGGGCTTTCTATAGAGCTAAGACTTCTGAGAAATTAGTTGTTCTCGGAGCGGGATCCTTCCTTCACTTTGTACTTGGTTTCTTCTTGCTATTCATTCTCTTCACAGGCGTCGGCGTCTCAAAAGTACTACCAACCGTCTCACAAGTCGTCCCATGTGTTCCTAAGAGCGCCGAGTGCACACCTAGCGATCCAATCTCACCAGCCAAGAGCGCAGGAATACTTCCAGGCGATGAAATCATCGGAGTAAATGGTGTTAGGAATATGGATTGGGAAGAGATCACCCCAATTTTGCGCGCCTCAGCCGGAAAAAATTTAGCGCTGATAATTATTCGCGATGGCCAAGAGATAAACATCAACATAGTTCCAGCAACAAGAATTGTTGATGGTGAAGCGCGAGGATTCCTCGGAATAATAAATGAGTTTGGTCAGGTACGTGAGAATCCAATTGAAGGACTCGCTTCATCAGCATCCGCCACAAGAGATCTCTTTACCGGCTCCCTTAAGGCTTTAGTTGGTTTGCCTGCCCAAATTCCATCCTTGTTTGGCCAGACATTTCTAGGTGAAGAGCGAGATGGCGAGGGTTTGGTAGGAATAGTTGGCGTAGCAAGAGTCTCAGGTGAAGCTGCCTCAAGCGGAGTTCTAACTTCTGGGGAAAAGCTTGCAACATTCTTACTTTTAGTTGCTTCGCTCAATATTTTTGTCGGAATCTTCAATCTAGTCCCAATACTCCCGCTCGATGGGGGACATATTGCGGTTGCTCTTTATGAAGGAACTCGAAACAAGATTTATCGGATGCGTGGAAAAGAAATTCCAGGACCCGTAGATGTTGAAAAGCTGACCCCGATTACCGTGGTGGTCTTAGCGTTGCTGATATTTCTTACTTTATTGCTCTTATTTGCCGATATCTTCAATCCGATTAACTTGAATATCTAGAATCTGATACCTTCAAAAACCATAAACCCAAGTTATTAGGGCTATCGATACCACCAGGTAAACAACGAACATCCAAGGCTTCATTTGAGCAACTCTAATGCTTCAGGCAGAATAAGGACATGGTCAATCTCGGCATGCCGCAGACTCCTCCTCCTACTTTGGCGCCGCGTCGAAAGACCAAACAGCTCAAATTAGGTAGCGTTCTAGTTGGTGGCGATGCGCCGGTCTCAGTCCAATCCATGTGCACGACTGTTACCGCTGATGTCAATTCAACTCTCCAGCAAATCGCAGAGCTAACAGCTTCTGGTTGCCAGATCGTGCGAGTTGCAGTTCCGAGCCAAGATGATGCCGATGCCCTTGCCCAAATCGCAAAAAAATCTCAGATTCCAGTAATTGCAGATATTCACTTTCAACCCAAGTACATCTTTGCTGCAATCGATGCCGGTTGTGCCGGCGTGCGAGTAAATCCTGGAAACATAAAACAATTTGATGACAAAGTTAAGGAAGTTGCTAAGGCAGCCGGTGATGCCGGTATCCCAATTCGGATCGGTGTCAATGCTGGCTCATTAGATCCACGATTACTCGAGAAGTATGGAAAGGCGACCCCAGAAGCGCTTGTTGATTCAGCTATGTGGGAGATCGGCTTATTTGAAGAGCATGGCTTTACCAATATGAAGATTTCTGTGAAACATCATGATCCCGTAACTATGGTTAAGGCATATCGACTTCTTGCATCAAAGTGTGATTACCCGCTGCATCTTGGAGTTACTGAAGCTGGTCCGGCATTCCAAGGAACAATCAAATCTGCAACTGCCTTCGGCATTCTCCTCTCTGAAGGTATTGGTGACACGATTAGAGTCTCACTATCAGCGCCACCTGTAGAAGAGGTAAAGGTTGGAATCTCGATACTTGAGTCGCTAAATCTTCGCCAACGCCGACTTGAAATAGTTTCATGCCCTTCTTGCGGAAGAGCACAAGTCGATGTCTATTCATTAGCCGAGAAAGTCCAAGCTGGACTTGAGGGAATGACAGTTCCACTCCGCGTCGCAGTTATGGGCTGTGTTGTTAATGGCCCAGGCGAAGCGCGCGAAGCTGATCTTGGAGTCGCATCAGGAAATGGAAAAGGCCAGATATTTGTAAAAGGTCAAGTAATCAAGACCGTTCCAGAAGCACAGATTGTTGAAACGCTGATTGAAGAGGCGATGAAAATCGCAGAAGAGATGGAAGCTGCCGGTGTCGCATCCGGTGAACCCTCAGTAAGCGTTAAGTAATTCGCTAGGCTACGCACCATGTTGCGGATGTCCTCTCTATTTTTGCGCACGCTCCGCGATGATCCATCTGATGCATCCGTTCCTAGCCACAAACTCTTGGTAAGAGCGGGATACATTCGCCCAATCGCTGCTGGCATCTTCTCGTGGCTACCACTTGGCGTAATCGTCCTTAGGAATGTCGAGCGAGTAATAAGAGAAGAGATGGATAGAGCTGGCTTCCAGGAAGTTCACTTCCCAGCCCTCTTACCTAAGGATCCCTACGAAAAAACCGCACGTTGGGATGAATATGGTCCAGCGCTCTTTCGCCTAAAGGATCGTAAGGGAAGTGATTACCTACTAGGTCCTACGCACGAAGAGATGTTCACCCTTATGGTGAAAGGCGAGTACTCCTCCTACAAAGATTTACCACTTAGCATCTATCAGATCCAAACGAAATATCGAGATGAAGCAAGACCTCGAAGTGGAATTATCCGGGGTCGGGAATTCGTTATGAAGGACTCTTACTCCTTCGATCTTGATGATGCTGGACTTGAAGTTTCCTATAACAAACATCGCGATGCTTATATCTCTACCTTTGATCGACTTGGACTGGCTTACAACATCGTTTCCGCTATGTCCGGCGCCATGGGTGGATCAAAGTCGGAAGAGTTCTTAGCGCCATGTCCCACAGGTGAGGACACCTATGTCCTCTGCAAGAGCTGTGGTTATGCTGCAAACGTTGAAGCGATGGTCACTAAAGTTGAGAAGAAGGCGATTGATACTCCTCCCGAAATAGAAGTCTTAGACACCCCAAATACCCCGACTATTGAAACCCTTGTTGAGGTAATGAATAAGAAATACAACGCGGGAATTACTGCTGCTGACACACTAAAAAATGTTCTGCTCGTAGCCGATGGCGAACCAATTTGTGTTCTGGTTCCTGGTGATCGAGAAGTTGACCTCAAGCGGCTGGAAGCGAACCTTCAAGGTGTCAATGAGCTTCGTCTCTTTGATGATGAAGATTTTGCAAAACGTAAAGAGTTTGTAAAGGGATACGTCGGGCCGCAAGATGCAAAACGATTTGGAATTAAGTTATATGCAGATCCACGGATTACAGTTGGTTCACATTGGATAACTGGAGCAAACACTCCTAATAAGCATGCCCGCTATGTAACGCATGGAAGAGATTTTCAAGTTGATGGATTTGTTGAGGCGGCTGAAGTTCGCGCGGGGGATTCATGTCCAAAGTGTGATACCCCAGTCGTCATTGACCGTGCGATCGAGATCGGACATATATTCCAATTAGGAAGAAAATATGCGGAAGCCCTTGAGTTAACAGTGCTAGATGGTGAAGGCAAATCGCGAGTTGTAACGATGGGTTCTTACGGTATTGGCGTTTCACGGGCGGTTGCCGCTATCGCAGAACAAACCCACGATGAGATTGGACTTGTTTGGCCTAAAGAGATTGCACCGGCGATGGTTCACATCGTTGCAACAGGTAAAGAAGATTTACCCTTCACTACCGCTGAGAAGATTGCGCTTGATTTAGAGTCAAAGGGCGTAACTGTCATGCTCGATGACCGTAAAGAAGCGAGCCCAGGGGTTAAATTTAAAGATGCTGAGTTAATAGGTAATCCCGTAATAGTTATTGTTGGTAAGGCTCTGGCTGAAGGAAAGGTGGAGCTGCGTATAAGAAGTGTCGGAACAAAGAGCGAAGTTCCTCTAGCCAATGTAACTAGCGAAGTTCTAGCCGCGCTCAAGTAGTGGAGATTTCGATAGAGGTAATCCTCTTTCTCTTTTTGGCTTCAACCCTAGCTGGGCTAGTTGATGCCGTCGCAGGCGGAGGGGGTTTGATACAACTCCCAGCGCTCTTGGTTGCGATGCCTAAAACTCCACCCGCAGAACTACTTGGCACAAACAAGCTGCCATCATTTCTTGGAACTGCTAGCGCCACTGCCTCATACCTAAGAAAGATGAGGCCCGATTTTCGAATCGCATTTTCGATGGCAGTTCCAGCGTTTATTGGTTCGGCGCTCGGCGCGACTGTTGCAACGCTAATACCAAAAGATGCTTTTCGGCCAATAATTCTCTTTGCCCTTGTCGCAGTCTTCATCTACACCCTTCGGAAGAAAGAATTGGGATTGACTGATAACAAGAAGGCAAAGACTCTCAAGACCTATTTAATTGCAATCTTCTTTGGCCTAAGCATTGGTTTCTACGATGGAATCTTTGGACCAGGCACAGGGTCTTTCTTAATGTTGGTCCTAGTCGCACTTCTTGGCTTTGCTTTCTTTGAAGCATCAGTTACGGCGAAAATTGTTAACTTGGCAACCAACTTAGGAGCGATTGTTGTCTTTGGCGCCAACGGCAAGATTATTTGGACCTTGGGACTTGCGATGGCGATTGGAAATGTGATTGGCGGCTTGCTTGGAGCGCGTATGGCGATTCGGGGTGGCTCGCGCTTGATACGTAACGTCTTTCTCATCGTCACCTCTTTGCTGATTCTCAGGCTTACTATCGACACTTTCTTTTAATTCTCATTCCGGCTATCCTTTCGCCCCACAACTTCACAACAAATAAATAAGTAGGTCGGTGATTATGTCTCTTGTTAATAACCTTACTGAGCTACTTAGCCCTGCGATCAAGAACGCCGGATTTATTCTCGAAGAGGTAAAAGTCACTCCTGCTGGTAAACGAAGAATTGTCGCTGTAATTATTGATGGCCAAGAGCGGAACCCATCTCTTGATGAAGTCACCGTTGTATCGCGCAAGGTCTCAGATATCTTGGAAAATTACTCTCAACTTGGCGACCTGCCGTTTACGTTAGAAGTTACGACGCCCGGAGTTGATCGACCTCTGACCGTGCCACGCCATTGGCGTAAGAATGTAGGGCGGCTAGTGAAAATCACTCCAAATGAAGGTGAACCCTTTATCTCTCGAATCACGTCGGCGACGGATGAGTCAGCAACCCTTGAATCAAGAGAGATTAGATTTTCTGATGTTAAGCGCGCCGTTATTGAGATTGAATTTAATCGCAAGGATCCGCGATGAATGTCGATATGAAGGTCTTGGAAGCGCTCACAATCGAACGCGACATTCCACTTGAGCGTTTGATTAGCGCAATCGAAGTTGCTGTGAAGATTGCTTATAGCGAGATGGAAGGTGCGAAGCCTTATGCCTATGCAAAACTAGATCGTGAAAGTGGCGAGATAAAGATAATCGTTCCTGAATTTGGTCCAGATGGAGAACGAGTCGGTGAATTTGTCGATGAGCTGCCCGGCTTCTCACGTATCGCATCAAGCACTGCGCGCAAGATCATCAAGGAAAAAATGCGTGCATCTCGTGATGCTGAGATTGTTGGAGAGTTCAGCGCATCAGTCGGGGATATCGTCTCCGGAGTCATTCAACAAGGGCGAGATCACCGAATGGTTTATGTAGATCTTGGTCGAGTTGAAGGAAGAATTCCGCCTCACGAACAAGTTCCTGGAGAGGTTTATACCCATGGCGAACGAATCAAATGTTTTGTAGTCGAAGTAAAGCAGGGTGCAAAGGGCCCGGAAGTTATGCTTTCGCGTAGCCATCCAGCCCTCGTCAAACAATTATTTGCTCTTGAAGTCCCAGAAATACGCGATCAGGTTGTTGAAATTATGGGAGTTGCTAGGGAAGCGGGACATAGAAGCAAGATTGCAGTCCGTTCACTTCGCTCTGGAGTTAGCGCAAAAGGTGCGTTGATTGGTCCAATGGGTGCGCGTGCAAGAGCTGTGATGGATGAGTTACATGGCGAGAAGATAGATATTGTCGATTGGTCTGAGGATCCTGCTGCATACGTTGGTAGCGCATTAGCTCCAGCCCGCGTCTCAAAGGTCGAAGTTGTTAACGCTGAGACGAGATCTGCGAAGGTCGTGGTGCCTGATTACCAACTCTCCCTTGCGATTGGTAAAGATGGCCAGAACGCTAGGTTGGCTGCTCGCCTTACCGGCTGGCGCATTGATATCCATTCTGATGCCGCTCCGAGCGAATAACCCGGACCTTTTTCGCGATTTCGCAGCCCAAGGAGTATGGTTCGCATCTGAGGTTTCCGCCTCATATTTACTGGAACGAAAGCTGGTATGAAGGTAATGGCACTCTAATGAGCACCGCTAGATCATGAGCAGGTCAATTTAGGCGTCGCGTTCCCAAAAAACGCGGGGCCACAGAAGGAGAAAAGTGGCAAAGGTCCGCGTTTACGAATTAGCAAAAGATGTAGGGATGGATAGCAAGGATGTCCTTGCAAAACTCCAAGAGATGGGCGAGTTGCTGAAGCAAAGCCTGCAAAGAAGGCGCCAGCAAAGAAAGCTGCTGTTAAAAAAGCCGCTCCCAAAGTTGAAGAAGCATCTGAAGAGAGCGTTGCAACTCCACCCGTAACTCCAATCGCTAATGTTCCCGTAGTACCTCCTGTTACTCCAGTTGCACCATCAACTCCCGCTGCAACTGCGATTCCACCAAGGCCACCTGCTGCTCGCGGTGGAAATAATCCATTCGGAACTTCCGCAGCTCCAAGACCATCAGCTCCCAGACCTTCACAGCAAAGACCTTCACAGCAACAACCCGGACAACGTCCACCGCAACGACCAGGAAATAATCCATTTGGAACTTCTGGTGGTCCAAGACCACCACGGCCAGCCGGACAACAAGGTGGACAACATGGTGGACAGAGAGGACCAATGTCTGGACCACGTCCAGGTTCGGTTCGTCCCGGTTTTGCTGCGCGACCACCACGACCTGATCAGAGAACTGATCAACGAGGTGGAGGTCGCCCCGGACAATTTTCTCCAGGACAAGGTGCACCAGGTTCACGTCCGCAAGGCTCCGGTCCTTATAGATCTCAACCAGGTGGCGCGCCACGTCCAGGTGGTTTTGGTGGACCCGGTCGCCCCGGACAACGTCCTGGCGCTGGTGGCGCATTTGGAAAAGGTGGCGGAAAGAAAAAGAGTTATAAGAGCAAGAAGGCGCTACGCGAAGAGATCGACAATATGGAAGCACCAACAATTGGTGGTGCAATTGTTCCGAGAGGTGATGGAAATACTCCGGTGCGTCTACGTCGAGGAGCCTCGCTAGCTGACTTCGCCGAAAAAATCGGTGCAGATCCAGCTGCACTTGTTTCGGTCCTCTTCCATCTAGGCGAGATGGTCACTGCAACTCAAACAGTTGATGAGAGCACTCTTGAGATGCTTGGAAATGAGTTTGGCTACAAAGTCACCATTGTTTCTCCCGAAGATGAAGACCGAGAGATTCTCGAGCAATTTGATATCAATCTCGAACAAGAGTTAGCTGATGTAAATCCAGAAGATCTCGAGATTAGGCCACCAGTTGTAACAGTGATGGGCCATGTCGATCATGGAAAGACTCGACTATTGGATGCAATTCGCCAGACTGAAGTCGTAAAGGGCGAAGCAGGCGGAATTACCCAGCATATTGGCGCCTACCAGATTCACCACGATCACAATGGCATAAACCGTGCAATCACCTTTATCGATACACCAGGCCATGAGGCCTTTACCGCTATGCGCGCTCGTGGTGCGAAAGTTACTGATATCGCAGTGCTAGTTGTAGCTGCCGATGATGGAGTTATGCCACAGACAATTGAAGCGCTTAATCACGCCCAAGCCGCAAGCGTTCCGGTCGTAGTAGCAGTAAATAAGGTTGATAAAGAAGGCGCGAACCCTGCAAAGGTGCGTCAACAGCTCACCGAATACAACCTCGTTGCCGAAGAATATGGCGGTGACACTTTATTCGTTGATGTATCTGCGATCAGCGGTAAAGGAATTGGAGAGCTAATCGATGCAATCCTTCTCACTGCAGATGCGGCTATTGATCTTCGTGCGATTCATGAAGATGACGCGCGTGGAGTAGCAATTGAAGCCCATCTTGATCGTGGTCGTGGACCTGTCGCAACGGTCCTCGTACAACGCGGAACTTTGAAGATGGGTGACTCAATCGTCGCAGGATCTGCATTCGGACGTGTTCGTGCGATGATGGATGAGTTCGGCCATGAAATAAAGGAAGCCGGCCCATCTCGTCCGGTCCAGGTTCTTGGCTTCACATCTGTTCCGAGCGCTGGCGATGGGTTCATAGTTGCACCGGAAGATCGTACGGCTCGCCAAATCGCCGAGAAGCGTCAAGCCGGTGAACGTCATGCAGCACTTGCAAAGGCGCGGAAGAAAGTTTCGCTGGAAGACTTCTTGGAGAAGAGCAAAGTCACAACTTTGAATTTGATTTTGAAGGGCGATGTGAGCGGTTCGGTAGAAGCGCTAGAAGATGCACTTGTCCAACTCGATGTCGGAAGTGAAGTTGATCTTCGGGTTATTCACCGCGGCGTTGGCGCGATTACTAAGAGCGATATCACTCTTGCATCTGCATCTGGCGCCGTAGTCGTTGGCTTTAACGTCAAGCCTGAACCACAGACTGCAACTTTTGCCGATGAAGAAGGAGTTGAAGTTCGTTTCTACTCAGTCATCTACAAGGCAATTGAAGAGATCGAAGCTGCACTTAAAGGCCTTCTCAAGCCTGAGTACGAAGAGGCAACTATTGGATCTGCTGAAGTTCGCGAAATCTTTAAGTCGAGTAAATTCGGAACTATCTCCGGATCACTTGTCTTGTCCGGAGTTATCCGTCGAAATGCTAAAGCTCGAGTTCTTCGAGATGGCGTCGTAATCGGCGATAACCTAACTATCGACTCTCTACGCCGCTTCAAAGATGATGCAACTGAGGTCCGCGAAGGATTCGAGTGCGGTATCGGACTTGGTTCTTACAAAGATATCCAAGTCGGAGATGTCGTTGAAGTCTTCGAGATGCGCGAGAAAAAGCGTGCGTAATGGGGAAATCACACCGCGTAGCTAAAGTCGCCGATCGAATCAAAGTCGTCGTAGCTCAAGCTTTGGAAAACCGCATAAAGGATCCACGTCTTGGTTTTGTGACGATTACCGATGTTCGAGTTACCGGCGACCTCCAGCAAGCCTCCATCTTCTACACCGTCCTAGGCGATGATGAAGCGCGCGCGAATACCGCAAAGGCACTTGAGAGCGCCAAAGGAGTTCTTAGAACCGAAGTTGGTAGAGAGTTAGGGACCCGAGTTGTTCCTACACTGACTTTCTTTGTTGATGCGCTTTCTGAGACAGCAAAGAATTTTGAGGATCTCTTAGATCAAGTAAAGAAACATGATGAAGAGATTGCTCATCTCCGTGATGTTGCAAAGCCGATTGGCGGAAGTGATCCATACAAGACCCCGCGAGTTCGCGACGCAGAATGAGCAAGGAGCACGGCTTTCTAGTAATTGATAAGCCTGCGGGGATGACTAGCCATGATGTGGTCGCCCAAGTACGAAAACGTCTCGGCACAAAACAAGTTGGTCATGCTGGAACTTTAGATCCTATGGCTACCGGCGTTTTGGTAGTTGGAATCAATAATGCGACGAAATTTCTTCAATACATCGTTACGGGCAGGAAGCGCTACAACGCAGTTATTCGACTGGGAATTTCAACGGTCACAGACGATAAAGAAGGCGATGTAATAGCGGAAAGAGATTGGCGAGCTGTAACAGATTCAGATATTGAAAACGCTATAGATAAATTTCGTGGAACTTTTATGCAGGTGCCTAGCTCAGTATCGGCTAAGAAAATTGCTGGAGAGCGAGCATATGATTTAGTGCGAGAAGGCAAGGAAGTCGAGTTGGCCGCTAACGAGGTAACAATTCATGAGTTGAAAGTCCTTGCTATTCGTAGAGGCGAACACCTAGATATTGATGTTGACGTAACCTGCTCAGCCGGGACCTACATCCGTGCCATTGCTCGAGATTTAGGCACAGCGCTTGGAGTTGGGGGACACTTGATTGAACTTCGCCGGACTGAAGTTGCACCTTTTAATCTTGCTCAAGCTGGAGAGATTGCAAGCGCACAAGTACTGCCGCTTGCTGATGCCATCACCAAAGTTCTACCAAAGCGCGAACTGGGATTTGATGAGGTAGTTGAACTTCGGTTTGGTCGAAGGATTGATAAATCAGATGTAGATGGCTCCGTGGTTGGGATTGCTCCCGATGGCGAGGTTGCTGCGATTTTAGAAAATCGTGAGGGACGTGCACAGCCAGTCAGTGTTTTCAACTCATGAAAGAATTAGCCCGATGAGTACGAGTTTTAATATTGAGTGGCATGGTGCTCCTATTTCAGGAGCGACTGTGATCATCGGAATCTTTGATGGAGTTCATAAAGGCCACCAAGCAATAATCAAACGAGCACTTGCACTAAACGCCCCAGTTGTCGCCCTAACTTTCCATCCTCATCCAGCTGCGATAGTTGCAAGAGATAAAGCTCCGACTGAGTTACTAACTCTCAAAGAGCGGATTAACCAACTACTTAATCACGGGGTATCAAGCGTTGCCGTAATTGAATTCACAGAAGCGTTCTCCAGATTGACTCCTGATCAATTCATTGAGGACGTTTTGAAGAAGGAGTTGAGCGCAACCGCGCTAGTTATTGGCTCAAATTTCCGATTTGGGGCAAAGGCGAGCGGCGATGCAAGTTATCTGAAGGAGCACTCTGACGTTGAAGTTTTAGCGCTAAATCTCGAGAGCGAACTAGGCAATTCGGTTTCATCTACACGAATTCGTGAGGCGATTATTGGTGGAAATATTGAAATCGCTCGCGAGTTGTTGACTCGACCTCACCAACTTGTCGGTCCGGTAATCCATGGCGAGAAGCGTGGCCGACAGATTGGTTATCCAACTGCGAATGTTCAAGTCGGAGCAAATTCCACTATCCCATCTGATGGGGTGTACGCAGGTTGGTTAACTGTTGGTGCCCATCGTTGGCCCGCTGCAATTTCAATCGGCACCAATCCAACCTTTGATGGAGTTCGAGGTCGGCAAGTAGAGGCATACGCACTTGATGAAAGAGATTTAGATTTGTATGACCAAGTTGCAAAAGTAGAGTTTGGTTGGAGATTGCGTGACACGATCAAATTTGCCGGCCTTGATCCACTCCTTGCCCAGATGAAGATAGATTGCGATAAAGCTCGAGAATTGACCCGATATCACGCGTAATTCGTACTCAATTTCTCACATTATGAGCGCGCTGGTAGATTTCACCCCGCAAGCGAGAAATCGTGCGCTCGTGAATAAGACCGAGGGCCCTCGTGAAAGATGTAAAGGAAGTTAGACAATGGCATTAACAGCTGCCGAAAAGAAAGAACTCATTAGCAAATTTGGCGCCTCTGCATCAGACACAGGAAGCCCTGAGGCACAAGTAGCGCTACTTTCAAAGCGCATCGAGCAAGTAACTGAGCACCTACAAACAAATAAGAACGATCACCACAACCGTCGTGGTCTACTTCTTCTCGTAGGTCGCCGCCGCAGAATTCTGCAATACCTTGCAAAGACCGATATCGCTCGTTATCGCGCGATCATCGACAAGCTCGGCATCCGCCGCTAGTTTGAAAATAATTTAATAAATCTCGCCACGGGCCGGATGACTGGTCCTCGGTGGTGGCTTACGGATGATTGCCGTGGGCTTCGATCGAAGATCCATTCTCTGGTGGCCGTGGTGGGAATAGAGAATAGGAGAGACCCATGGAGGGTCAAGACGTTAGTTATGCCGTTGCAAAGATAGACAATGGCAAATTTGGGAAACGAGAAATTCGTTTCGAGACCGGACGCTTAGCGCGTCAAGCTGCAGGAACTGCAGTCGTATATCTAGATGATGAGTCAATGTTGCTCTCTGCAACAACTGCATCAAAGAACCCGAAGGATCAATTCGATTTCTTCCCACTCACTGTAGATGTGGAAGAGCGAATGTATTCAGTTGGAAGAATCCCAGGTTCATTCTTCCGCCGCGAAGGACGTCCATCTGAGGATGCAATCCTTACTTGTCGCTTGATTGATCGCCCACTTCGCCCATCGTTCATTAAGGGACTTCGTAATGAAGTCCAGATCGTTGTAACGGTTATGGCGTTGAATCCAGATCACATGTATGACGTGATCGCGATTAATGCTGCTTCGATGTCCACACAACTCGCGGGACTTCCATTCTCCGGTCCAATTGGTGGCGTTCGCGTTGCGCTGATTGATGGCCAATGGGTGGCATTCCCAAATCACAGCGATCTAGAGCGCGCCGTATTCGACATGGTCGTAGCTGGTCGGATTGCTGGCGACGATGTTGCCATCATGATGGTTGAAGCGGAAGCGACCACAAAGACAATCTCACTAGTTGCCGGAGGCGCTGGCGCCCCAACTGAAGAGATTGTTGGCGCAGGCCTAGAAGCCTCAAAGCCATTTATTCGAATTCTCTGCGAAGCGCAATTGGAATTAGCAAAGGTGGCCGCAAAGCCAACTGCAGAATTCCCAGTCTTCTTGGATTATCAAGAAGATGCATTTGCTGCTGTTGAAAAAGCTGCAAAGGATCGCCTAGCGAAAGCGCTAACTATCGCCGGAAAGCAAGAGCGCGAAAGCGAACTCGATGCGATTTCCGAAGATATAAAGGCGAGCCTTGCTGAACAGTTTGAAGGACGCGAGAAAGAGATTTCTGCATCACTTCGTTCACTCACAAAGAAGTTAGTACGTCAGCGCGTGCTGCGCGAGAAGATTCGTATCGATGGCCGTGGCTTGAAGGACATTCGTCCATTGACCGCGGAAGTCGAAGTGATTCCTCGCGTTCACGGTTCGGCAATTTTCGAACGTGGCGAGACCCAGATTCTTGGCGTCACAACTTTGAATATGCTCAAGATGGAACAACAGCTTGATACTTTAAATCCAGAAGATCACAAGCGCTATATGCATAACTACAACTTCCCGCCTTACTCAACAGGTGAGACCGGTCGAGTTGGTTCCCCGAAGCGCCGCGAAATCGGCCACGGCGCCCTTGCAGAACGCGCTCTACTTCCAGTTCTTCCAACTCGTGAAGAGTTCCCTTACGCGATTCGCCAAGTTTCCGAAGCCTTGGGATCAAATGGTTCTACCTCGATGGGATCTGTCTGCGCTTCAACGCTCTCACTTCTAAATGCTGGCGTTCCGCTAAAGGCGCCAGTCGCTGGTATCGCTATGGGTCTTATCTCTGATGAGGTAGATGGAAAGACCGAATATGTAGCTTTAACTGACATTCTCGGCGCTGAAGATGCTTTCGGCGATATGGATTTCAAAGTTGCCGGTACAGAAGAGTTTGTCACCGCGCTACAACTCGACACCAAGCTCGATGGAATCCCCGCAAGCGTTCTTGCTGGTGCGCTGCTGCAAGCAAAGGAAGCTCGTCTTGCGATTCTTAATGTCATGAATGAGGCAATCGATCGCCCAGATGATATGAATCCACTTGCACCACGCATCATGAGCATCAAGATTCCAGTCGATCAAATCGGCGCTGTTATCGGTCCTAAGGGCAAGGTCATCAACCAGATTCAAGATGAAACTGGCGCTGAGATCACCATTGAAGATGATGGAACTATCTACATCGGTGCCACAAATGGCACTGCCGCTGATGCCGCTAAAGCCCAGATCATTGCGATTGCTGATCCGAAACTCCCTGAAGTTGGCGAACGCTACAACGGAACCGTTGTGAAACTTGCCGCCTTCGGCGCATTCGTAAATCTTCTTCCAGGCAAAGACGGATTGCTCCATGTTTCACAGATCCGCAAAATGCATGGCGGAAAGCGAATTGAGAACCTAGAAGATGTTATGAAGGTCGGGGATAAGGTCCATGTTGAGATCGGGGAAATCGATCCAAAAGGCAAGCTATCTCTAGTACCGGTTCTTGAAGAGACCGCAAGCGAGTAGTTCGAAGTTATGACGCTGCGCAAGACCGTTCATCCGAGCGGCTTGCGCATTGTCACTGAAGAAATCCCGAGCGTTAGAAGCGCCGCCTTTGGAATCTGGGTCAATGTAGGTTCGCGCGATGAATCCCCGAAAGTTGCTGGGGCATCACACTTTCTAGAACACCTACTCTTCAAAGGTACTAAAACTCGCACTGCCCTAGAGATTTCATCTGCAATCGAAGCGGTTGGCGGCGAAATGAACGCATTCACCTCTAAGGAATACACCTGTTTTTATGCCAGAGTTATCGATACAGATCTACCTCTTGCGATTGAAGTAATCGCGGACTTGATCACTTCATCTCTAGGTCGCCCAGAAGACGTCGAATCAGAACGTAAAGTAGTTCTAGAAGAGATTGCCATGCGCGATGATGATCCATCTGACTTGGTTCATGACTTGTTCTCTGAGACCTTCTTTGGCGATACCCCAGTTGGAAGACCGATTCTTGGCACAGTTGAATCAATAAATGAAATGTCTAGAAGTTCCGTCTTTAATTACTATAAGAAGAAGTACTTGCCACAAGACATCGTGGTTTCGGTAGCGGGCAATATCAAGCATCAGAAAGTCATAGATCAAGTGATAAAGGCGATGTCCCAAGATGACTTCTTGAGTAGTGGAAAGAATCATCCAAATATGCGCCCCTCAACTTCGGTAAGGAGGAAGGGGGAACGGGTCGGCCTTATTTATCGTAAGACTGAACAAGCACATCTCTTCCTTGGAGTCGATGGAGTACCTCGTGACGATGAGCGACGTTTTGCGATGAGCGTTCTCTCAGCTGCACTCGGTGGTGGAATGTCATCAAGACTATTTCAAGAAGTTCGTGAGAAACGAGGCCTTGCATATTCGGTTTACTCATATGCACAACAATTCGCCGGCACCGGAATGCTTGGGTTTTATGCGGGTTGCACTCCCCAAAAGGCAACTGAGGTAATAAGAATTATCCGCGAGATACTAAATGACGTTGCAGTTAATGGCCTGACGCATGAAGAGTTGTTACGCGCGCAAGGCGCTGTTAAGGGAACTCTCGTTCTAAGCCAAGAAGATACGGGCTCTCGAATGAGCAGAATTGGCAAGAGCGAACTCGTCCATGGTGAAGTTCTGGGCTTTGATGAGATTCTTAGGGCTATTTCGTCAGTCACCTCGAGCGAGATTCGTGAACTCGCTAGCGAGTTCCTCACAAAGAGCCCTACCCTTGCCATAGTTGGACCATTCAATAAGGAGTCGGTTTTCGAGAAGGTGATGGCTTAATGACTATAAAGGTTGGAGTACTTGGTGCGCGTGGCCGTATGGGCCAAGAAGTCTGTCGCGCCATTAAAGCAGCTAAGGATCTTGAATTAGTTGCTGAGATCGACCTCAATGACTCGATTGAAGTATTAAAGAGCGCAAAGGCGGATGTCGTAGTCGACTTCACAACTCCAGAAGTTGTGATGGAAAATCTAAAGTTCGCTATCGAGAATGGAATACATGCCGTAGTGGGTACGACTGGATTTGATAGCTCAAGGCTCGATTCCCTAAAGAAACTCCTATCTAACAATCCAAAAGTTGGCGTATTAATCGCTCCAAACTTTGGATTAGGCGCAGTATTGATGATGCAATTCGCAAAGAGCGCCGCAAAATACTTTGAATCTGCTGAAATTATTGAACTTCATCACCCAGAGAAAATCGATGCCCCAAGCGGCACAGCATCGAGAACTGCAGAATTGATCAATCAAGCTAGGCGAGAAGCTAATCTAGGAAAGATGCCAGATGCGACCGCAAAGTCACTTGATGGTGCTCGCGGTGCAAAAATAGGCGATGTCCCGATTCACTCGGTCCGGCTGCGGGGATTAGTGGCACACCAAGAAGTGCTCTTTGGTGACAAAGGTGAGCTGCTCACAATCCGTCACGATTCCCTTGATAGATCCGGATTTATGCCAGGTGTGCTTGTTGGAGTTAGGGAAGTAAGTTCAAATCCGGGCCTGACTGTAGGTTTGGAAAACTATTTGAAACTAGATAAGGAGTAATCATGGCTGAGATAACAATGTATGGAGCTGAGTGGTGTGGAGATTGCCGCCGTTCCAAGAGATTTCTTGATTCAAATAGCGTTTCCTACAACTACATCGATGTTGAGACCGACACAAGCGCCTCCGATAAAGTTATTGAAATCAACGGCGGTATGCGCTCTATCCCAGTAATCGTCTTCCCAGACGGAACGCACTTAACCGAGCCTTCCGATAACGCGCTGAAGGAGAAGTTGGAAGCTCTAAAGCTCCTCTAATTACTTCTCGCTCCAGCTGCGCGAATCCCAATAGCTGTAACTATTCCTCCTATCAGCAACATGCCGATTATGGCGGCGAGTGAGTTATCCATCGTCGAGATTACAAACTCGGCCGCACCGGCACCTAGAGCTGTCATGGCTGAAGCCGCCAAAATCCACGATGCAATCTTTGTGTAGAGCCAGACTGCTAAAACAATCAAGCCAACACCAATAATGTAGGAAAGGTTCTCGAACTCTCTAAAAAAAGTGATTTGAGCAGTACCGATTATTGCCAAGTTTGAAAGTATTAAGCCAAGATTCTGATTAATTATGCGAATAGAAGAGATGGCCATCCAAGTTAAGGCAAAAGCAATGACGAGACTTATTTGAGTGTAAAGTCGTAAGTTCTCCGAATCAACCATCTCATATCCAAGCCCAGCAAGAGTTCCCACCGAGGCCAAGAAAAGAGTTGTATGGCCAAGAAGAGTGCTGGATATGGTGTAGCCGAGTAGCGCGATGACTGTAGCAAGGGCGAAGCTTTGGAGTATTGGTGGGTCATCGGGAAAAGTTACATAAACTGCAAGCCATGACGAGATCGTGGCCAAGGTGTAAATATATGAAGAAACTCTACGACGGACATCCGCACCATTGCTTGCGATTAATCCAGTGACAAATAGCGCTATTGCAATAAGTGAGAAGGTAGCAGTTTTTTGAGCCTGGGTGATGTCTTCCCACTTTGTATATAAAAATAGTGTTACTGATCCAATTGCCATTAGTGAACCTGCATATCCAACTACTTCAGGTAGCGATATTTGGCGTGTGCTGGATTCCTTAATTCTTACTTCTGTCGAATGATTGAAAGTAGTTTTCATAGTCGAAGTATTACTCCATCGTTAGTTCGATTGAATAGAAATTTGCCTTTGAGACAACCTTGCGAGCACGATGTGAGAGCGAAGAGATTCCATCATTAGTGCTAATTGCTTCTATTCGACTCCGCAACAAGTAAGGAGAAGCAGTGATATTCGTAGCAAAATCACAGTCATTTCTTCGTACTCCATTGATTTCTATGATCGTGGAGGGCGAGGACTGGTTGGTCGGATTCGATGAAGTTTTCGAGGTGATGGAGGATGAGTCCCTGCTTCAATTTGATGGCCTAAGTAACTATCCCGTTTCGCAGATTGCTACCCGTAACAGTCATGGATTTCAGATCCAGATTGATCTCGGCGGCTTCTGTGAATCAACTCCTAGGGTGAAAATGGTCGGTGAATTTCTTGTTGTGACGGGGAGCAAAACTGAATATGCAGAGAAGGAAAACCAGAATTACTTACAGAAAGGAATCAGCGCTCGCGGCTTCCGTAGAAGTTTCCAACTTGGCAGAGGTACGCGCATAGTTGATAGCAATCTGCACCAAGGAATCCTGCAGATTGAGGTAGAACAGGCGGATTCGTTAGCTGTGGAGCCTGTTTCAAACTGGGTTCGGGCTGGATAGTGAAACGGCGCGAACCTTCCTTTATGTAGGTATAGCGGGATGGCGTGTCTATCCACGTCATCCCGCGACAAAAACTGCAATTTCAAGAAAGAGAGGAAAAATGTCCAATATTCTAAAAAGGGAGAGTCGACTTAGATCGCCTCTTGCTTCACTTCTTGCCGATGGGGAGAAGTGGATGGTGGGTTTCGATGACGTCTTCAATAACTTAGTTGAGAAATGGGAAGACGGATTTGATGGCTTCCATGAATACCCGGAATCCAATATCAAAAAAATCAGTGAAGATCACTACCGAATTGAAATGTCGGTGGCTGGATTCTCTAAAGATCATCTCAAGATGGAGCTAGAGGATGAGACGCTTGTAGTTTCGGGGGAAATAAAAGAAGAAAGTAAAGAAGAGAAGGAAGATTATCTTCAGAGAGGTATCAAGGCGCGTAGTTTTCGGCAATGCTTCCAACTTTCCGAACACGACAAAGTTCTTGATGCCACACTTCGAAACGGCATTCTTGAGATTGACGTCAAGAGAGAGGCGCCCCTTCCAAAGCGTCGCCTAGCCGTTCAGATTCGCCAAGGTTAATTTTGCGAATCTAAGAAGCTGTCGATAATACGGGGCGATGTTCTCTAGCGACATCGCCCCGTTTCTATTTACTTAAGAAGACTTTCGCATCAAATGCTCGGGAGCGAGGAATCTCACTCCTAAACCTCTAATCGAGAAGATGTAATCACCACCACCGTTTTCTTTAATTTTAATTCGAAGTCTAGATAGGTGAGTATCAATCAGATGACTTGAGCCAATCCCATCTTTTACTTTGATGACATTGAGTAGTTCAGGTCTAGAGATGACTCGCTCTGGTTCAGCCATAAAGGCTTGAGTTAGAAGGAACTCTGTCTTGGTGAGGGGAACGAGCTTGTCTCCAACTCGAAATTCACAGAGCGGCACTTCAAGGCGCAGGTCATTGATTTCGTACTGCTCGTCCTCATCTTTAGCAAATGCGTCTTGTCTAGCCAAGTGATAATTCACTCGCTGCAGGAAGAGCTTCTGCACAATTGGCTTAGTGATGATCTCATCAGCCCCGGCGCGGACGCACATGTCCTCGGTGTAGGCACTGCCGTGATCAATAAGAGGAATAAGGGCTCCTTTAGTGTGCATTCTTAGCCACCCCAAGACATCAACAGTTTTCATGACATCTCCAACAAGATGAAAGAGCACAATTTTGAAGTCACCAAGTGTGAAGTGATCTCTTATACGGGCGAAGTCGCTTTCAGCTCGAACGCTCAAGTTCCATGACTCAAGTGCATTCTGCATAAACTTTCTGTCGATTGGATTGTTTTCAATTATTAGTGCGGTATCTGTTGTCATACTGCGAACAATAAGTGTGCCTAATCGCAGTAATTGAGGATGACCAGTCTTTATCTGGTCAGAAGAAATGTGTGACTAGAAAAGTCTGCTTTCGATAAATATCCAGTATTAAAGTCAATTCCCCTCAGCTAGAGACGAAACCAATTAATCAAGGAGAATAATGAAAAACAAATTTATATTTGGGATGACTATGTTAGCCCTTCCAGCATTAGCAATGTCTGCAAGCGCTTCTGAGTATTCATTTCCAACGGAGATGACGGTAACAATTGAGCGGGGTGAAGAACCTCTGATGAAGAGCAATTCAAGCGTGGTCTATCCAGTAATCAACAAATTTACTGTGACTATGCCAAACGGCGATACCGAATTTGTTCTTGAGAGTGAGTCTGGTGATGAGATATCGATGGTCAAGGATGGCGGGGAATATCTACTCCAGTCCTCAGTTGCAGTTGGCGATAACGTTTTCTTTGGGACCGACTCCCAAACTGCAGGACGCCCGGTGCGAGTGATGCTAGAAGGTCCAATAAATCTAGGACATGTCCACTTTAATTCAGGCTCAGCAAAGCTTTCAGTAGAAGGGAAGATGGTAATTGCTGAGATGGCGAAGCAGATGTATAACTCAGGCCTGCTTGGCGCTTACTTAGTTGGAATGACTGATAGAGCTGGGAGTAACGATTCAAATCTCGCCCTTTCATTAAAGCGCGTGAACGTTGCCTCCAAATATCTCTCCAAGAAACTGGCCAACTTAGGCGCTACTGGCGCGGTAATTAAGACAGAGAACATGGGCGAATATTTAGCATCCACTAAGGATGGCTTAGTTGACCCATTCGATCGCAAGGTCTCAGTTCTAATCTATCCAGCGTCGTAGTTCTAAACCGGTGAAGCTTGGATAACAGATCTACCACTACATCCCAAATGCGCATATATTCGAATAGTTTCTTGCCTAATGAGAGACTCTGAGTAACCAAGGACATCAGCAATATCGCCATTAGTTCTTCCCTCTGAAATCATCCGAAGAATTAGCTCTTGCCTCTCTGTTAATCGATTTTGCTCAAGAATCTGCTTGTGCCTTGAGGGGGCTATGTTCGTTGTGGGAAGTTTTTTTATGATCGCTCCGCCAATTACTGATGCAAGGGCCTCGAAGTATTCGAGTTCATGATCTTCGCCTTTGAATGGGGTATCTGAGAGTGCTAATAAAACGCCCAAGATTCTCTCTTGAGACATCACCGGCCAGGCGATCAGATTTGGAGTCATTTGTTTTCGACCTGAAGTATCTGACTTCTTGCCATTTGACCAGGTAAGTGAGCCTCGAATGACTGCCTCAGAGGCTGGGTGAGAGTCAAATATCGATAGCGGCTCACTATTCAAACCAACCTCTTGGGGAACAGCCCCGTAGTAACTCCTTAGATAAAGACGCCCATCTTTCTCAATCTGAAGGTAAAAAGCGGCGAGAAACTTACGATCTGCGATCTTGCGGAGACAAAACAACTTGAGCAACCCATCAATATCAGGTTGTAATTGATTAATCTGGTTTGCGATTCCAGCCAGTTCTTTGTAGAACAATTCTTCAAGTCCTTTCGATTTCTTCACGCAATAGAGAGGTTAGCCTTTAATCAGTTTTAATTACTGTCTTAATTGGTCTTTAGCCGGACATTGACCTATCAGACATCTGCGAGGTTGTTGCGCTCTAAAAACCTATCTTCTGTAAACAATTTATCTCTCACTACTGAAACCTTCCTCCTCCGGCTAGAGAGGAAGAGGAATGATCAAGGGTTTGTTGCGAGTAGTTTCTATGGGGCTAGTGCTACTTCTAATGAGCTCAGTAAATCTCTTGCCGAGCAAAGCAGCAGATGCAGACTTCTCGGGTCCATCTCAAGGTCCAGTAAATACAGAGTCTGCACCCTTCACGATTACCGTTGATAGAAGTTTCAATGGAAACTTCCACGTGGACATCAGTGGTGGAGGCCTAGATGAGCGAAAGGTCCTCAGTTTTCCCAAAAATGCAACGAGCACCACATTCACCATAACTCCTACAGCAACTGGGACAGTGACTCTTATTGCAAATCCAGCTTCGGGGCCTAAGAGTGATAAAACTCTGCTTTATAACGTTATAGGCGTGATCGAACCAACACCAACACCAACACCAACACCAACACCAACACCAACACCAACACCAACACCAACACCAACACCAACACCAACACCAACACCAACACCAACACC
>RGJX01000050.1 GCA_010023045.1 Actinomycetota bacterium | reverse complement strand
GGTGAGATTGTTGCGATGTATGGTGGACGCGACTATTTGGAGCGCCAATTAAATGATGCTACCCAAGCAATTACCCAGGCTGGTTCAACATTTAAACCATTTGCACTCATTGCAGCGCTAGAACAAGGCATCTCACTTCAAACAGTGTGGAATGGAAATGGTCCACTAATTTTTGATGACTTCATCGGCCGACCATACGAAGTCTCCAACTATGGAAATAAATCATTTGGCGATGTCTCACTTCTTGACGCTAGCGCCGATTCGGTAAATACGGTTTATGTCCCACTTGGAATCAAGGCTGGTGTAGAGCGAGTTATTGAGGCAGCGCGTAAAGCTGGAATCCCGGAGAGTGTTGTCATGTTCCCATCGCCATCGGTGGTCCTTGGAGTATCAAGCCCACGAGTTATCGATGTTGCTAATTCATTTGCAACCTTCGCCGCAAATGGCGTTCGAGCAAAGCCATTATTAATCAAGGAAGTTCTAGGGCCAAATAAAGGCGTGCTATATCAATCGCGAGTTGAAACCGAACAAGTATTTGACGAAGCGGTCATGGCCGATTTGAACTACGCGCTCTCTGAAGTTGTGCGCTCTGGAACTGCAGCATCAGCGCTCCGTAATTTTGGTCGCCCAGCTGCTGGAAAGACTGGAACCTCACAACAGAATGCCTCAGCATGGTTCACTGGGTATACCCCACAACTTGCGACCTCAATCGCATTCTTTAGAGATGATGCAACTCAATCATTAAATGGAATTGGTGGACTTACCTCAGTTACTGGTGGAAGTTTCCCAGCTCGGATCTGGAACGCCTACATGAAGGTAGCGCTTAAAGGTCAACCAAAATTAGATTTCCCAGCGCCATCGAATATTGGTGGCACCGAACGAGTTCCAATCCCCAATCCAGTTCCAACAATTGCGCCGGTTGATGCGGCGAAATGGTGTTCGACTGCTGATCTTGAAGGTGCCATGAAAGATCTCAAGGAGTTCTGTACTAAAGCTCTCAAGAAGTATGTCTTTGCAACACCTGATCCAACCCCCGCTCCATGATTCCTACCTCCATCAACAAGGGCGCGCGACTCATTGTTTTATTGGCACTTCTAGCCTCGGTAATCTCTTTCGCTAAGTTCCAACATTGCCGTAGCGCTGGATGGGGCTCACCTGATGTTTACATACATATGTGTTATTCGGATTTATCAGCGCTCTACGGTGCGCGCGAGATAAATGTTGATCGCTGGCCATATGAATCCGCGGATAACTCTGTTGAATATCCAGTAATTACTGGGCTAGTCATGTGGGCAACCGGCCAAGTTATTAGCGATGAAAGCGGTTATCGCGCTTACTTCGATATAAATGTGGCACTTCTAGCCTTACTTTTCATCTTCTCCGCTTGGTTGTTATGGCGGATAAAGCCGGAGTTTGCTCCACTACTTGCCTTCTCGCCTGCAGTGATTGGTTCACTCTATATAAATTGGGATCTATGGGCGGTAGCTGCCGCTCTCCTTGCAATCTACTTCTTTAAATACGAGCGCTTTGATTTATCTGCCTTTGCTTTAGGTGTTGCAATTGCAACTAAGTTCTTTCCAGTTGTGCTACTACTTCCTGTCATTCTTTACTTCAAAGTTGATATTGCAAAAACAATTCGCTACATAGCACTTACATCTCTTACCTGGGTTGCAATAAATCTTCCGATAGCGCTTACTAACTTTGATGGCTGGTCGCGTTTCTACAAGATGAATCTCGAGCGAAGTAGCGATCTTGGATCAATCTGGTATGCCCTACAACTTCGGGATATCACATTTGGCAATTCAACACTTATCTCAATCGCCTTGGTACTTGGCGCAACTTTTGCGATTGCCAATATCGCCAATCAATCAAGAGTTACAAGATTTGAAACCTTTGCAATCACTTCATTTCTAACAGTTGCTGCCTTTGTAACTATTAGTAAGGTCTACTCGCCACAGTACATAATTTGGTTGACGCCACTTGCGCTGATTGCTTTAAGGCGGAAGGAAGAACGAAGTGCGTTTTGGATCTGGCAAGGCGGTGAAGCGCTTTATCACCTAACAATTTGGCAATATCTAGCGAGCTACACCGGCGCTAAATTCGGTCTGCCCGAAGGGCTTTACGCTCTGTCGATATTTATCCGCGTGGCCACCCTCGCTTGGTTTGCTCGGGCGCTTATTCACAGCAGCCGGAGCCCGGATTTCTCAATGTCAGAGGGCGGGGATAGTCTTAGCGCCCTTCATCAAAAGGCTCGTCCTATTTGATGAATCGCAGCAACCCTCCTGTCGCGGAAATACCGTGACCGATTAGTCCAGAGGAGGTGGGGTAAAGCATGCGTCGCTATGAATTGATGGTGATCCTAGATCCCGATCTAGAAGAGCGAACAGTCGCACCAAGTCTTGAGACATATCTCAAGATCATCAAGGAATCCGGTGGTCGAGTCGACAAACTCGATATCTGGGGCCGTCGTCGAATGGCATTTGAAATCGCGAAGAAGAGCGAAGGAATTTATGCCGTTGTCGATATGCACTGTAATCCAGCCGCAATCAAAGAGTTGGACCGCCAACTTAATTTGAACGAAGCAGTCCTTCGTACAAAAGTTGTCCGTCCTGAATAAATCCGCCAACTAGAGAAGACACTTAAGTAGAGAGAAGACACATATGGCAGCGGGCGATACACAAATCACTTTAATCGGTAACTTGACTAACGATCCGGAACTGCGCTTCACACCATCTGGTGCTGCAGTCGCAAAGTTCACGGTCGCATCAACACCGCGTTACATGGACCGCCAAACAAATGAATGGAAGGACGGAGATACTCTCTTCCTCCAATGCCAAATTTGGCGCCAAGCAGCTGAGAATGTTGCCGAAACTCTTACTCGTGGAATGCGCGTAATTGTTTCTGGACGTTTAAAGCAGCGTTCTTACGAGACTAAAGAGGGCGAGAAGAGAACCGTCTTCGAAGTCGAAGTAGATGAAGTTGGTCCATCGCTACGTAACGCAACTGCGAAGGTCACAAAGACAACCCGCCAAGGCGGAAACTCTGGTGGCTTTAGCGCACCTACTGAATCTTCTGATGAACCCTGGTCATCAACAACAAGCGTCGGTGGCGGTTGGACCTCAACCACTGCTGACGAACAACCACCCTTCTAAAAAACCAACCATTCCGCCTCTTTTGGCGGGCCCAGAACAAGGAGCACCACAATGGGAGCACGATCTAATAAGAATCTGAAGCAGAAGCCGAAGGTCTCACAGGCTGCGCTGAAGAAGATTAAGAAGAAGCCTTGCGCGTTCTGCCGCGACAAGGTCACATATATTGATTACAAGGATGTAGCGACGCTACGTAAGTACATCTCCGATCGCGGCAAGATCCGCGCTCGCCGTATTACTGGCGCCTGCACCCAGCACCAACGCCAAGTAACTGCTGCGATCAAAAATAGTCGCGAAGTAGCTCTACTTCCTTACACATCGACTGCTCGCTAGTAGGAGGAAAAAATGAAACTAATTCTTACTCGTGAAGTGACTGGCCTTGGCCGCGCTGGTGATGTTGTAAATGTTAAAGATGGATATGCCCGTAACTTCTTGATCCCACGCGGGAATGCAATTGCATGGAGCGAGGGTGGCGAGAAGCAAATCGATGGCATCCGTCGCGCACGTCTTGCTCGCGAGATTCGCGACAAGGATCACGCAAATGAGATCAAGGAAACCCTTGAAGCTGCGACTCTTGAGATCAAAGTTAAGACTGGTTCAACCGGTCGTCTCTTTGGTTCGGTAACTGAAAAAGATGTTGCACTTGTCATTAAGAGTGCAACCGGACTTGATATTGATCGTCACAAGATCAAGTTGATCAAGCATGTTAAGAACCTCGGGAAACATAGCGCAAAGGTCTCATTGCTAACTGGCGTTGCTGCGAATATCACTGTGAATGTGGTTGAGCAGTAATTAAGTTATCTGATTAAGCCCGCCAACTAGGCGGGCTTTTTCATTTTCAGGCGAACTTTAAAATCTCAGCAAATGAGATGTTGGAAAAAACTTTTATGCACAAGCGAATTCGCTTCTCACCTGCGTATTTGGTCGACAAATGCAGAGTTACCCACAATTCATCCACAGTCCGTGCACAGGCCAGGGGCTACTTAGAATTACGAGGATCGTCGCTCTGGAGTCCCCGAATTTGATCGAACTCCGCCACAAGATTTAATCGCTGAACAATCTGTTCTTGGCGGAATGCTCTTATCGAAAGATGCTATTGGTGAAGTCGTTGAAATTATTCGTCAACGAGATTTCTATCGCCCAGCACATGAACTTATCTTTGATGTCATCATCGATCTTTATGGCCGCGGTGAACCTGCCGATGCTGTAACTGTTTCTGCTGAATTAACAAAGCGCGGTGAGATTGCTAAAGCTGGCGGGGCCCCATATTTGCATACTTTGATCTCGGCTGTTCCTACCGCCGCCAACGCTGGTTATTACGCGCGCATTGTCAGAGAACGTGCGATTGCACGAAGACTAGTTGAAGCTGGAACAAAGATTGTCCAACTTGGTTTCACAGCCGAAGGTGAGATTGATGATGTTGTAGACCTTGCCGAACAAGAGGTCTATCAAGTTACCGAACGTCGCGCTGGTGAAGACTTCGTCCAACTAAATGAATTGATTCCTGCAGCTTTAGATCAAATTGAGAAGATGCAATCTGGTGAGATTGCCGAAGGTATTAAGACTGGATTTAAAGATTTAGATGCGCTCACAAATGGTTTCCATCCAGGAAATATGATTGTTATCGCCGCGCGTCCCGCCGTTGGTAAATCAACTCTTGGTCTAGATATTGCTCGTAACGCGGCTATTCACAATGGTGAGTGCTCGGTCATCTTCTCACTGGAAATGAGCCGCTCTGAAATCACCATGCGTATGCTCTCTGCCGAAGCGCGTGTGGCGCTAAATAACATTCGTTCTGGTTCATTGAGCGATGATGAGTGGTCGAAATTGGCCCGCCGAATGGGCGAAATCAACGATGCCCC
>RGJX01000049.1 GCA_010023045.1 Actinomycetota bacterium | reverse complement strand
GAATGCCGCCTCGTTCGGTCTTTGGATAAATCTCTTGATTATTTAGTGGTGCGCGAACGCTTCCAGACCAAGTAACCGGTCGCTCCTTCAGAGCTTCGGCGAGAATTTGTAACTTCTCTTCAAATAAAACTCCGTAATCCGAGAGTTCATAACCAAAGAGCGGGAAGGATTCAATAAAGGATCCTCGCCCTGCAGTTATCTCTGCTCTGCCATATGAAAGGGCATCAATCGTTGCGAATCTCTGATAAACGCGGATTGGATCATCGCTAGAAAGAACCGTTACACCCGTACCAAGTCCAATCTGTTTTGTTACTGTCGCTAGTCCAGCGAGAACAGTGTCTGGCGATGAAACAGCAAAATCATCTCGATGATGCTCGCCAACGCTGAAGTTACTTAGTCCTAGCGAGTCAGCAAGAACTCCTTGCTCAATGACGTTACGGATCGTTTGGGCAGCGCTAATTGGGTTGCCGGCATCATCATTTTGGGTATCGCCAAAGGTATCGAGGCCAAAACGAAGCTTGTTCAAATCCATACCCTCACCCTAAACCAACTTAGTTGAATCTTCAACTAATAACTAGGAGGCCACATCCCGACGTTTGAACATGAAGCCGGTAACTAGAGCGGCTGCCGAAATCATCGCTGAAACCCTGATAAATGCTTCGGAATAGCTCGGCGCATCGGTCACTCCAATAGGCGCGCCACCATTTGCGACCACTGAAAGCAGCGAGCCGGGTAACCAATTACCTGAGGGGCTCCAAGCAATAGAAAGAATTGATTCGACAATGAAGAGCCAACCAACCCCGATAGAAATGGAGCTAATCGGCGAACGAAGCAGCAAACCTAAGACCATTCCAATAGTTCCGTAGCCAAAGGTAGAGATCAAAACATTTATAAAAGTTTCAAAAAGGTTGGTCCAAGCATCACTTGTGCTCCAGGCATCTGTGGGAACCTTCGCCGTGCCCGCGAGAGCAAATGCCAAAACAACGCTTGTGATTGCGCTAAAGATCACCGTGAAGAGAGCAAATAGACCCATCGAGAGATATTTTCCAATTAGCAATCTAATTCGTCTTGGCTCACGAACCAAGAGACTTCGAAGAGTTCCGTATGTGTATTCCTGAGCTGTCTGTGCAGCGAAGACACAGAGCGCAACAATTCCAAGCAATCCTGCAGAGCTACTAAAACCAATAGAGATGCCACTTGGAAGCGCAAGAACTTCCCTAGTTATCCGCTCGCCTCGATCGGCATTTCCTGTTTCTGAATCTATTAGCAAGAACAGTAGCGACACGACTAAAGCAGTAACCGCAACGACTGCGCCCATACTTCCGAAGAAGAGGGTTGGTCTACGGAGTTTGCGCCATTCGGCACGGAAAATTCTCATCGCTTCTCCTCGGTCATATCGAAGAAGGTCTCTTCCAACGAGGGTCTAACAGGAGTTATCTGACGCAGGACTATCTCGTTCTCGAAGGCCAATTGATTCAATTTGGCTCCCCATTTTTCATCTGCGTCGATTCTGAGCTCATCACCTTGGAGTATTGCGGGGTGTCCAATCTCATCAACTAGTTTCTTAAGGCGCTTTAAATCGCTTGTTTTCATGGCTTTTACAACAATTGTGGGGCGAGAGCGATGCAGCAACTCTTCAGTCCTTCCAAAGAAAATGACTTCACCCTTTCGAAGCATTACTAAATATTCAGAGATCATCTCAATCTCAGAGAGAAGGTGCGAGGAGACGAATACGGTTACACCTTCCTTGGCCAACTTAGAGAGCAGATCCCGAATTTCTTGAATTCCAGCTGGATCTAAACCATTTGTTGGCTCATCAAGAATCAACAGTTTTGGATTGGGAAGAAGGGCTGCAGCAATTCCCAATCTTTGTTTCATTCCAAGTGAGTAGGTCTTGTACTTATCATCGCCACGATCCCCAAGTCCGACGGTCTCGAGAAGTACCGGAATCCGTTCTAGTGGAAAGCCACCTAGGGTTGCAATCACTCTTAGATTCTCAGCGCCGGTCAGAGCAGGATAGAAAGCCGGCCCTTCAATCATCGCACCCACTCGAGAGAGATAACGCTCTGGATGAGAGATTGGTTCATCCAAGATCTCTCCACTTCCAGAAGTCGGCGTGATGAGACTTAGCAACATCCGAATTGTGGTCGTCTTGCCCGACCCATTCGGTCCAACAAATCCACAGATTGTTCCTAGTGGGACTTCAAAGGGTCGCATCCTTTACCGCAACTAGATCACCGTAACTCTTTGTCAATCCTTTAACGGATATCGCAGTCATTAACCCAGTTTGCCATTGTTCCCATCTATACCCAAATACTTAAGCACAGCCAATACCCTGCGATGGCTATCCACCTCTGCGTTGAGTTCAAGTTTGCTGAGAATGCTAGAAATGTGTTTCTCCACAGAGCCCTCAGTGATGTAGAGACTTTTAGCTATTCCTGCATTCGATTTCCCTTGCGCCATTAACGCCAAGATTTCGATTTCTCGGCGAGATAGTTCAGAGAGTTGCGGTTGAAGCGATTCTTTAGCTAGCGCTTCTCGAACATCGCGCTCGCTCACTTTCCTGCGATTCCTAATTTTCGCCAGACGCTCCTCGAACTTGGGAAGAAGTGTTCCGGATAAGAACCCTTCGGTTATCTCCGCCATAGCGCGTGCATTCCGTGGAATTATCCAGAGCGCCAAGAACGTCACAATGATTGCTATTACAGCGACCCAGTTCGAATATAGGTCCCAATTAACAAAGCCGCTACTAGTTGAATCTCCCAACTCAAGGCGGACGCGACCTAGAGATTCATCAAAGGAGATACTGCCCCGGAAAAATCCACCGTTATCTATTACCTCAAAAGATCGGGTGAAACTAGATAACGTAGCGACGCCGACGCTGGTGAAAATCAAGAAGAGACCAGCAACTCCCAACGTAACAAGAATGAAGGAAAAGAGCGACCATCCAAAGGAGATAAACACATAGGCGACTGCTAGCCAAACTCGAGTCGAAGTGACTCTCTCCTTTACCCCATCCCACGATAGAAGTGGATTGCTAAACCAATTTTCGACAACCTTGAAGTCAGTCCCTAAAAGCCAATTTGTCCTACGAACCTCAAACTTTGCCACGTATTCCATTGCGCTGGAACGATAAGAATAGGTACAAGACCTCGCGAAACCTCTGGAGTAGGGCCTTACCAAATCGATTCATGGCTTAATTTTGACCGAGTTGTCTCACAAACTTCAGGGTGCTAGCAGGTGTTTTTCTCTCAATACAAGTTTTCGGGTTATCCCCAGCAGATCCGCGAACTCAATCTCACTTTCTCTCTTCGCAACGACAAATTTGATCAGGCTTTAAACCTTCGAGCGCTGAGTCAATGTGCTCGCCACAACCCGACCAGGTGTATTTCCCGCAAATCCTGCAGATGACTCGACTGCACATCTCTATACATCCCTCTCTTTGATGCCCTAAACCTACTCTCTCCGGTACCTTCCAACTATGAGCCAATCGGTTACCCAATTATGAGCAATCTGCCCGGAGAATGGATATCGCCGTTAACGGCTTCTGATATCTCCAAGTCCGGCGTCTCTGTCTCTTGGCCACAAGTAGTTGGTAGCGATACATGGTGGGTTGAAACGAGACCGGAAGAGGGCGGCCGGAGAGTAATTGTGAGCAAGAAGCTAGGAGATCTCCTACCGCCACCATTTAGTGCAAGTCACGCTGTTCATGAATACGGCGGCCGAAGTTATCTAGGACTTGAGCAGAGCAACTCATACGTTCTCTATTTCTCAAACAAGAAAGATCAGCGACTATACAAAAAGGTCGGCGAGAAGGAGCCGATCGCGCTAACTCCCGATACCCAAAGTCAAGATCGCTATGCAGAACTGATAAAGGTCGGCGATGAGATTTGGTGCGTGCGGGAGCAAAATTCTGAAGGACGTTGCAGTCGAGAACTAATTGCCGTTAATGAAAATGGAGAGATTCGAACGCTTGTCTCGGGCCATCAGTTCTATATGAATCCAAGGATTTCGCCTGATGGTAGACACCTGGCCTGGGTTTCATGGGAGCACCCAGATATGCCTTGGGACGGAACTGAACTTTTTGTTGCCGAAATTTCAAATGGTGAAGTAAAAAATAAAAGAGTTATCGCAGGCAATCGTAAGAACCCCGTTCTCTCACCCGAATGGCTTGATGAGAAGACCATCATCTATATCGATGAAGAGAGCGGTTGGTGGAACCCTTGGAAGGTCGAATTAAATGGTCAACGCACGCAAATCGTCTCGGAGGAATCCGAGTGGGGTTTTCCCGCATGGCAGCTTGGATATCGCGCAATCTCAATTCTTGAAGATGGTCAATTTGTTGGCATCCACGGTCCAGTAGATGCACGGAAACTAGCTTTGGTAGATCCCAAGACTGGGACTGTCAAAGAATTCGATTCAAGGTTCACGCATTTCTCCCCAACATTTTCATCGGATGGAATGCGATTGGTTGCCTTCGGAGCGAGCAGTTCTGAATTCCAAACCCTTGTCGAATTTGATCCCAAATCACTTAACGAGAAAGAAGTTATTAGACACAATCCGCTGCCAATTGCCAAAGGATTTGCCCCTGAAATCAAAGAGATCACTATCAATGGAGCTACGCGAGATGTAAAGGTGATTCTGCATCAAGCAAATCATCCTGATCATCCAAATCCGGGAGCTACGCCACTCCTTGTGCAAGTACACGGTGGACCAACCGGCCATTCCTCTGCCACGGTTGATCTGGATTACCTCTACTGGACTACTCGTGGCTTCGCAATCGCTGACATCAATTACGGTGGTTCGACGGGCTATGGATCTAAATATCGACATCTCCTTGATGGAAAGTGGGGAATCGTCGATTATGAAGATGTAATAACAAGCGTCGAATACTTAATTAAGATCGGTATTGCTGATCCAAAGAGGGTATTTATCTCCGGTGGAAGCGCTGGTGGATTCACTGTTCTAAATGCCTTAATACATAGCAATCTCTTTGTTGCTGGCGCCGACCACTACGGAGTTGCCGAACTAACTGGGCTCGCTACTGATACCCATGACTTCGAGTCGCGATATCTAGATTCGATGATTGGCCCTTATCCAGAGCGAAAAGATTTGTATGACGCGCGCTCGCCACTTACGCATGCTGAAAAACTCACTACTCCCCTAATTATCTTTCAGGGATTAGATGACAAAGTTGTTCCACCTTCACAATCTGAAGCTTTCCGAGATGTCT
>RGJX01000048.1 GCA_010023045.1 Actinomycetota bacterium | reverse complement strand
GAGCAGTAGTGCAATTAGAAGAACTCTCAGCTTCATAGAGAGAAAGAATAAGTTGCCAAGAGCATAATTAGAAGTAATTGCCGGAAATTACCCACCTAAATCCGTCCAAATTAACTTCCATATTCCAAAATGTCAGTCCAGTTGACTTAGATGGGTGCTGAGTCAATAAAAATTGAATTAATATAGTTCAGGTACTGAACAAGTTCTATAATAACCCTCAACGGCCACCAGAAATTGAAAGTGATTCAGTTCTTTTTGGAAACCTGAACATATATACCGTTGCTATCAGAGGCCTCGACCATGAAATTAAAACCTTGATACTCCATCGACTCGCCCGCTTTTAATAGTTCATCTTCAAATAATTGTGCGACTCTGAAAGGTGCAGCTCCATGCTTAATTTTGGTATCTAGTTTATATAGAAGTAGACCTGAATTAGGATAGTTTGAGCAAGGCCTTACTGCATCATTTTCACAAAGGCCAAATTTCGCCAATGTTGCATTCGTAGCATTAGTTCGGTATTCACCTAAAAGTATTTCGTAATTACCCAATGGAATTGCTAAAAGTTTTCTTCCGACCAAATCATGGATTGACCTGAGGTATATTGTCTGCAAATCCTGTGTATTCCTTAGACAGTAAACTTCCTCATCTTTCAACCATCCAGCGATCCATTTTGACCATGCAAAGAAATCGCCTCCACCAATCATCACGTCCCAACCATTTCCTGGTTGTTCAGCTTTTCCGGAGAGTGAATAACCTGCGAAAATGTAAAGGTCCTCAAAAGAATATAAGGCATGTCCGACACCATGATCGAACCCATTGATTCCAATACTTTCTAGATTTTCATGCAGTCCATAAACTCTTGCGGCGGGAAGCACGCTGTTTCCAAATCTAAATTCCTTAGTTCTCTCACTGAATGGTCTTTGAACAATCTTGTACTTTCCTTCGGGAAAGAGCCAAGTTATTGCATCAGGGTTTGAAGCTTTGTAATCTTTAACTTGATCTAGAAGGAATTGAGTTACATCTATGGCCCCAGACGACCATTGTTGTTCGTAGAAGCCATAATCCATGGGTAAATCGATCCAGCTATTTTTTTCAAGTAATTCAAAATCGAAATTTACTCTTCCAAATGAATTAAAAGAATAGAAACCTTCCCCTTTTGCAACAGCCACTTGAGCTTGAGAATATAATTTGTCCGATATTTTACGATCTGCAAAATTTACGGGAATTACGAGCAGTTTAACATTTTTCTTACCTGCCAATGAAAACTTTGGTGGTGGAAAACCGGAGCTAACGTATCCATCGGAATAATCATCAGGATATGTTGCATCAGCTATCTTGCATGCCGCTGCAGGCAAGAAAGTAGAATCCAAATTGATTGTTGGGCAAGGTTTCAAACTACCCCCACAAGTCGACTCTAATCCAAATTTAAAACTTGGCTTAGGCTTGAATGGTATGACTTCAAATTCTGAAGTCCAAAAATCCTTTCTTTCCCCTAGTTGCGATAGACCAAAGAAGATTCGGTTATATTTCCCAACCAATAATTTGGTTGCACCGGGAAAATCAAATGTCCACTCACTCACATTTCCCGACCTAGAGCGAAGCTTTGATATTCCCGCGATGACAAGTACACCCTTGGCATTAAGAACTTCCACCCTAACTTCCAAATTCGCATCATTGGATTCCACCTTTATGAATTCATCTCTAAAATCGTCACCTTGTGTCAGCTTTCCGAAGTAAGTGCCGTATCCGCGTAATTCAATCTTCAAGGATTGAGGTTTTTTAGTCGACTCTGCTGTCTTGACCACAACACCTTTATTCCACACCAGCTTCTTCCCACTTTTAATACAGGTGTATTTCTTGCCGTTGAAGTTTTTTGTTACTCCCGCTTTACTGCAAATCGCACCAGATTTAGGAGGAGTTGCAGAGATAGAGGGGGTCAGGGGAGTTAAGAGCAGTAGTGCAATTAGAAGAACTCTCAGCTTCATAGAGTGAGATAATAGGATCCCAATACATTAATTTGAAGCAAATTCTGGAAACTCTCCGCCCATATCCGTTCAAATTTGCTTCTAACTTACCAAATTTCACACCAATTGACTAAAGAGGCTTCTAAGTAAAGAAAAATTAAATATATATGGTTCAGGTACTGAACTAAATCTATCAAAACCCTCAGCGCCCACACCTGGCTAGTTTTTCTTGTATGTAATCGCCTTGTTGTAGTCAGGATGCGTGGACTGTTCGGGATAAACTTTTTGAGCCTCTTGCATTACATATGGAATCCCAATCTCGGCGAGCCATTGATTGAAATTGTACCCAAATGTCTTTTCAAAAGCGGTTCTCCATGGACTTTCTGCAGAGGTCTTTAACCATGAAACATATTTTTCAATTCCATGGTCCGCAATTAGTAATTCGATTAAAAATTGTCCTGCGGTATAGCAGTACGTTTGAGGACAGTCACCACGATCAATATTTGGCGACGTAAACGTCTCATATAGCTGCTGAGATGATAGCGAATGCAAAACTGGTGAATAGTCTCTTACGTCGGCGAGCCTAGAACTCGCTTGAAAATTCTTAAACCCTTGTTTTCTCATCCATTCGTTTAATTCACCCTTCTGTGGCATTTGTTCCGCTACAAAATAACCGAAGAATTGTGCTGAACCTTCGTAGGCCCAGCGGGGTATAACTTCACCAAAGGTTGAGGATTTTCCAAGAATTCCAATAGTTACGACATGCATATATTCATGTGCTCCGTAACTCAAAAGACAAAAGATACAATTTTTATTAGGATCAAGTGTGACTTTTTGATCCCCCGTATAAAATAGAAGGATACTTTGGCTAGTTTTGTGAGCAGTCCCATATCCTCGTTTATAGTTACTTTTTCCCCACTCATCCAATTCATGACCATATTTACGCAGCGTCGAAACTGCCCAATCAACATCTTCCTGATCTCCCATAATCAGGGGTAATTCACCTACTGGTTTGTAATACTTTTGAAAAGTCTTTGCAGCTTCTTCCGTTGCTAGTCGAATGAGTTCGAGAAAAGATTTATTGACCTTTTCTGCCAAAACGTACTTAATTGGAATTTTATAATCAGACTGGGCCGCATAAAGAGTGAGCATGGCTTCGTACGCTATGTCCGCTCGAGTTTTAGGAGTTGCCGGAGTCGGCGTGGGAGATGGTGTGGACATCGCAGAAGGAGTTGGAGAAGGTTTTGACGTCGTATTTGGTTTACTCGTGTATACATTCTCGTCGCCTTGAATCAGCCAAATCTCAGCAAAACCTCTTGAATCAAAGTTAGTGATGAAGCGGTCTTTACCTATATCTCTCGTTATCCAATCACCCTGTCGCAAAATGAAACCAATATCTTTAAAGTCACGCATTCCTGTAACGGTGAGAGAGACACCCGCACCAAAACTATCCACTCCCTCAAAATTAATGCCAGAAGAAGAAATGGGTGAATCTTTCGAGTTATCATCGGAGTTACGCCAAATCCAAATATTCCATCCTGCATAATCACCGGAAGGACGGTGATATCTAATAATTATATTTCTCACATCATTTGAGTTTTGGGTTTGCATTCCGGGAAGAGGACTTGGTGTAGGGCTTGGGGAATTGGAAATCTTGTTTGTTGCTGCTGATTTAATTTGTATTCCTTTATTCCAAACTAACTTCTTACCACTCTTGACACAGGTGTATTTCTTTCCGTCGGAGTTCTTTGTGACTCCAGCCTTGCTGCAGATCGCACCGGCTTTTGGAGGGGTAGCAGAGATAGAGGGGGTTAGAGGCGCTAAAAAGAGAAGGGCGATGAGAATAACCCTCAGCTTCATAGAACCAAATGATAGGTATTAATAAACGGAAATAGAAGCAATCTCTGGTAACTATCCGCCATTTCCGTCCAAATTATCTTCCATATTCCAAGAGGTCAGACCAATTGACTAAAATGGGTGCTGAGTCAAGAAAAATTAAATATATATGGTTCAAGTACTGAACTAAATCTATCAAAACCCTCAGCGCCCACCAGAATAATTCAGTCCTTATTCGGTAGACACAAAATGCACTTACTTAGGAGACGGCTAAATTCGATTCGTGGCTCTCTCTGGCCAGCCTAAATCCAGTGCTTCGAACGACATCAATTACATCTGGTCTTCTCGCCAATCTTGAAGAGGTGCTCAGCTACATCTAATGAGAGATTCTCCCAAGTGAGCAGAGTTTTCCTTGGGGCTCGCTGACTTTCGCCTCGGCGGAATTGCTGGGTTACTCGAGAGGAGAGAATTCTTGGATCGATGGGTTTTGTTAGATAGTCATCTGCGCCGGCTCCTAAAGCAAGTTGTTCATCGACAACCTCTTCGCGCTTGGTAATCATGAGAATTGGTACTGTTGAAAGCGCCCTAATCTGGCGACAGAATTCAAGGCTCTCTAGCGGAGCATGGCCAAGGTGAATGAGTACGAGACTGTAATCTCGAATAGTGAACGTCTCTTTAGCCTCTTGAGCGGTTGAAACATCAAAAACTGAAAAACCCATTACTTCAAGTTGTACCTTGATTTCGGTGCGATCGAATGAATTATCTTCAAGCAGGAGAGCATTAGGTTTCGGCGGAGCCTCGACATCCAAAGGATTCCTCCTAATTATGGGAACCTGGGCTCCGTTGATCTTGGAATTTCGAAGCATACAGCGACTCAACTCTTAGACCGGTCAATTGGTCAAAATGCGTGAGGTTTCTTCCTAAAGCGGCGCTATCTTGACATGAACGTTCTGGGGGGGGGTGAAGTACTTGATTGCCCAACTGCGCCTGATTGCTGATGGATTCTCCGAGGCTCAGAGCCTCGAGTCTGCGATTCAAGGATTAGCACTCAATGTTTGTTTTTCAGGGAACACTTCGCGCGTATTTCTTGGAAAATTTGGTCAAAACTTAGAGTTGATGCATGAGTTGAGTTTTGGATTTGAGACCGAGATTATAGATTCACATAAATACAGAGATTTCCTCTCTTCCGAATTACTCCCGCTTGCTATAACCAAAAGTGATGTGTTAATAAAAGAACATAATCGTGATTACCTAAGAAGTTTTGAAAGTCATATTGGCTTAAAAGAAAACTCGATCTGGCAAAGTACGGTGCTAATGCCCCTTGTGCCTAGTTTTATACTGGCCCTGAGCGTGAAAGTTAAGTTAGATCAAGATAAGACGACTACCGATTACTTTAATGCCATATTTTCAATATTTAACCTCTTTCTGAGGTCAAATAAATCTCTTCCAGA
>RGJX01000047.1 GCA_010023045.1 Actinomycetota bacterium | reverse complement strand
GCTGAATCAGGTGTAAAGGTGGATATTTTCACCCGCGCTAATCGACCAAATCTTCCTGCAGTCGTTGAGATTGCAGATGGAGTAAATGTTGTCCATCTTGAGGCTGGTCCATACGGAAGCGTTACTAAAGATGAATTGCCTTCCCAAATTTGTGCGCTGATGTCCTCATATTTACGCCATGAGCTGCAAAAGCCGCCCGGATATTACGATCTGCTTCACTCGCATTATTGGATTTCCGGCCAACTAGGTTGGTTAGTCTCAGAGCGTTACGGAATTCCGCTGGTACATACGATGCACACAATGGCGAAGGTAAAGAATCAATCACTTGCTGAAGGTGAATCGCCCGAACCCCAAACACGTGCGATTGGTGAGGAACAGGTTGTTCAGGCATCTGCAGCGCTAATTGCAAACACTGCATCGGAAGCAGCGAGCCTCGTATCGCTCTATGACGCATGTCCTGACAATGTTCACGTAGTTTCACCTGGCGTTGATCTTCGTACTTATAAAGTAAATGGCGGAAAGAAGAGCGCTCGCGAGAAATTATCAATTCCGCAAGATCAACTGATGTTGTTATTTGTGGGAAGAATCCAGCCCCATAAAGGTCCAGAAGTTCTTATTCGGGCTGTTGCCGAGATGTTGCAACACACCCCGATGCTTCGCAGCAAATTACGCGCTGTGATTATGGGCGGTCCATCTGGAAATGGATCGAGCGAGCCAGAAAGATTGGAAGCGCTCGCTAAATTCTTAGGCGTAACGGATGTAGTGCAATTTGTGCCACCAGTTCCACATGAAGAGCTGTCAGATTGGTATCGCTCAGCTGATCTAGTTTGTGTGCCCTCTTATTCAGAGTCATTTGGTTTGGTTGCGCTCGAAGCCCAAGCATGCGGAACACCCGTTGTGGCGACTGCTGTGGGCGGACTTCGCGCGGCTGTAGCTGATGGAATCTCAGGTGTTCTAGTTGATGGCCATAACCCAAAGGCTTGGTCGGCTACCTTGATGCGGTTGTTGATGGAGCCACAGCGACGGGTCTTGTTATCTCTTGGCGCTGTAGATCATGCATCGCGATTTGGCTGGGATGCGACAGCGCGCGGAATCTTGGATGTTTACGATCAAGTGCTCTCCCGAGGAGCTGCAGCAAAACTAAGCGTGGTCTAAATGAGCACTCGAGCAATGGCGATTGCGACCATCGAAGAATTCCTGGCTTCCCACGATATTGATAACGAGCGGATTGATTCTTCGTTTCAACTAACTCTCCCTGGTGAGCGAAAACTCGAAACGCATTGTGCTCTAGTTGTGGGCGATCATTCAGTTAGCGTAAATGCTTTCATTATCCGCAAACCTGATGAGAATGTAGAGATAGTTCATGAGTGGTTGCTGAAGAAAAATGCATCGCTTTATTGCGTAGCTTTTGCGATAAATGAATTAGGTGATATCTACTTGGTGGGAAGGTTGCCATTCCACTCGATTACCGAGCAAGAGCTAGATCGAGTTATCGGTGCAGTTTTGCAATATTCCGATTCTTCATTTAATCCACTACTTGAACTTGGCTTCACTAACGCAATCAGGCGCGAATGGGCCTGGCGAGTCTCACGTGGTGAGTCACTTGCGAACCTAAAAGCCTTTGAGCATTTGGTTCAGTAATCATTAGTAAATAGAATCAACCCATGTTCAACCTAATCCTGCTCCGCCATGGCGAGAGCGAGTGGAACGCTAAGAATCTATTTACTGGTTGGGTTGATGTGAGCCTCTCTGCAAAAGGCGAGCAGGAAGCAAAGCGTGGTGGCGAACTATTGAAGGAGCGCGGTCTACTTCCGGACTTAGTTCATACATCTGTGCTTCGTCGTGCAATTGCGACCGCAAATCTTGCATTAGATGCATGCGATAGGCACTGGATTCCAGTTCGTCGTTCGTGGCGGTTGAATGAGCGGCATTACGGTGCGTTACAAGGAAAAGATAAAGCCCAGACTTTGGCCACTTATGGCGAAGAACAGTTCAAGTTATGGCGCCGTTCCTACGATGTGCCACCTCCTGCGATTAGCGATGAAGACCCTTATTCCCAAGCGCAAGATGCCCGATATTCCGATCTAGGCAACGAAATGCCTAAGTCAGAGTGTTTGAAGGATGTAGTCGCGCGCATGCTTCCTTATTGGGAGAGCGCCATAGTTCCCGATTTAAAGGCGGGCGCTACGGTTTTGGTAGCCGCCCATGGCAACTCGCTTCGAGCACTTGTGAAGCACCTTGATGGAATTTCTGATTCAGAGATCGCAGAACTTAATATCCCAACCGGAATTCCGCTGCACTATGTACTTGATGCGAACTTAAAGCCGACAAAAGCTGGAGAGTATTTAGATCCCGCGGCCGCAGCCGAGGCGATTAAAGCGGTAGCGAATCAGGGTAAGAAGTAGTTAGTAATTGCACTTACCGAATAGGTTAGTGGCGTTCTAAAAGTCGCTTAGGAACTTTCCAGTAACCTGGTAGTAAACGCGTCGGGCAACCGATACGGCGTGATCTGCGTATCGTTCGTAGTACCGACCAATAAGAGTTACATCAATTGCGGTTTCAATTCCATGAGACCAATCATCACTCAAGAGAACTTGGAATAACTTGCGATGGAGCTGGTCCATAGCATCATCATCTTTCTCAAGTTCGACAGCTTTCTCTACATCCTTTGAAGAGATTACTTCTCCAGTCTTCTTTGAGATATTTGAAGCTACTTTGCCCATCTCTTCGATAGTAAGTAGTAATTCAGAGGGTATTGCGCCATTTGGATGGCGGAGTCGAGCAATCTTCGCAACGTGATGGGCCATATCTCCCATTCGCTCCATATCTGCTGCCATTCGAAGCGCGGTGGCAAGGGCGCGGAGATCAGATGCGACTGGTTGTTGGCGCGCGACGATATCGATGATGCGAGCATCTAACTCATGCTGGAAGTTATCAATTTTGTCATCGGCATCGATAACTTCTTGAGCCTCATCTAAACTCGCGGTGAGTAGAGCGTGAGTAGCTTTCTCAATAGCTACGGTAACTTGATTGCTGAGATCAACTAGCGAATTTGTTACGCCATCTAATTCATCTTGAAATGCGCTTCTTAGCCAAGTCATAGGCCAAACTTACCCTGAGGGGGGCTGTGTAATTGTTATACCTGCCTGAAGTGAGTGAACAAGAGTTGTCTATGAGGTAAACAGTTGGATGTAGACCTGCTACTCGCATATTTAACGACCCCGGAAACGCTCTAGGAATGGAAGGTGGCGGGGAGATTTCCGTACCATGGCGATGTGAGTGGCGTATCTAATTGGTGGTCTCGGCGCGAAGTTGGCAACGACTCCAAATTCCAAGAAGATTCAGAAATTCCTGAGATTTTAGAGACTGCGCTGCTAGCAAACGAAGATGAGTCGATGATTCTCTCACCCGGAGAGACAGCGATCTTTCAAACATCTGGCATTAGCTCACTTGGAGTATTGCGCGAAAATCGCTTGGTTAGCGAGGAATTACTTGCGTTGGTGCGCCTGGTGCGTCGGAGTGGGGAGCTAAAGATGGCCAACTTGGAGATTCCAAGAGGACCAATCGGCGAAGGTCGCAGAAACCTTCATGTGACCGCAGCTCCAATTGATGATCAAGGCAAGATATTGGTATTTATTAACGATGAGAGTGAACAACAGCGAGTGGATGCCGTTCGCCGGGACTTTGTAGCAAATGTTTCACATGAATTGAAAACTCCAATAGGGGCGCTCATGCTCCTTAGCGAGGCCGTCTTGGGCGCAAAAGATAACCCCGAGGAAGTCCAGAAATTTGCCCAGAGAATGCAATCCGAATCGAAGCGTCTATCTGAACTAGTAAAAGAAATTATCGATCTCTCTCGCCTACAGAGCCATGATCCACTAGTTGCGGCATATGAAGTTGATATTGATGAAGTTGTAAAAGAGTCCATCAATTTAAGTGAGTCGGCTGCAGAAGCTCGCCATATAGAAATTTCTCTAAATGAAAAATCAAATGGTGTTGTGATTGGTGACCGCGATCAATTGATTATGGCGGTTCATAATTTGATTGAGAATGCAATCAATTATTCGCCCGAGAAAACGAGGGTTACGGTGACGATTTCCGATGCTGGTGAGTTGATTGAAGTCACCGTTGCAGATCAAGGAATTGGTATTCCAGAGACCGAACAAGAACGAATCTTTGAACGTTTTTATAGAGTCGACCCGGCTCGCTCACGAGAAACAGGTGGAACTGGGTTGGGTCTATCGATAGTTAAGCATGTAGCGCTAAATCATGGCGGTGAGATCGCTGTCTGGAGCAAAGAAGGCGTTGGAAGCACCTTCGCGCTCCGATTACCGAGAGCTCCGCAATCTTCATTAGATGAGGGAGGACTGTCTTGATTAAGGTACTGGTGGTTGAGGATGAAAGTTCATTCTCGGAGGCGCTGGAGTTTCTCTTAGGAAAAGAGGGATTTGGAGTTGTGACTGCCGCAGATGGCAGAGAAGCGCTCAATAAGTTTGATCAGGGCGGAATTGATTTAGTGCTGCTAGATCTGATGATTCCGGAAGTCTCTGGAACTGAAGTTTGTAAATATATCCGCTCAAAATCCGATGTCCCCGTAATTATGTTGACTGCAAAAGATACCGAAGTCGACAAGGTTGTCGGATTGGAAATTGGGGCTGATGATTACGTAACCAAGCCCTATTCATCGCGTGAGTTGATCGCGCGAATCAAAGCGGTACTCCGACGCAATTCTGGAATGGGTCAGACGGGTGAACCGGGCGTTCTTGCCGTTGGTCCAGTTCGGATGGATACCGAGCGCCATCAAGTAAATGTTAAAGGTATTGCGATTTCTCTACCGCTAAAGGAGTTCGAGCTACTTGAATTCTTGATGCGAAATGCAGGACGCGTGCTCACTCGAATGCAATTAATTGATCGAGTTTGGGGTAGCGATTATGTCGGCGATACGAAAACTTTAGATGTTCATATAAAGCGCCTTCGTGCCAAGATTGAAGATGATCCAGCGAATCCGACGATAATTCAGACGGTACGTGGTCTTGGTTACAAAATGGAGCTGTAGATTCCTTCATTCTTAACAACAAGGGCGCTTAATTCGACTTTGCCCGCTTTGGCAAAATAGAAAACTACGGGAACCCGGTTTCCTGAAATCTCATTCAAGGTTGCGACCTTTGCTTTGGCGTTTGCGCTCTCGCCCTCAAAATACATGGGTCGATTCTGCTCGAGAATAACTTCAGAACTGTAATCAGCTGCTTGACCATTAATAGTGATTCCAAC
>RGJX01000046.1 GCA_010023045.1 Actinomycetota bacterium | reverse complement strand
ATCACAGAACCTTCAACCATGGAGCTATACATATCTTGTGTAACTAGTCGCGGTGCGGGTTTACCAGGAACTGCAGCAGTTGTAATGAGAACATGTGACTTCGAGATAAATGGTTTCAAAAGTTCGCGTTGCTTAGCGGCGCGCTCCTCACTCATCTCGCGCGCATAACCACCAGCGCCCTCAATCGCCTCAAGTTCAAGATCAATAAATGTCGCGCCCATTGAGCGGACTTCATCAGCTGATGATGGACGGACATCGTATGCAGAGACCACCGCGCCCAGTCGGCGCGCAGTTGCAATCGCTTGCAAGCCAGCAACGCCCGCTCCAAGTACAAGTACATTTGCTGGTGTAACGGTTCCGGCAGCAGTCATTAAAAGTGGGAAGAATCTTGGCGATAGTTCAGCCGCAACTAACGCAGCTCGATAACCGGCACAGAGCGCTTGTGAGGTGAGCGCATCCATAGATTGAGCGCGCGAAATTCTTGGGACTAATTCAAGGGAAAAGGCGGTAGCCCCTGCTGAAGCTGCAGCATCGATATTCTCAACAGCGCTTGTTGGAGATAAAAACGAGATTGTTATTGCGCCCTTCTTAACGCTTTTGAATTGCGCAACAGTCAACGGTTGCACAGAGAGAACTACATCTGCACCAGCAAGGGAAGCGCTAACCTCATTAGCGCCAACAACGCTCGCTCCGGCACCTACAAAATCTTTATCGCCGGCACCGGCACCTACACCGGCGCCACTTTCAATAGCTACTTCAAAGCCTGCCCGAGTGAGTTTTGAGATTACATCTGGAACTAGCGCTACCCGTATCTCTCCAGCGCGGCTCTCTTTGGGAACAAAGATCTTCATAGTTGCGCTAGTTTCCCTTTAACTCGCCACGAGTCAAAAGATAGAGCAGGGCTTGGATCGTGGTCCGGCGATGGAAGGCCTCGCGCCATACGACTGATCTTTCGCCATCGATTACCGAAGCGGCAACCTCTTCACCGCGATGAGCGGGTAAACAATGCATGAATATTGAGTCCTTTGCGGTACGTGACATCAACTTTTCATCAACGGCGAATGGCGAGAGCGCTTTGAACTTCTCCGCTCGCTCGCTCTCTGAATCGCCCATCGACATCCAAACGTCGGTGTAGACCACCGAAGCGCCTTCACAAGCGGCGCTCGCATCATTTGAGATCTCGACCTTTCCACCATTTGCCCGGGCAATTCCCTCAGCCTTCGCAATTACCTCCGGCGCAACGGCAAATTTCCCAGATGGCGTGGCAGCTACAACATGCGCACCCATAATTGCGCCCATAAGTAACCAAGAGTTTGCAACATTATTGCCATCGCCAACATAAACAAACTTTCTGCCCGAAATATCTTTACCAAACTTCTCTCGGATTACCATCCAATCAGCAAGCAATTGAGTTGGGTGATCTTCATCGGTTAAGGCATTGATAACGGGAATTGCGGCATGAGCGCCGAGTTGATCAACATCGCTCTGGGCATAGGTGCGGATGATTAGGGCTGAGCAGAATTGGCTAACTATTCGCGCGGTATCTTCAATAGTCTCACCGCGACCAATCTGCAGCTCATCGCCGCGAAGGAAAATAGGAGTTCCACCTAGATGTGCGACAGCGGTCTCAGATGCCAGGCGAGTACGCGTGGAGGGCTTTGTCATATAGATAGCTACTGATTTGTGGGCCAGAGCGCTCGCGGACTTCAAAGGTTGATTTGCAAAATCTGTGGCGGTTGCGAGAACTAGCTCGACATCTGCGCGCGAGAGATTCTCGGTACGCAGGAGATCCTTTAGGTGCTGGCTCTGGCCGCCGTTCATCTCCCTAGTCTAGTAATTGGCTCCGGCCTTATGATTTCGCAATGATTCGCAAGGCGACCGCTGATTCAAGCCAGAAGATGGGCTTCTTCACGCGTCGTGGTGGCGTAATTGAGGAGACTGATACCCATTTAGATCTTGAGGGTCAAACTCGGGATCAATTGGATTCTGGCGACCATGAACGCTTTGCGCACTATGTAAAGAAAGAGAAAATCGTCGAATCAGCCGTAAGCGGCAAACCCGTCACCGCCCTATGCGGAAAGCGCTGGGTGCCAAATCGCGATCCAAAGAAGTTTCCAATCTGTCCGACATGTAAAGAGATTCACTCCGGACTTCGTAAGGGGCCGGATGATTCGGGCTCACAAAACAATGGAGCTGGTGAATAACCATTGGTCGCAATCGGAACGCTAACTGAATCAGAGAGCGATCTAAACCTAAAAGCTGATCGACCATGGGTCTGTGTCGTATGGGATGACCCGGTAAATCTAATGACTTATGTGACCCATGTATTTATGGTCATCTTTGGCTACTCCAAAGAGAAGGCAACGGAATTGATGTTAAAAGTTCATAATGAGGGACGCGCAACCGTTTCATCAGGAACGCGCGAAGAGATGGAACGTGATGTACAGCGTTTACATGAATACGGGCTATGGGCAACTTTGCAACGCGATGACGAGTACTAGATCAAGCCAACACTAAATCAAGCAAGCACAAGATGTCTGCGATTGTGTAACCAACTTGGCGACCGACATATGCGCCTGAACTTGCTGCGCCGTCTGCGTCGATGATCGGTAGAAGGTATGCAATTGGGTAAACGCCCCATGATGCGATGAGGAGGAGGCGGAGACGGCCGACAGTTGCGGCGACTCCCTCAGGCTGACGATCAAGGGACTTGCTCAACTCTACGAAGAGGATGTAGAGGATGTAGAGGAATGGAATTGTCGAGAGAACACCGTAAAGAATCTTGGTGCCCTGGTCTGAGGAGATTTCGCCTGGGTAACCAAGCGCGATCATCGCTGCAGATGCAGGAACAAGACGGGTGATCAATGACTTTGAAGCTTCTTTTGCAAGGGCAAGAACTGCGATTACTTCAACGAGAAGTAGTGGCACAGTAAGAATCCAGTCAACATAACGATATCCCTCGTTAAATGCGTCTGGGTGTCCTGCGGTTACGACCTTACCGACCGCACCTTCCACCATTGATGCTTTGTGGAATGAGTCGAAGATTCGGATGTAGTGGTATCCAGCGATGAATGTAACCATCGAGGATAGGACTAGAGCATTCCGGTACTTCGGTAGAACGCGGTTTGTTGAGACAAGGGTGTACACCGTTGTCGCGAGCATCGAGATAAGTCCAAATGAAAGGACGTTATAAACGGCGCTCCACTGCGTTGCAGTTAACTCCATGGTTGTTAACAAATTGGGCCTCCGTGGGCTTTTGACTTGCTCAAACTCCGGTTTGGAGTGAGCCGTTGCGCTCCGTGCCTCTCTGGATATGAGAGGTCCGGGTCACAATTAGGGAATAGGGTGCTCCTTACTCACCGGTTGTTCAACCTAGAATCGCAGGAAATTCGCAGATTTCATCTTTTTTCTGAGGGAATTTCCCCCTGGCATTGGGGCAAAACGGACATTGACCGACCCACTCTAAACTTCGCAGGTGTCCGCATCCGAGCGTCCGATTGGCATCTTCGATTCTGGCGTTGGCGGATTAACGGTTGCGCGGGCGATTATCGATCAGCTTCCCAATGAATCAATTATCTATTTCGGAGATACTGCGCGAGGACCGTATGGCCCAAGGCCGCTAGCGGAAGTTCGCTCCTTTGCACTTGAGATCATGGATCAGATGATTGCTTCGGGCGTCAAAGCAATCGTGATTGCGTGCAATACCGCAAGCGCTGCGATGCTCCGCGATGCGCGGGAGCGTTACTCAATTCCAGTTATTGAAGTGATTCAACCGGCAGTCCGGCGCGCGGTCTCTGCGACCCGTTCTGGGAAGGTCGGAGTAATAGGAACCCAGACAACTATTGACTCAAAGGCCTACGAAGATGCCTTTGCGGCAGCGCCACAACTAAAGCTGACAACTCAACCTTGCCCTGAATTCGTAAGTTTTGTTGAACGAGGCGAGACCTCAGGTCCGGCAGTCACCAAGTCCGCGGAGGGCTACCTAAAACCTTTAAAGGATCAAGGAGTCGACACCTTGGTGCTCGGGTGCACTCATTACCCGCTCTTGACCGGAGTTATCTCTTACGTGATGGGAAATGATGTGACCTTGGTTTCTAGCGCTGAAGAGACAGCGAAAGATCTTTATCGAGTCTTAGTTGAAAAGAACCTAATGAGAATTGCGGAGTCAAAGCCAAGTTATAAATTCATCTCAAGTGGCGACCCAATCTCATTTACTAAATTGGCGAGAAGATTCCTTGGCCCGGAAGTCGGGGAAGTAACTACTAAATGGTAGTTTCAAGCTCCAGTCATAAGAGAGCGTAAGCGAAAGTGGAAATTAAAAATGGCAGATAACGCGGGCGGAAGAATTGATGGGCGCAGCCCAAATGATTTGCGTACCATCAAATTCGAGCGCAACTGGCTAAATCAAGCCGAGGGCTCGGTACTAGTTTCCTTTGGTAACACCAGAGTTCTCTGCGTTGCCTCCTTTACTCCAGGTGTTCCAAGATGGTTAGTTGGAAGCGGAAAAGGTTGGGTGACATCGGAGTATTCAATGTTGCCGCGCGCAACTCATACCCGCTCAGATCGAGAGAGCGTAAAGGGAAAACTAGGCGGTAGAACCCAAGAGATCTCAAGATTAGTTGGCCGATCACTTCGCTCAATTGTTGATATGAAAGCGCTGGGGGAGAACACAATCGTCCTTGATTGCGATGTCCTACAAGCAGATGGTGGAACTAGAACCGCGGCAATCACTGGCGCTTATGTTGCCCTCGTCGATGCGCTGAATTGGGCGAAAGGAAAGGGCCACATAACTTCGATTCCGCTAAGTGGTTCAGTTGCGGCGGTAAGCGTGGGAATTATCAACGGCACACCGATGCTTGATCTATGTTACGAAGAGGATGTATCGGCTGAAACAGATATGAATATTGTCTGTACTGGCGATGGAAACTTCGTAGAAGTCCAAGGCACTGCTGAAGGAAAGCCCTTTGATCGCAATCTTTTAAATAAACTGCTCGACCTCGGCGCCGCGGGCTGTGTAGAGCTAAGCAAACTTCAAAGAGCAGCTTTAGATTCGTGACCGACCTTGTAATTGCAACGCGGAACAAGGGAAAGATCGCCGAGATAGCTCGGATACTCAGATTCGAAAACTCAGATCCAGCTGCCACTCAAGCAATTGACGTGAGATCTGTAGCTGAGTTTGATATCGATGATGTTGATGAAACTGGAAGTACTTTTGAAGAGAACGCGCTGCTAAAAGCGCTCACCGTTGCGCGGGCAACTGGGTATGCAGCCCTTGCCGATGACAGCGGACTCTCGGTAGATGCGCTCGGGGGAGCTCCCGGTATCTACTCAGCCCGCTACAGCGGGGTACATGGTGATGATGC
>RGJX01000045.1 GCA_010023045.1 Actinomycetota bacterium | reverse complement strand
GCATGGGCACGGGCCGTCGCCCCGCTGAGGGGGTCAAGTGGGCCACTATGCTGGCCAGTTATGATGAGGCCAGTCACACGCTGAGCTGCCAGAACTGTGGTGGGCAGACCATGACCTGTGTGGGCACTGGCAAGGTGCCCTTGCGCGAGGATGGCTCACCTTGTTTGCATGAATACAAGGGGGTTCAGGCTGGCAATTGCTATATCCGCTACACCTGCGTTCACTGTGGTGACAGTTATGGGATTGACAGCAGCGGCTAGGTTAGGCTTGACATCCATTGGGCATCATGCTATTGTGATGTGACATTGCGTGGGAATTTGAATCGTGAGTGACACCAAGAAGTTTTATGACGGCACGCCCTGGCATGCAGATGAAGACGAGGACTGTGTTCGCATCTTCCGTGGTGGCAAACAGATCATGAAGATACCCAAGCGTGGCACTCCCTATGCTGAATATTGGCCTGAGCCAGATCAGCTTGAGTGGATTCTCCAGGTGTTGAATCAAGCCGAAGCTGACAAGTCCAAGGAATCTTGAAGTCTATGAAGCGTCCAGTTGATTCAGAGCTTATGCTCCAAAGCCCAGTCTTATTCATGCAGGGCACGATTCTTGTCTTTGCACTTCTTGGACTATTCCTCATCGCAGACTTTGAACAGTTTGCAGCGCAAGCCTCAGCTATCCCGGGCTCACAAGAAGAGCGAACTGCAATCCAAACCGGAAAGATGCAGACCGAGATCTATCCACTAACGCTATTTGCAGTTGGCGGAATGATGCTCTTCCCAGCAGCAAGTGATCTCATCACACTCTTTGTTGCTCTGGAGGTTCTCTCACTACCACTTTATTTGATGGCTGGCCTTGCCCGCCGTCGCCGGCTACTCTCACAAGAAGCGGCGCTTAAGTACTTCTTGCTTGGTGCGTACTCATCTGCATTCTTCCTCTTTGGCGCGGCTTTCCTTTACGGCTATGCCGGAACAGTTCAACTAAGCGGTATCGCTTCATCAATTGCCGGTGGTTCTGGAAATGACGTTTTCTTCCTAATTGGTATCGCAGCGCTAAGTGTTGGACTTCTCTTTAAAGTTGGAGCTGTCCCATTCCACGCGTGGACACCTGATGTCTATCAAGGTGCACCAACTGCTGTTACTGCATTTATGGCAGCTGCTACAAAGGTCGCTGCATTTGGCGCAGCGCTGCGAATTTTCTACACCGCAGTCGCTGGAGCCGAATGGAGCTGGAAGCCGCTCATCACCGCTGTAGCGGTATTGACCATGATTGTGGGCTCAATAATTGCTATCGCACAGCGCGATGTGAAGCGAATGCTCGCTTATTCCTCAATTGCACATGCGGGATTCCTTCTTACAGGAATATTGGCGTTAAACAAGAGTGGCCTAGAGGCTTCCCTCTTCTACCTCGCGATTTATGGGCTAACGACTCTTGGCGCCTTCGCACTTGTTAGTTTGGTTAGGGATTCATCTGGAGAAGTTACCGATCTAAATCGATGGGTTGGGCTGGCAAAGCGCTCACCGCTGATCGCTTCCTTCTTTGCCCTCTATCTACTTTCATTCGCTGGAATTCCGTTGACTTCTGGATTCATCGGGAAGTTCACGATCTTTAGCGCTGCATATGAAAGTGGAAATATCGGAGTAGTTGTAGTTGGCGTCCTCTCTAGCGCAATCGCAGCCTTCTTCTACATTCGAGTAATTGTGATGATGTTCTTCACCGATCCAGAAGAGGATACGGTTACAGTTTCAATCCCATCACTCTTCACTTCAGCTGTCATATGGATTGCAGCTCTCACAACTCTTGCTTTCGGCGTATTTCCAACGCCACTTCTTGATGCGATTGCATCACTATCTACCTTCGTGCGATGACTTTCATTGACTCCAGTTTGGAGAGCGAGTTATCTAAAGGACTTAAAGAAGTTGAAGAGCTTCTGGCAGAGCACATCAAAGGCGAATACCCACTAGTTGTTGAGACTTCGCGCCATCTAGTCGAAGCGGGTGGAAAGAGATTTCGTCCGATGCTGACACTGATCGCTTCTCATTTCGGAAGCGGTCAAAACCGGCAAGTTATTGAAGCTGCGGTTGTCTGCGAACTTACCCATGTGGCAACGCTTTATCACGATGATGTAATGGATGAGGCGCCACTTCGTCGCGGCGTAGAGAGCGCCAACTCACGCTGGGGAAATACCGTTGCAATCCTTACTGGCGATTACCTTTTCTCAAAAGCATCTGATTTGTTGGCTGATTTAGGCCCGGAAGCGGTTCGTTTACAGGCGAAGACATTTGAGCGTCTTGTCGTCGGACAAATTGAAGAGACCCAAGGCCCTAAAGATGGCGCTGATCCACTTGCACATTATTTGAGAGTGGTTGGCGAGAAGACTGGATCTTTGATTGCAACTAGCGCTCGGTTCGGAGCGATCTTTGGGGGCGCCTCAAAAGAAGTTGTCGAAACGCTAACTCAATTCGGCGAAAAAGTTGGAGTCGCATTCCAACTAGCCGATGATGTAATTGATATCGCTAGTGATTCAAGTGAATCTGGAAAGACTCCTGGAACAGACCTCAAAGAGGGCGTTCCAACTCTCGTAACACTTCAAATTCTTCGCTCCAACGATTCAAAAGATCAAGCGCTGAAAGCAAAGCTATCCAAGCCAATTCCAGATTCTGAAATTGCCGCAACTATTAAGGAGCTCCGCGGACACCCCGCTCTTGCTTCGGCCCGCGAATATCTTCACACTCTTGCTAATGAAAGTAAGGCGATGCTCAAAGATTTACCAGATGGCCCAGCTCGCAAGACTCTAGAGGGCCTTTGCGACGCCATCGTCAATCGCACGGCTTGATCGAATCAAATCTCTACTCAAGAAAACCAGCGCCGCCCAGATAAAGGCAAATCCCAATAACTTTGTAGGAGCCATATCCTCACCATTTAGGAATACGCCTATAAAAAACATCATGGTTGGCGTGATGTACTGGAGAAGTCCGACTGTACTAAGTGGCAGTCGAGTAGTTGAACCATTGAATAGCAGTAGCGGTGCGACTGTGGCAATACCTGCGCCAAATAAGAGAAGTGATGAGACTACTCCCTCGCCAAAGAGCGCTTCACGATTGCTCTCTAGCCATAACAAGTAAACGAGATTAGGCAAGAAAGCAAAGAGTGTTTCAACACTGAGCGTTTCTAGCGCTCCCAGATTCAATTTCTTCTTAATTAGGCTGTAGCTAGACCACGAAATCGAGAGCACCAGCGCTATCCAAGGAAGTGAACCAAAACCAACAGTCAAAACCGCTACTCCGATAAATGCGAGCGTTACCGCAGTCCATTGCAGCGGCCGGAGCCGTTCGCGAAGCAAAAAGACGCCCGCAGCAACATTGATCAACGGTGTTATGTAATAACCAAGTGCGGCCTCGACAACTCGATCCACAGTTACTGACCAGATGTAAACGCCCCAATTAACGGTAAGTAAGCCAGAGGCAAGAAAAAGAATAAGCAGTGTGCGCTTTGCTTTAACCATCTGAAAGGCGCTCTTGATCTGCTTGCGAAGCGCGAGGAGCGCAACACAGAGCAAGAGCGACCAAATTCCACGATGCGCCAAGATCTCATAAGCCCCCGCCTCTTCAACAAGTTGCCAGTAGAGCGGAAGCAATCCCCAAAGCACGTAAGCAGAGACTCCGTAAAGAAGTCCGGTTGAGAATTTACTCATCGATAATTAGTGAATTGGACGGCAAAGTCCAACTTAGCCCCTTTAACCAGAGCAATAACTTCTTGAAGATCATCTTTGCTCTTACTCGTTACTCTAACGGCATCGCCTTGAATCTGGGCTTTTACTGACTTTGGGCCTTCTTCCTTTAATAACTTAGTTATCTTCTTTGCGTTCTCAGTCGAGATGCCCTCTTTTATCGGACAGAAGATCTTGAAAACTTTTCCGCTCTGTTCTGGATCCTTTATCTCCAGATGCTTGAGAGAAACGCCGCGCTTGATCATCTTCTCTTTCAATACTTCTAACGCAGCTTTGGAGCGCTCCTCAGTCTCAGCCTCGACAAGAATCTTCTCACCAGACATCTCGATTTTCACACCTGTATCTTTGAAATCAAAGCGGGTTGTGACCTCTCGAGAGGCTTGATTGAGAGCGTTATCTAGCTCCATCCGATCAATTTTTGAGACGATATCGAAACTGCTATCAGCCATAGGGCTACCGTACCGCGCCGATTTTCACCTCGGAAAATCCCCGGTTAGAATTCCAGCCTGCTCGAATTCAGCGTTGTATACGAGCCCCAAATCAGGAGAATTAATTAGATGAATAACGAGATGCTCCAACAGATGCGTTCTGGAAAAGGTTTTATCGCCGCACTAGACCAGAGCGGTGGAAGTACCCCAAAGGCGCTCTCCCTCTATGGCCTTGATTCCTCGGCATATTCAAATGAAGCTGAGATGTTTGATCGCATGCATGAGATGCGCTCGCGTCTAATTAAGTCGCCAGCATTTAACGGAAACCGAGTTATCGGTGCGATTCTCTTTGAAATGACAATGGAGCGCACCATTGATGGAATCGGAACAGCTGAGTATCTCTGGAGCAAGAAGCATGTTGTTCCATTTCTAAAAGTCGATAACGGACTCGCTGATGAAGCAAATGATGTCCAATTAATGAAGCCAATTCCTGAACTTGGCGCTCGAATTGCAGCCGCTAACAAGCATGGCGTCTTTGGAACCAAGATGCGTTCGGTTATCAACCTAGCAAATCAATCAGGCATTGATGCAGTTGTTAAGCAACAATTCGAAATCGGAAAAGAGATTATCGCTGGTGGACTAGTTCCAATCATTGAGCCTGAGGTCAGTATCAAGAGCCCACAGAAAGCAGAAGCCGAAGCGCTTCTCAAGAAGTCACTCCTTGATTACGCAAACGCTTTAAGTGGCGATCAGAACATCATGTTAAAGCTATCAATCCCAACAGTGCCTAATCTCTATAAGGAATTAGTCGATCATCCACGCGTTGTTCGCGTTGTCGCACTTTCAGGTGGTTACTCACGTGATGAAGCAAATAAGCATCTCGCCGAGAACACCGGAGTCATTGCGAGCTTCTCACGCGCGCTAGTTGAAGGCTTAACCGCACAACAGAGCGATGCAGAGTTCGATAAGGCGCTAGATGCATCAATCCAGAGCATCTACGACGCCTCAATCAAGTAATAGTTCATTAATCTAAGTAGTAATTTGTGCGCGTAAGGGTGACCTTGTTACCCTTACGCGCAATTTGTTAGACCTGGTGGGTTGCCCGAGCGGCCAATGGGAGCGGACTGTAAATCCGCCGGCTCTGCCTTCAGTGGTTCAAATCCACTACCCACCACAAGCAAGAAATCGAGAGAGAAGTGAGCGATGGACCAACTAGCTCCTTGTTCAATCGAATCGCTACGAAACGCCGCTAACCACCTTCGAAAAGGTGCGTTG
>RGJX01000044.1 GCA_010023045.1 Actinomycetota bacterium | reverse complement strand
AGCCTGCGGGGCCCTCAAATAGCGCTACTTCTCTTGTTGTAATTCCACGGAATTTTGTCCGCATCGGGAGTTGTAGAACCCGAAGCGAACCTTGGATCTGGGCAAGATCCATTTAGGGGCGCTTTGGGAACTTACCGAAATCAGGTGCGCGCTTCTCTTTATATGCGTCGCGTCCTTCTTGTCCCTCTTCGGTTAGATAGAAGAGCAAGGTTGCATCTCCAGCCAGTTGCTGCACACCCGCAAGTCCATCGTCAGCTGCATTCAAACCAGCTTTGAGAAGTCGGAGCGCCATCGGTGAATGGCGGAGCATCTCTCTCGCCCAAGAAACTGTTTCGGCCTCTAATTCGGAAACAGGAACAACGGTATTGACCAAGCCCATTTCAAGAGCTTCTTTTGCATCGTATTGGCGACACATGAACCAGATCTCGCGCGCTTTCTTTTGGCCTACATGTCTTGCAAGAAGTCCGGCGCCGTAGCCACCATCAAATGAACCAACCATGGGCCCGGTCTGGCCAAACTTTGCGTTATCAGCAGCAATTGTTATATCGCAGACAACGTGAAGAACATGTCCGCCCCCAATTGCCCATCCCGCAACCATTGCAATTATTGGCTTTGGGGTTCTGCGGATTTGAATCTGGAGATCTAAAACATTTAGTCGGCCAATACCTTTCTTTCCGACTGAATCGCTACCTATATAACCATCATCCCCGCGTACAGAGATATCACCACCAGAACAAAATGCTTCAGATCCTTCGCCAGTAAAAATGATTACTCCAACTTTGTCATCGTCACGCGCAAAATTAAAAGCCTGTTGTAATTCAGCGAGCGTCTCAGGTCTAAAAGCGTTACGAACTTGTGGGCGATTGATTGTTATTTTCGCCAATCCTTCCGCTACCTCATAGCGGACATCAGTGAAGTTCTCACTGCCTTCGCCCCTTTGCCAATTAGGAATAGTGCGACTACCTGGTTCGCGTTTAATCGGCTTGCTCATATGGCATACCCTACGGTGGTTATGGATTTCACGGTAAGTCGAGAGCTGCGCGCAATAGATACTTCGTGGTCGACCCCACAACTTCTCGATGCGCTTTTACTGGCCCTAACGGGAGATGGCCCCGCTCTATCGACCTCACGTATTTTCGTCGCCGGCGTTGATCCAAAGATTGCACTTGTTGTAACAACATCCGGATCTACTGGTGCGCCAAAGAGTGTGGCGCTAACTGCCAAATCATTAATTACAAACGCTCGTGCCACACATAAATTTCTCGGCGCAAGAACTGGACAACGCTGGTCCTTGCTTCTTCCGACTAGCCATGTCGCAGGAATCAATGTTCTAGTTCGCTCGATTGAACTTGGCACTACGCCAGTTGGTATTGAGAGTGAGGCCGATTTCACCGCAATTGTCCCAACGCAATTGCATCGAGCGATCTCTGGCGATAACCAACTTCTCGAACACCTAAAGGGTTGCGCTGCGGTACTTGTTGGCGGTGGACCATTAGATGATGAGTTAAGGAAGAGCGCTGAATCCCTTGGAATAAAAGTTGTTGCTACTTATGGCGCAACTGAAACTTGTGGTGGTGTTATCTATGATGGAAGACCGCTTGAAGGTATCTCACTTTCAATAATTGATGAGCGGATTGCAATCAAAGGCCCACAGCTCGCCTATGGATATCTAAATGCCGAATTTCCCCTAACGGATGGTTGGTTTATAACCTCTGATTTAGGCGAGATTGTCGACGGAAAACTAAAGGTCCTAGGAAGAAGTGACGACCAGATCATTTCCGGCGGTGAGAAGATTTCCTTGAGCGCTATAGAACTGTTTCTCCAAAGCGAGTTTGCTACTCCTGAAATCATCGCTTTCGCTAAAGCTGATGCCGAGTGGGGCGAGAAGTTATGCATCGCAACCACAGGGGATTTATCTCTTGAGGCGCTAGCAAACAAATTGAAGTCGAAGTTTGGCGGACATGCAGCCCCTAAAGAATTAATAAAGGTAGAAGAGATTCCATACTTAGCTCTAGGTAAACCGGATCGAAAGCGGTTAGCAAATGACTACGCGTGAGGAATGGATTGCAGGTGCTCGCCCTAAAACACTACCTGCGGCTATCGCGCCGGTCTTAGTAGGAACTGCTTTTGCCGGATACAACGCCAATGCTGTGAACTTCTTCTTGGCGCTCGTTGTTGGCGTCGCTCTTCAAGTCGGCGTTAATTACGCCAACGATTATTCCGATGGAGTAAAGGGGACTGATAAAGATCGCGTCGGCCCGATGCGACTCGTGGGCTCCGGCGCAGCAACCCCAGAAGCGGTGAAGCGTGCTGCCTTGATAGCAATTGCGATCGCAGTGGTGGCTGGAGTTTCTCTTGCGGCTCGCTCAAGTTGGATTCTGATTGCCCTTGGTGCGCTCTCAATAATTGCAGCTTGGACGTATACCGGCGGACCAAAACCTTATGGTTACTTTGCCCTTGGTGAAGTATCGGTATTCATCTTCTTCGGATTGGTCGCAACTCTCGGAACCTACTTCGCACATGTAGGTTCACTTTCCTTTGAAGTCCTACTCGCATCATTCGCAATGGGTTGCCTTGCTTGTGCCATCTTGGTTCTAAATAATTTGCGCGATTTAGAGAAGGACAAGTTAGCTGGAAAAATTACACTTGCTGTAAAGATTGGTCATTCACAAACTCGTCGCCTTTATCAAGCACTCCTCTTCACTCCACTTCTGATTGCCATTGCCTTGGTTCCAACCTCTTTCTATTTTCTCCTTGCTTTCTTAGCGCTTCCTCAGATACTCAAAGTCACCGCTTCAATACGAACAGGTGCGAGTGGCAGCGCTCTTATCGAACTACTTGAGCGGACTGGGAAGATCCAGATCATCTACTCAATTGCAATATCTTTAGCAAGCTTGCTCTACGCCCGCTAAACTTCAACCATGCTACGCGCGGCTGTAATCGGAATCATCATCGTCACAGCTTTGACGATCTTTGCAATCATTGATTGCTCGCGCACTGAGGAAAGTCGAATTCGAAGCCTTCCTAAATGGTCTTGGCTCGTCATAATTATTTTTGTTCCGGGAATTGGTTCTATCGCTTGGTTGATCGCCGGAAGACCTAAAGGTCCGGGGCGCGGCGGAAGAAAGAAGCGGAAGATCGTTCCGCCAGATGACAACCCAGATTGGTTGAAGAAGTTATAGACCGCTGTAGGTGTGGCGGCCAGTTCCCCATACATTTATATAGACGTAATTAAATAGATAGCTAGAGCCAGCAATAAGCGATAGCCATGCTGCTTTTCGCCCCTTCCATCCTGCAGTTACGCGGGCATGTAAATAAGCGGCATAGAGAATCCATGTAATAAATGACCAAGTCTCCTTTGGATCCCATCCCCAATATCTTCCCCACGCAGCTTCTGCCCAAATGGCGCCAGCGATAATGGCAAAAGTCCAGAGTGGGAATACGAAGGCAACCATTCGATATGAAAGTTGATCTAAGACTTCAAGGGATGGGAAACGCTTAGCAAATTCACTCCGCTCGCCTTTCCGTTCAACTTTATCTAGCCATAGATAAGTTGATGCAACGGCATTCGAGAGCAAGAAGATTCCACCTGAAGTCACGGCTGCAGCAACGTGTATCACTAGCCAGATTGATTGTAGAGCTGGGACTAGTGGAGCGCTTGGACGATAGAGAAGTGTTACGGCAGTACCAAGAATAATGAGCAACAACAGAGCGATTGGAAGGCCTAGCCAACGTAGATCATATTTCCTACCAATCAAAAGATAGGCGAGTGCAAAAGTAAGAGCACCGGAAATAGAGAACTCATACATATTTCCAAGTGGCGCTCGACCCGCGGAAACTCCACGAGCAATTACTCCAAGAAGCAACGCTGCTGATCCAATTAAGAAGAAGACTGTTCCGACTCTGTTTGATTTAACAGTTCGCGTGCGATCCATAGATGCGCTAGCGCGTACAGAGAAAGCGGTCTCAAATGCATAGAAAAGGAAGGCAAAGGCGTAGGCAAAGAGTGAGACGTAAATAAGGTCGTTTGAGATGTAAGCCCAATCTCGATCTGTCACTTGCTCACCTCCGTAACCAACTTCTTAATTTCATCTTCTAGACCTGGTAGGCGGTTTAGCGCCAACCCGGCAACTTCTAGCTTGCCATTAGAGCTACGAACATAGATCCGTCGCTGTCTGATAAATAGCGAAGCCATCAAAGCGGCGATGGCAACGATACTTCCTGCCAACGCCCACGGCTTGCCAGGATCTTTTACAACTTGAAGATTTACCCAGGGAACGGCGCCATTTAATGTGATTGTGCCCACCTCGGGTGATCCAAAGGTATAACTCTCACCTATTGATAAGCCCCATAAACCAATTCGCTCCATCTCGCTAGTGTCAATGCGATAAACAGATTGTGGAACACCGCTATCCATCTTTAAGTCGCCTTGCCATACCGAAACTAATAATCGCGGGTCTAGCAGATCAGGATATGAAGAGAATCCGCCTCGCACCTCATCGCGCGCTGCTGTTGGAAAGAAAGATGCGACAAATCCAATCTGTGGGTTCATATCTGGGACTTTGATTGCCCCTATTGATGAAAGATTTGCATCTTGTGGCAAAAATGGAACCGGCCCTTCAAATTTTACATTTCCATCTTTATCACGCACTGTAACTAATGGCGAGAATCCATTTGCCTGTAGATATACCCGCGAATCCCCAAAAGTCAGTGGCTGGTTTACTCGAACTATCTTTCGTACTGGCTGCTCTTTAGTTGAATCAGAAACTAGAGCAGTTAATTTGTAATCTAGCGGTTGTCGAGTTTCAGGATCGTACTTAGCTTCAAAGTTGGCAGCAGTAACTACAAATGGCTGCATATCCGCGACATCAAAAAATCGCCCGGGAGCGAGGTTGTCATAACTTGTTGGAACATTTATGAAGCGCTCTCCGACCGTAACAATCGCTTCGCCGCGCATCCCAAATACGGAACTTGCTCCAACGCCAAGAAGAATCACAATCAGCGCAAGATGAAAAATAAGGTTTCCAGTCTCTCTTAAATATCCCTTTTCAGCGGCAATCCCTTCTTGGGCGCGAGTGACTCGGAATTTGTTCTTCTTCAGCCACTCTTCTGCTTTATCTAGGGTTCCGTTGCTCTCTTGGTGAAATTCAAATTGCTTCAATGAGCTGGGGGGTGTGGCCGGCTTACTTAAAGCCTCTTTGGCGTAATGCCAGGTTCGTGGAACGACGCATCCAATTAGTGAAATAAACAAAAGAATGTAGATCGCAGAGAACCAAGGAGATCCGTAAACATCGAAGAGGTAGAAACGGTCCATCCACTTCGCTGAATTTGGATCGTTCTCAAAGTATTCACGCACCTTAAGGGGCGATTGGGTCCGCTGTGGAAATAGTGAGCCGGGAATAGAGGCAAGCCCAAGTAAAAGGAGAAGTATCAGCGCATTGCGCATGCTTGTGAGTTGG
>RGJX01000043.1 GCA_010023045.1 Actinomycetota bacterium | reverse complement strand
AAGATTATCTACATCGATCCGGCAGAACTGCACGTGCTGGCGAATTAGGTCGAGTCGTAACTTTGGTAACCCGGAGCGAACAAAGATCTATGAATGGCATCACGCTGCGAGCCGGGGTAGAGGCTTGGGTTATGGCGATTACTCCAATGCATCAGAAGTTAACTTCTATTACTGGGGCAAAGGAGCCAAGCGGGGTTCCTCTCGTAGAGAGATCTCCTGTCACTCAAGAGAAAGCGCCGAAGCCTTTTAGGGTTGAAAGAAGCGCAAGAGGAAAGCGCCCCACTAATTCGAGAAATCGGCGCAGAAAGTTTTCTAACTCTCGATAGCGATTGAGCCCAATTGATGCGTCTAACTGCTCCAGAAATGACGGCTTTGATTTATGGCATGCGAGTTATCGGTGCGAATCGCGGTGGATTAGGACGCCTTTGTCGTTAGCTACAGGAGTAGACCAAACTCAACAAAAAGGAGTCCTAAGAGCATAAATGGCGCAAAAGGAATGATGCGCTGAAAGCGATCTCGCTTCACAACAAAGACCAAAATAGAGAATATCGAGGAAGCAATGAAGGCTACTCCTAGCCCGATGAGTCCGCTGGGAAATGAGATCCAGGAGAGCGCGATCCCAATTAGCCCGGCAAACTTAACATCGCCCATCCCTAGACCTTTGGGCTTCAGTAGGTGAATCATGAAGAAAGTGGCCGTAGAGATGACTCCACCACATATGGCAAGAATTGCACGCCATAAATCCATTCTTAGCAATGCAACGCTCAATATGGTGAGCGAGGTAATCAATATTCCAGGAAAGAGAATTCGATTGGGTATTCTCATTTCGCGAATATCAACCAGTGAGAGATAGATTGCAAATGAGGTTGCGACCAACACCGGTAGAAAGGTAAGCAAATCCATTTTCTATCCAAAAGATCGCAGAATAGATATCACGGCAGGACCTAGCACGATGATCAATAACGAGGGCAGCATAAAAATCATGGTGGGGGCGAGAATTTTTACGGGTAGTTTCTGGGCCTGTTCGCGAGCCTTCTCTCTTCGCTGGTTACGAAGGCGTTTCGATTGCTCCTCCAAAACTCTTGTCATCGGGACACCGAGCCGGTCAACTTGGAGAATTGAATTCACGAATTGCTCTAAAGATTCAATTTGAAGTCTTTCAGACAAAGCTGAAAGTGCCGCACTTCGGCTTTGACCTAACTTCATCTCAGCCAAGACTCGGCTAAATTCCTGACTTAGAGGATTGTCTTGAGAAGCTGCAACTCTTTGCATCCCAGAATGAAATCCGATTCCTGCCGCAACGCACATATTTAGAAGGTCGATTGTGTCAGGCAAGGATCTGGTTATGCTTTCGATGCGAGACCGAGCTCTATCAAAAAGCCTGAGGTCTGGAGCAAGGAATGCGAAAAGGGGAGTAATGAATAGAAATGCAATAGGCAGCCCCCATACTTGAATCAAAAGGGCTGTGAGAATGAATGAAGCGATCGAAATCTGGATCTTTTGATTAATTAAATTCTCGAATTCGCTTTTCTCCCATAGACCAGCTTTGTTACCGGTCTTCTTTAGCCATTCACCGTATTTGGAGTCGAGAACCTGAGTCGTGAAGCTAAAGAGGTCTTTATGATCTGATGAACTAGGAGTTAGATTGTTGATTTTTGAATCTCTTTCAATTGAGTGAATCAATTGGTAGCGAGCTCTCTGCTTTTTTCGTTCAATCAAGAATCGCCCGGAAATGATCACAATTAGTGCAGCGACCGAAGCAACAAGAACAAAAGCGAATTGAAGATTTGAATTCATGCCGCGAGATTCACCAACCTGCGAATCCAAATCCAGGCAAGCCCCATGAGCATAATGACGAGAACTAGCAGACCTTGTCCAATCGACTCCACCCAGAAAAGGGAGATGAATTCGCGCTTAGTAGCAAGCAGAAAGAGGAAAATTCCTGGAGGAAGAAGCATCAAGATGTAAGAAGAAATTCGTCCCTCGGTTGAGAGAGTCCTCATTTCCTGGCGAAGACTTGAGCGATTATCGATAGTTTCTGCGCTCGTTTGTAGAATCTTTGCCAGCCCGCCGCCAACTTCCCGTTGAATTGAGAATGCAAAGACCACCCACTTCAAATCTTCACTCTGCATGCGATCTGCTACATCACCGAGCGCCTTTTCAACGGGAGAGCCCATTTGAATTTCGGAGAGCGCTCTTCGAAATTCACGTGCCACCTGAGAATTACCATCGGCAGAGAAGCTATCTAGGGCTTGCAGAAAACTTAAACCCGCAGCAAGACTAGATGCGATCAATCTAAGGGATGAGGGAAGCTCGTTTTCAAAGTGACGGCGTAGCTTTCTTCGAGCTCGTTCCGCTAGAAGTCTTAAAGAAATTATGGCAGATAGAAGAGAGAGAGTGAGAGCGAATATTAATGGTAGGCGAAACCATACGAGGACGCCCGAAAGAGCGATAACCGAGGCGAAGAAGATAGCCTCTCGTTCAACGTTACCTTTGATTCCTGGAGCAATCATTGAAGTATCACCAAATAGCTTTGTTATGAAAGTTGGCGTATTTGCGTTTTGAGGTGCTTGATCAGGAGTGCTTTTAACCTCATATTGGTCGAGGATTTCTGTCCACTTATCTATTCGGCCCTCTCTTCTTCGCCATCCGGTTATTAACTGAAGCCCAGTTAGTGCAATTACGCTAACTACAGTTGCAATCAAGACGGGAACAGTCCTACTCGGACTGTTCTGCTTAATATCGACTTCGGCAACAACTTGAGTAAGAGCTTCGATCAACTTTACGGACTCGGTAACCCCAACGCTTTTTCCACCAGTCAACCTAGCAATCTCATCTAGTACAGCCCGATCCTCGGGCAATGGGTTGTAGCTGATGAAGTTGATATTGACCAGAACCCCACTTAGAAGTTCGGTAAGTTCGTTCTCGGACAGAGAACTTCTCGAGTCCTGTCCATCAGTAAGTATTATCAACGGTGCGGATAACTCGGCTGCGCGAAGAGTCAGTGTCCAAATCGAGTCATAGAGAGCCGTGTATCCGCCACCCGTTTGAGTCTCAAGATATTTAACATCATCAAGTTTTATTGGCTCTCTAGTGAAAACATATAACTCGAGGACTCTTTCGCTGTTTAGATCTCGAATGATTTTCTCTGCTGCAGAAATCGTAGATTTGAGCGCATCCCCGCGCATGGAGCCGCTCACATCTACACCAATTACCAGATATTCTCTCTCGACTGCACTTGCCAAGTTCAAAGGCGCTAGTGCCAATATTGCACAAGCAATAACTAGGCGCAAAAGACGCATTCTTATCTGCCCTTTGGTAGGGCTACATCTCGCAACTCAAATTTGATCCTTCGATTGAGAGGAAGTCCTGTTGGAACAAGTGATCCAATTGATGATGGAACCGATCCAGCGGAAGTACTGAAACGGAAGATCTCTTGAAGCTGGATACTTTCCTGATCAATTCCAGTGATTTCCGAGATATTTACTATTCGACGACTTCCATCACGCATTCGCGCTTGATGAATGATTAGGTCAATTGCCTCGACTATCTGTTCACGAATTGCCCGCAAAGGTATATCAATGCCAGCCATTAGAACCAAGTTCTCTAGACGAATCAAAGCATCTTTAGGGGAGTTAGCGTGGAGCGTTGTAAGTGAGCCGTCATGACCAGTATTCATAGCTTGCAACATATCGAGCGCAGCACCATCTCTAACTTCACCAACGACTATTCGGTCCGGTCGCATTCTTAGGGCATTCCTTACTAGATCGCGGACTGAAACCAAACCTTCACCTTCGATGTTAACCGGCCTTGATTCAAGTCGGATGACATGCGGTTGGTTAAGTCGAAGCTCGGCGGCATCCTCTACAGTGATGATTCGCTCGTCTTCTGGAATTAACGAAGAAAGCACACTTAGGGTTGTTGTCTTTCCAGAGCCAGTTCCGCCAGAAATAAGTATGTTCAAACGCGCTTGAACGCAAGCGTTTAAGAATTCCGTGGACTCATCTGTTAATGTGCCAAAGTCGATTAAATCAGAAGTACTAAAGGGTTCGGCGGCAAACTTTCGAATTGTTAAAGTCGCGCCGTCAATGGAAATTGGTGGCACGACCGCATTCACTCTACTTCCATCTGGTAGGCGCGCATCTACAAGCGGGCTTGACTCATCAATTCTTCTTCCTACATTTGCAACAATTCTTTCAATAGTTCGCCGTAAGTGTTCTTCAGATGAATATGCAAGATTGGAGCGATGCAGTCTTCCCTCCTCCTCGTAGTAGATCTTGTCGAATTGATTAACCATAATCTCAGTTACGCGTGAATTCCGGAGTAGTTGTTGGATTGGCCCGATGCCGAGAACTTCATCGACTACTTCTTGGACCAAGTTTGCCCGAGTTAGATTTGAGATGGATCTCTCAGACAAATCAATCTCTTCAGAGACTGATTCATAAACTAGTTCTTCCAATTGATTTGGTTCGATGTCGCCGGTGTACAGCTTGGAACCAAGGCGCTCTAGCAATCTTCTGTGTACAGAATCCTTTAGTTCCTGGAAGTCGATCCGCTCAGGTGCGTCTCCTCCGATTGCATCTCTTAAAGTTGAATTTTTCATGCGACTTTGGTCCCACTTAATTCACGGGTGATTTCTCGGACCTGATTAGCTAGTTGAAAAATTGCCTTGCTCACTGGGTTGTGGGGGTGCGCCTGAATTACTAGTTGTCCTTCGTTTGAAGCGGAAGTGACTTTTGTGCTTGATGGAACCTGAATCGAAATGTCCTCATCAACCAGAGCTTCCACATCTTTGGCATCCAGCCCAACCTTTAAATCTGACTTGTTCAAGATGAGTCGGCGTCTGGATTTGGATAATCCAAGCGCATCCAATGCAGAGATAGTCAATTTCAAATTCTTTATGGCTGGCATATCTAAAGTCGTGAGAAGTAGAACCAGGTCACTATCGCGGAGCATTCGGACAATGACTTCACTCAAAGCTGGAGAAGTGTCTATGACTACAAAATCGTAATTGTGTTGAAGAGTTGCCACTATCTTTGAGAGAAATTCAGGATTTAGCATCTCGACATCAGAAGGATTTGTGGGAGCGAGTAGAACATCAAACATATTCTCATATCGCAACAACACCTTGTTTAGACCTTCAATATCAACTGATTCACCCATTTCGAGGGCACTTGTGACTGTCTTAGTTGGGTGTATGCGTAACGCAGTAGCGATGTCCCCAAATTGAAGATCCATATCAACCAAGCAGACGCTTGTTGAATTGTCCTTCGATAAGGCTGCCGCTAGATTCGAGGCGATTGTTGTCTTGCCGCAACCGCCCTTTGCAGAGTAGACGGTAATCAACTTTCCCCGCGTGCCATTAATTGAGGCCAAACCGCTGCGCATAGTCAACTGCTCTGCTACTTCTTCGCAGCGCCGGACTGCATTCATTAGCGCTGCAGCATCTTGGGCATCTACAACATCTTTTATTCCGTATTCAAGAGCAGCGGCGAGGATAGCCACGTCTATGCGCGTGCGGATGAGAATTACATTGATTTGGGGGAACT
>RGJX01000042.1 GCA_010023045.1 Actinomycetota bacterium | reverse complement strand
GTCGAAATGGGCCTAGGCATCGGCTCACGGAAACGACGGGTCCCAACGACCTGACGAGGAGCTGTTGTTTCACGTGAATCACTCACGCAGGAGAGTTAACCAGCCTTAACCAGCTCAACCACGCGTGACACAGGGATATCGGCCATCTTTATCTCATGAAGCACTGATTTTGAGGCGATTTTTAGGTCGGCAACGGCCATTTCTTCAGCGGCGGACTCCCCTTTCATCGCCAAAAGTGAGCCACCTGGGCGAATTAGATGCCAGGTCGCATCGATCAACCGAGCCAGCGGGGCTACCGCCCTGGCTGTAACAAAGTCATACTCCCCTGAAACCAACTCTGACTTGGCTCTGATTACTTCAATTGAAAGGCGAAGCTCATCGATGACCTCATAGAGGAACTCGCACCTTCGTTGGAGGGGTTCAATTAGGGTTACTTTGAACTTGGGTTTTGCAAGAGCGATAACAATCCCAGGCAGCCCTGCCCCGGAACCGACATCTGCCAAAGTTCCGCTCTCTGGAAGCAGGCTCGTTACTGGAAGGCAGTTCTCGATATGGCGCTCCCAGATCCGCTCACCCTCTTTAGGACCTATCAACCCCCGCTCAATAGCGGTCGTTGCTAAGAGTTCGGCATAACGGAGGGCCTTAGCCCCGTTCTCACCAAAGAGCTCGTTGGCTCGCGTTTCACGTGAAACGGTCAGGAAGGCATCACCACAACACAGCGATCTGGGTCTTCTCCCTCAGATTCACTCTTTAGGCCAATCTTCTGGATGGTGTCATGAACGATCTTCCGCTCAAAGGCATTCATTGGGGCAAGTTTGATTGCTTGGCCGCTTGATTTAACCTCATCGGCGGTCTCCTCAGCCAACTTAGTAAGGCTCGCACGCTTTTCAGAGCGGAATCCATCAAGGTCAAGCATCAACCGAGAGCGCTCACCGGTCGCGGTCTGTACCGCCAGCCGGGTTAACTCCTGGAGGGCATCAAGGACTTCGCCCTCTTTGCCAACAAGGTGGGAGAGCTCCCCACCCTCAACGACCAAATGAGCTCGGTCATTCTCAATTCCGATCTCGATATCGCCATCGAGGTCTGCGATATCAAGCAACCCTTCTAGATAGTCGGCCGCTATATCGCCTTCTTCCTCAAGGCGAGACTCGAGTGACTTTGTTTCCTTAACTGATTCTTCGGTACTCATTTATCCTCCTGTTTTGCCCTTTTTAAGGCTTTTAAACTTATTTATCCTTTTTCTTCTTCTTTTTCGGTTGTTGGCGCTGACCCTTTGGCTTCTCTGGCTCATCAACCGCTACAGATCCATTGTTTTCGCCCTCGATTGGTGGGTTTTTTGCAGCTTTCTTCTTTTGCAGTTCTTCCCATGCAGGTGATCCCGGCGCTGGGTTTCGTTTAATCACGTAGTACTGCTGTCCCCAAGTCCAGAGATTTGTTGTCGACCAATAAATCAAAACTCCGACTGGAAAATTAACTCCGGTAACAGCAAAGATGATTGGAAATAGATACAACAGAATTTTCTGTTGCTGCAACATCATATTGTTGCTGGTATCCATCTTTGGCATTCCTTTTACCATCAACTGACGTTGAGTTGTAAAAGTTGTTAGCGACATTAGTGCAATTAAGAAAACTGTGACTATCTGTGTTGTTAAATTTCCAGAACCAAGAAAAGTTTCAGAAATCGGCGCACCAAGGAATTTTGCTTCTGCAGCTTGTTGCGCTAGTTCTGGTGTGAAGGTTCCACGCGCTTGTGGTGGGTTCTTTCCAATTCCATTTAGCACTGTAAATAGCGCAAAGAAGATTGGTGCTTGGGCAAGAATTGGAAAACATGATGAAAGTGGATTTGTTTTATGAGTTTTATAAAGCTTCATCAACTCTTCAGATTGTTTCTGGCGATCATCTTTATACTTCTGTTGAATCTTCTTCATCTCTGGAGATAAGGCTGTTAGCGCACGTTGAGATTTAATTTGTTTAACAAAGAGCGGGATGAGAAGTGTTCTAATTAAAAGAACCAACCCCGTGATTGAAAGCGTCCAAGTAACGCCACTGGTTTCACCGAATACTGGCGAAAGGGCGCGATGGATAAAAACCATAACCCCCGAAACAACCCAATATAAAGGGTCTAAAATGCCCATTTATCGCGCTCCTATCTTGATTGGTCCAACCTTCAAGCTTTCTGGTACGTAATCAACACCGCCATGGCTAAACGGGTTACAACGAACTACTCGCCACGCCCCCATAAAGATTCCTAAGATGTTGTATTTTTTGATTGCGTCATATGTGTAATGAGAACATGAAGGGTAATACTTACAACGTGGCGCCAAACCTGGGGCGATAAATTTCTGCCAACCTCTAATTAGAATTAAAAAGGGAAACATTAAATACTTCATGCGCTCACCTTTTTAGAAAGTGAGTTAAATAGTTCAGGAATCTCAACCTCGGCATTTTGATCCCGTTTATTTGCTCGGACCACAACTAGCGAGCTCTTTGGCAAGATATGAAGAGATTGGCGGGAAGCATGGCGAAGTTGGCGGGCGACTCGATGGCGGCGAACCGAGCCACCAACATTTCCCGCGACAATGAAACCAATCTTCGGTTCAGTGAGTTCTGCTTCAGGTAAGAGATAGCCGGTGAGAGTTTTTGTGTGTGATCTAATTTTGGATTTTGTGACGCGCTGGAAATCTTCCCGTGAGGTAAGTCGATTTAATTGCGCAAGCACGTCGATCTAGTTCCTAAACTCTTAAGTTTTTGGGAAAACTATTAAGCAGATGCTGAGATACGAGCGCGACCCTTTGCGCGGCGTGCAGAAAGAACTGCGCGGCCACCACGGGTTGCCATACGAGCACGGAAGCCGTGCTTCTTTGCGCGCCGACGGTTATTCGGCTGGAAAGTGCGCTTCATGGGGTTTACTCCTTACGATCGTCCCAAGACCTCACTTAAGCCTCGAGAGCAGGCGCTAAAGGTAGCGGGTGGCACCCGTATCTAAAAATTTGTGGATAACCCCTTGCTTTTCATAGGGTGAGGGCTTACTTTCCGCCTCTATCCACAGGTTTGGCCCAAAATGAGGGTTTTGTGGGTCTAAAGTTAAAGTTTAGACCACAGGTTGTGGATAACTTTGTGGATTTCGGGATTTAGGGGTATTTGATGGCCAAGACAGAAGCAGACCTTCTTGATGACCTATGGAGCGGGGTTATCCACTCAGTCTCCCAAGACTCCCCCCAGAACCGAGCCTTTCTTACCCTTACCAAACCCCTTGGACTACTCAAAAATGATGGGGGATCAAACCTCCTCGTTGCCGCCCCAAATGGTTTTGCCAAAGATGTCCTAGAGAGCCGGCTCAAGGTAGCCCTAAATGACGCCCTCTCAGCAAAACTCGGTGAGCGAATCAATATTGCGGTCACCATCGATGAGTCGCTAGACGTCCCCGCCACCGAAGAGGAAGTTGAGCCCGAATCTCCCCGAGCTGGAACTGGCCGCCAAGAGACCCTCACTAAACCCCAAGAATCAGCACAACTTAACCCGCGCTACATCTTTGAAACTTTCGTTATTGGCGCATCAAACCGTTTCGCACACGCTGCCGCGGTCGCGGTCGCAGAAGCGCCAGCCAAGGCATACAACCCGCTCTTTATTTATGGCGAATCTGGCCTTGGAAAAACCCACTTGCTTCACGCGATTGGCGCTTACGCAAAAGAGCTTTACTCAGGACTTCGAGTCCGTTATGTATCTTCTGAAGAATTCACAAATGATTTCATTAACTCGATCCGTGATGATAAATCTTCGGTTTTCCAGCGTCGTTATCGCGATTTAGATATTTTGTTAGTTGATGACATTCAATTCTTAGAGAATAAAGAGCGAACCCAGGAAGAGTTCTTCCATACTTTTAATACTCTATATAACGCCAATAAACAGATTGTTATCTCAAGTGATCGCCCACCTAAACAATTAACAACTCTTGAAGATCGCCTTCGTAGTCGCTTCGAGTGGGGGTTAATTACTGATATTCAACCACCAGAACTTGAAACCCGTATCGCAATTCTTCGAAAGAAAGCAGTCCAAGATAAATTAACTGCGCCTGATGATGTTCTTGAATATATTGCTAGCAAAATCTCCACAAACATCCGCGAACTTGAAGGTGCTTTGATTCGCGTTACAGCATTTGCATCTTTAAATCGCCAACCAGTTGATATGGGTCTTGCGGAAATTGTTCTTAAGGATTTGATTCCCGATGAGAGCGCCCCTGAGATAACCGCGCCAACCATCATGGCCCAAACCGCTGCTTACTTCAGTCTTACTATTGATGATTTATGTGGAACATCTCGCTCGCGCGTTTTAGTAAACGCTCGCCAGATCGCGATGTATCTATGTAGAGAATTAACCGATCTCTCACTTCCTAAGATCGGTCAGACCTTCGGCGGCCGCGACCACACCACGGTTATGCATGCCGACCGGAAAGTCCGCCAACTAATGGCCGAGCGCAGGTCGATCTTTAACCAGGTCACTGAGCTCACAAACCGCATAAAACAGCAGTCCCGGGCTTAAGTCCCCAGTTGGGGATAACCTGTGGATATCTGTGGATAACCGGTGGATGAGTTTCTGAAATGAAACCCCGCTCCACTCCCTCCACAAATAACCCACAAGTTCTACACAGAAGAAAGGGTGGAGAGGTGAATATGAAATCGGCTATGAACTGCGTTTTCTTTATTTACCCACAGAAAAACTCTCTGCTTATTACGACTAGCTCTATAGATATTAAGAAGTTTATGCGCGTACCCCATCCACAAATCTCAAAAACAACACGAAGACACGAAACGATAGGCTCAAAGATATGAAGTTCACCGTCGATAGCGCCGTACTAACAGATTCCGTTAATTGGGTTTCCCGAAGCCTCTCAACCCGACCAATCATGACCGCGCTACTTGGAATAGTTATTGATGTCCAAAAAGACGTGACGCTCTCAGCCTCAGATCTGGAGACCTCAGCTAAATCTTCCTTTAACGCAGAAGTTAAAGAAACCGGAAGAGTTTTAGTTCCCGGACGACTTCTCTCTGAAATTTCAAAAAACATTCCGAATAAACCAGTCTCGTTTACCTTAGATGGAAACCGGGTATTAGTAACTGCTGGTTCAGCAAAATTCACTCTTCCAACTCTGCCTATTAATGAATATCCAAACCTCCCAACACTTCCTGAAACTTCTGGAAATATAACAAGCGAGCTATTTGCAACTGCCGTTAATCAAGTTGCAATTGCAGCTGGCCGAGATGATTCGCTACCAACACTCACCGGAATTCATGTAGATATAAATAAAGAATCAATCACCCTTGCCGCAACAGATCGCTACCGATTAGCGGTGCGCGAAATTAATTGGACACCAAACGATCCAGAAATAACTACATCCGCACTACTTCGTGCGCGCACCCTTGCCGATGCAGCTCGCACAATTGCAAACACAAAAAACATCTCTCTAGCAATCGCTCCAACCTCAAGTAATGCCCGCCCTACCGCCATCTACTTCCCGCCGAGGGTATTGCCACCGCAATCATTGAAGTATCAAAACTTCTTGACTCGGTCCGCCGAGTTGCTCTCGTCACCGATAAAACAGTTCCGCTACGTTTAAAGTTCAAAGAAGGCACCCTCCAGCTCGAAGCTGGCGCTGGTGATGACGCCCAAGCTACAGAAGAGCTAGAGATTGAATACCAGGGTGAAGCAATAGATATCGCATTTAACCCAACCTTCTTAACCGATGGTCTAAACGCCCTCGGAA
>RGJX01000041.1 GCA_010023045.1 Actinomycetota bacterium | reverse complement strand
ACTCTTCCAATTTGGAATCACTCGTTCCTTAGGTGAGTTTAAGACTCTCTCCAAGAGCGTTGCATAAATGTCACGAAAGTCAGTTGTAACTTGGAGATCATCTTCCTTTAGGTTTGAAAGTGAAGGTTGATCGCCATAAAAACCTCCCGCAACTTTCTCGCCCATAATGAAGACTGGACCAGAAGTTCCATGATCAGTTCCCTGCGAAGCATTTGCCCTTACTCTCCGCCCAAATTCGCTATAGACCAAAATTGTCACATCCTTGCTCCTATTAGTTGAGCGTAGCTGTGACATGAATTTGGTAAGGGAAGATGAGACTGCACCGAGCAATCTGGATTGGGCCGTATGTTCGTCGGCATGGGTATCGAAACCGCCCAAAGAGACAGACCAGACTCGGGTTGGTGATCCGGCAGCGATAAGTTTTGCTACAACTTCTAGTTGTGCAGAGAGGTTTGAATCACCGCCTGCGTTTCCTCCCACTGCTACAGGCAAATCAGATGCTGGAGGAGCAGGATCTTTCAATATCGGAGTCACCTCATCAGCAACTTGAAATAGATTCCTCATACTTCTCGCTACGGATGCTTGAAGAAGATCATCTTGCGAACTTTCCATAGAGAGCTTGGCGCAGTCACTGGCAAGTGATCCACTCGGCAGCTTCAAACCGCCAAGCGGAAGAACTGAACCAGAACGCTTATTTCCCGCTAGAAGTGGCGGTAGAACTGAGCCGAGGCTTATTGCCAGAAGTGGATCCTCCTTCTGAGTCTCCACCCATCTTCCTAACCAGCCACTTTTAACTGCGCTTAGTGATGCGCTCTGCCAGATCGCCATTGAAGAGAAGTGTGAGCGATCTGGATCGGGATACCCGACGCCGCGAACAATCGCGAGCTGACCGCGATCCCAAATCGATTTAAACCCAGTCATAGAGCCATTAAGCGCTAATCCCTGTCCGATGGGGATTACTTCATTTTCTTTGTAGGCCAATTGAGGTCGTAGCGAGTGATAAATCGGATCTTGGAAGGGAACTACAGTATTTAATCCATCATTGCCACCATACAAAGTGACTACAACCAAAATCGGAGTCCCAAGTGGTAACGGTCGTGCAATAGCAGCGTTTGCAATCTCTTCAAGTGAAAGCGTATGAGCTGCGGCCGCCATTGCACCAGCTCCGGTAAGTTGAATAAATCGTCGCCGTGTTAATGTATCCATGAAAACTTCCTATTCTGCTTCGAGTATTTACTATGCATTTACCGTGAACTCCGGGCTACAGATTGCAAGGAGAGCTAGTCTCTGAACATCTCGAATTGCACCTTGCAGCGCCATTCGGGTGCGATCGCTCCACTCTGGAATTCCAAGCCAATCCGCTATGAAGTCAATTCGTTCACTCTGTTTATTGCTCGATAAATCATCGAGGTTTGCATGCTTAGCGAGATATTGAGCGGCTTGAATTCTTACCTGGGCAGATGCAGCCGATATCCAGGCTTCATCAGCGGGCCATCCTCCAACGGATGGCGGAAAGAAGGGTCTCTGGCCCAAGTTTTGCAAGAGATTTAGCAGATAGTCGGGACGCTCAAATTTAGATGGGAGTATCTGGAAGGCTCGCAGGGTTGCAACCAACCACTCCAGCGGCGATTTTACCTGGGTATTTATCGGATCTTGGAAACCTTCATGAGCGACGAGTGCTTGCATCGCCCTTGAAATATCTCGATTGTAGAAGGCATCAGAAATTGAATTCTCATCTGTAAGAGTTGAACTCGTTGAGATAAATCGATACCAAATTCGTTCCGGTATAAAACGTTGACATTCTTCAAGCGAAACCAAGTAATCAACCAGAGATAGCGCGTCGAAAGTGCCTCGAGTTCCCAAGAATGCAATTTGGCCATTGAAACTCTGTCTAAGATTTCTACTTACTAAACCGGAACTCTTCTTCACGTTATAGCCAGTGAGTGCTTTAGCGGTTTCCTTAACATCAGCTTCGGTGTAGCGATTGACGCCGAGAATGAATAACTCCATCAACTCTCGGGACAAGTTCTCATTTGGAGCGCGCGCCGTATTTCGTTGGCCATCTAGCCAGAAAATCAATGCTCCATCGAGCACCATTTCCCGGGACATCTCTTTAAAGTTACCTGTTGCATGTTTTCGTAACTTATCAATCTGATTGAACATCACTATTGGTTCATCAACTTTTTGATAAGAGGTAGCCCAGTGCCCATGCCAGAACCAGGTCATCCGTTCTGCGAAAGCTGAATCTGTAGAAACCATTTCATCAAGCCACCAGAGACTTGCACTTCTAAGTTGAAAGCGTTTAGCTTCGGCGTATTTCAAGATTTCGGGAGTATTAGGGCGGGGCTGAAGACCTAAATCAGATAGGGATAGCTCAGCTGCAAGATTTGGGCGATAGTTGCTGGGCCGAGAGAGAATTTGTGCGGCAGCGCGATCGAAGCCAAGAGAGAGTAATTCTGCAAACTCACCAGGTTTTGGGCCGAATCCGATTCGATTAATTAGCCGCGATACTGCAAGGCGTTCGGCGGCAACCACTTCATAAACCTAGGGGGTTACCGGCGCCCGCGGGTGAACTGGAGGTGAAAGTCCAGTGTGAAGAGCCCCAGCCGGGCTGGGTGGAACGGGATTTGGAGTGGACTATCGCTGGATTTGAGGGCTGGAATAAGTCGGCCTAGGCTTGGCGTTAGCACTCACCGGGCGAGAGTGATAAGTCGCCCGATCCACCTCTAGTAACAGGGAGTTAGATAGCTATGGCAAAGATGATTGCCTTTAACGAAGAAGCGCGCCGCGGACTTGAGCGCGGAATGAATACCTTGGCAGATGCTGTGAAGGTAACCCTCGGACCACGCGGCCGAAATGTAGTTCTAGAGAAGAAGTGGGGCGCACCCACAATCACAAACGATGGCGTATCGATTGCCAAAGAGATCGAACTTGATGATCCATGGGAGAAAATCGGCGCCGAACTTGTTAAGGAAGTAGCGAAGAAGACCGATGATGTCGCCGGTGATGGCACCACAACAGCGACCGTTCTAGCGCAAGCGCTAGTTCGCGAAGGACTTCGAAACGTTGCTGCTGGTTCAAATCCGATGTCGCTAAAGCGCGGTATTGAGAAGGCCGTCGAAGCAATCTCTGCTGAATTGTCCGCCATGGCAAAGCCAGTAGAAACTAAAGAACAGATTTCTGCAACCGCATCGATTTCTGCAGCTGATTCAACAATTGGCGAGATGATCGCAGAAGCGATGGACAAGGTTGGCAAGGAAGGCGTAATCACCGTAGAAGAGAGCAATACATTCGGTCTTGAGCTAGAGCTCACTGAAGGTATGCGCTTTGATAAGGGTTACATCTCTCCATACATGGTCACTGATACCGAGAGAATGGAAGCAGTTCTCGAAGATCCATATATCTTGATTGCTAACTCAAAGATTGCAAATATCAAGGATTTAGTGCCACTACTTGAAAAGGTAATGCAGGGTGGAAAGCCGCTCGCAATCATCGCAGAAGATGTCGAAGGCGAGGCGCTGGCAACTCTCGTTGTAAATAAGATCCGCGGAACTTTCCGTTCTGTTGCGGTAAAAGCCCCAGGTTTTGGCGATCGCCGCAAAGCGATGCTCCAAGATATGGCGATTCTTACTGGCGCAACCGTTGTCTCGGAAGAAGTTGGTCTGAAGCTTGATGCAACAACTCTTGATCTCTTGGGTAAGGCCCGCAAGGTTGTTGTTACTAAGGATGAGACCACAATTGTTGAGGGCGCTGGCGATGACGAGATGATCAAGGGTCGCGTAAACCAGATCCGCGCTGAAATTGAGAAGAGCGACTCAGATTACGATCGCGAGAAGCTCCAAGAGCGCCTCGCCAAACTCGCTGGTGGAGTTGCCGTTATCAAGGCTGGCGCTGCTACTGAAGTTGAGTTGAAAGAGCGCAAGCATCGCATTGAAGATGCAGTCCGTAACGCGAAGGCTGCCGTCGAAGAAGGAATCGTTGCCGGTGGCGGCGTTGCACTTCTTCAGGCATCAAAGAAAGCATTCGATAAGTTGAAGCTATCTGGCGATGAGGCAACTGGAGCAAAGATTGTTGAATACGCAGTCGAAGCGCCGTTGAAGCAGATCGCTGTGAACGCTGGTCTTGAGGGTGGAGTAGTTGTTGAGAAAGTTCGCCACCTTGAAGCCGGACATGGATTAAATGCAGCAAGTGGTGAGTACGTTGACATGATCAAGAGCGGAATCATCGATCCTGCGAAGGTCACACGTTCAGCGCTTCAAAACGCGGCCTCGATTGCAGCTCTCTTCCTCACAACTGAGGCGGTAATCGCAGATAAGCCAGAACCTAAGCCAGCAATGCCTGCAGCACCTGGCGGCGGAGATATGGACTTCTAGAAAGAGAGTTAGAATCGGCTTCATGTCCCGCAAGAAGTCGAAAAATTCGCAAGCAAGTAGCGGCGTCGATAACTTCGGCGCCGCTGAACTTGCGCGCAGCGCGGCGATTGAAGATTCAAAGAATGAAAAATTTGTTGGCACATTAATCTCAATAGATTCTGATGATGAGCATGTCTCTACATACTTGTTTCAAGCTTTTCTCCCCGGATATGTTGATTGGCGTTGGGCGGTAACGGTTGCAAAGGTCGATGGCGAGAGCTCTCCGACTGTCTGTGATGTTGTACTTCTTCCAGGACCAGATTCACTCCGTGCACCCGAATGGATTCCCTACAGCGCTCGTGTAACCAAAGAGGATGTCTCAGCTGGAACCATCGTCCCAACTGAAATTGATGATGCGCGACTTGTTCCTGCATCAGCAGTTCTGCCCAGCGATGAAGATTTAGATTTGCATCAACTATTTGAGTTAGGCGCAGGAAGATTGCGCGTACTTTCCATCGAAGGTCGAGACCAAGCAGCCAAGCGTTGGATTGAAGGGGATCGCGGCCCAAATGTAGATATCGCGCGCTGGGCGCCAAAGAATTGTGGAACTTGTGGTTTCTATCTTCCGATTAGCGGCTCGCTCCGCCAAGCCTTTGGCGTATGTGCCAATGCGATCTCGCCTGAGGATGCGCGTGTGGTTGCTGTAAATCATGGGTGCGGCGCTCACTCCGAGGCGATAAACTAGCGGCCTGTCCGCAAAGCGCGGCGCATACGACACCAAAATAGATTTGATTTAAAGGAGGCTCCCCTCATGCCAACTGGTCGCGTCAAATGGTTTAGCCTCGAAAAAGGTTTTGGTTTTATCTCATCGGATGAAGGTGAGGATGTTTATATCGCTTCCTCCGCGCTTCCTGATGGCATCACAACTCTAAAGCCAGGCACCAAGTTGGAGTTCGGCGTTGCTGAAGGACGTAAAGGCCCACAAGCTCTTTCGGTAAGAGTTGTCGAAGCACCTCCAACACTTGCTGCATCAAAGGCAACAGCAGAAATCTCTGTTACTGTTTCAACAGCAGTAGCAGCAGGCGTCAAGGTTGAATTTGATAAGTCAACTTATGCTCCATATGAGAAGGCGACAATCATCGTCTCTGTTGTGGATGCAGCCGGAAACCTTGTTCCTGCTAACACACATGCAAACCTCTTCGCTTCTGGCGGAATCGCTTCTTCACAGTCATTTACTGGTACAAGCGACACTCTTACAGCAGTAAGCGTTACAACTGAAGTAGCATCTTCTTCAACAACTGGTGCAATCGCACTGAAGAAGATCTACACTGTTTACATGCCTGCACAAGGTGATGTAACACTCTCCTGGACTGGCGGCTCATCACTAGCTGTTGCTGGCCAGGTTAAGGGTTCAGTCACAGCTTCTGTTGTTAACTCATCAGTCGATGCAGCAACTGATGCAGCAAATGAGGCTACAGATGCAGCAAATGCAGCTACAGATGCAGCTCTTGCAGCAGCAGATGCAGCAGATGCAGCAACAGCTGCAGCTCAG
>RGJX01000005.1 GCA_010023045.1 Actinomycetota bacterium | reverse complement strand
CAAGCTGATGACCAGGGAGATCCTGCACAAGCTGCAAAGGTTGCTCCTGGAATTGCATCAAATAACAAGATCATCGGACTAGTAGGAGCTGCCTACTCAGGCGCGACAATCGCATCGCTTCCGTTCTACAAGCAGCGTTTGCTCCCAATGATCTCTCCTTCAGCAACACGCGTATCGATCACAGATCCATCTTCACCAGGTGGAGCTCTTGGAGTACCTGTATTCCACCGCGTGGTTGTTACTGACAAGGTTCAGGGACCATCACTCTTCAAGCTTGCAACAAAGGGTGTTGCTTCACCTAAGGTATTCGTAGTTGACGATCAATCCGCATACGGAGTTGGTCTTGTTGATTACATGAAGCCTGCAATCCCAGCTGGTCAATCAGTTGGTTTTGATAGCGTTTCAGATAAGACCACTGACTGGTCAGCAACAGTTTCCAAGATCAAGACTGCTGGTGCAAACGTAGTTATCTACACCGGTTACTTCCCACAGGCAGCTGTCTTCTTCAAGCAGCTCCGTGATAGCGGCTACACAGGCATCTTGGCTGGCGGCGACGGCGTTCTAAGCCCAAGCTTCGTAACTCTTGCTCCTGCATCAGTTCTCGAAGGCGTTCGCCTAACAGCTGGAACTGTTCCTTTGGCTGATATCTCCACCAAGCTCGAGGCAGATTTCAAGAAGAAGATGGGCAAGGCTTCAGGCGTTTATGCGGCTGAGTCAATTGATGCCGCAAACATCTTCCTAAGCTGCATCGCTAAGGGCGTTTCAACACGCGCTGCAATGCTCTCCTGCGTCAAGGCATACAAGGGCAAGTCACTAACAGGTGCTGCACTTAGCTTCGATGCAAACGGTGACGTTGCTGGTGGCGTAATGAATGGCTTCGAAGTTCGTGGCGGAGCCATCAAGTTCACTGGTCCAGTTAAGTAAGACTGGCAACTAGTTAAGAACTAGAGAATAAGTAGTACCCGCGGGCAGGTCGCTTCGGCGATCTGCCCGCGGACAATAAGTAGAATTGCATAGCAAATTTGAAAACTAGTCCTACCAGGGAGATGGTGTAGCTCTTGATCGGAAATTTCCTCGATCAGTTTTGGTCGCTGACTTTTGGCGGCTTGAGCCTCGGATTTATCTATATCCTCATTGCCCTTGGCTACACAATGGTCTACGGCGTGCTCCGTATGATCAATTTTGCTAACTCAGAAGTCTTCATGGTCGCAACCTTCGCGACAATTATTATTGTAAGAGATGTTTATAACTTCACCCAGACTTCAGAATACGCGACCGGTTTTCGGCTCTGGTTGATATTGGGGACAGCGCTTCTTGCTTCTATGGTCGTAGCTGGAGTCCTCTCGGTACTAATTGAAATAGTGGCATACCGCAGACTACGAAGAATGAATTCTGGAATTTTGGCGCCTCTAATCTCTGCAATTGGCGTCTCTATGGTCCTTGCTGAAGCCGTTCGTATGATGACTGACTCACGCCCGGTTGCCAGCCCACGCGCAATGGAAAAGTCTTTTATCGGTAAATTCTTTGACGCAGATATCCGGCTAGATAACACAATTATTATCTTTGCTGCAGTAATACTTCTAACGCTTCTACTTGCTTTCGTAAATAAGACTCGTCTAGGCAAAGCAATCCGAGCTGTTTCTATGAATGGAAATGCCGCGAAGTTGATGGGAATCAACATTGATGGCGTGGTCTCAATTACATTTCTTGTCGGTGGCTTGATGACTGGAGCTGCTGGTTTCTTCTATGTCTTGAAGTACGAGAACACGTCCTTCAGCATTGGATTTGAACTAGGAATTGCCGCTTTCACTGCAGCGATCCTTGGTGGCATCGGAAACATCAAGGGCGCCTTCTATGGGGGGTTAGCGTTAGGACTTCTTGAAACCTATGCATCCTTCTTCCTAGGAACCCAATGGAAAGCCGTCACAGTATTCGTAGTCTTAGTTCTTATTCTTTACACAAAGCCAAACGGGTTATTTGGTGAAGCTATGACCCAAACGAGGGCATGATGATTAATTTAAGAGATAAAGGCGCGGAAATTTGGGAGCGGGCAAACCGGCCACAACGCGTTTTGATGGCAATTTCGTTTATTGCAATGGCGGCTGCTCTTCCATTCCTTGGGGGCACATTCCTAAATACGCCGATTGCTGACTACCAATCCGTTCTTGTTTACCCGATCGCGATGTTTGTACTTATGGCGATTGGCCTCAACATTGTTATTGGTAAGAGCGGACTCCTCGATCTTGGCTACGTGGCCTTTTTTGCGATCGGCGCTTACACCATGGGATTACTCGGCACTCGTACAAGTCTAAATACCTGGGAGATTCTCCCCATCGGTATTGCGATGGCGATGTTCTCCGGAATCATCCTCGGAGTTCCCGCGCTAAAACTTCGCGGCGATTACCTGGCGATTATCACCCTGGGATTTGGCGAAATTATCCGTATTGTGGCGCTAAATCTGGAAGTGCTCGGTCGATCAGGCGGAATCATTGGCATCCCAACCCCACCACCAATCTTTGGAATCGAATATGCATTTGATAGCCACCGGATTTATTACTGGACGCTCTTAATCATTATTCTCTTTGCAATTTGGATGGTCCGTCGCCTCTCGGTTCGTCGCGCTGGTCGCGCCTGGGAATCTATTAGACAAGATGAAGATGCCGCCGAATTGATGGGCGTCCCAACCTTCAAATACAAAGTTTGGGCCTTCGTCCTTGGTGCATCTGTTGGTGGTGCCGCCGGAGTTTTCTATGCATCTAAGACTCTCTTTATCGCTCCGGATAACTTCACCCTTCAGATTTCAATCCTCATTCTTGCTTGCGTTGTATTCGGTGGAATGGGCAATATCTGGGGCGTTATCGCTGGAGCTGTGATTTTGGGCTATCTCCCAGATCGAATCCGCTTCCTCTCCGATGCCCGTCTTCTAGTCTTCGGATTAGTGCTCGTTATCATGATGAATCTTCGTCCGGACGGATTACTTCCACGCAAGAAGCGTGAGAAGGCACTTCCGAACAAGGATTCGAATAAGGATAAGTCATGAGTACATCGATTCTCTCCCTGAAAAATGTAACGATGCGCTTTGGTGGCGTTACTGCTCTTAACGATGTCACTTTTGATGTGAAAGAGAAGGAAATTTTGGGCCTTATCGGTCCGAATGGCGCTGGAAAGACAACAGTTTTCAATGTAATAACCGGCGTCTACCAAATCACATCCGGTTCAATTGAATTCCAGGGTAAGTCTTTAGCGGGGGAGAAGCGTTACAAGATCACTCGTAGCGGTATTGCAAGAACATTCCAGAACATCCGCCTCTGGGGCGATATGACTGCACTCGAGAATGTCATGACCGCAACTGATACTCATAAGCGTTCTGGATTGGTGGGTGGACTATTTGGATCACCAATTTCCCGCAAAGAAGAGAAGCGCGATAAGAAGCGCGCTCAAGAATTATTGGACTTCATCGGAATCGGTGAATACGCAGATCGTTTAGCTAGAAACCTTCCTTATGGAGTTCAACGACGCCTAGAGATTGCGCGCGCTCTTGGCACCGAACCAAAGTTGATTCTGCTCGATGAACCAGCAGCCGGCTTTAATCCAGCCGAGAAAGTCGAATTGGCTAAAGTTATTCGAAAGATTCGCGATGCTGGCTACACAATCTTGTTAATCGAGCATGATATGTCCTTGGTGATGAAGGTTTCTGATCGAGTAGTAGTCCTTGATTTTGGCCAGAAAATTGCCGATAACACGCCTCAGAAAGTTCAAGATGACCCTCGAGTTATCGAGGCATATTTGGGAGTGCCAGAAGATGCGTCTTGAAATCAAAGACCTTAGGGTCGCCTACGGAAAGATTGAAGCCCTAAAGGGAATTTCAATCACTGTTAATCAAGGTGAAATCGTCTCTCTAATCGGGGCTAACGGAGCTGGTAAAACCACTCTATTGAAGACAATTTCTGGATTATTGAATCCGACTTCGGGAAGTATTGAGTATGACGGCAAGAGCATCCTCGGTGCTAAGGCCCACCAACGGGTCCATCTTGGAATTTCGCAAGCTCCTGAAGGTCGTGGGATTTTTCCGGGCCTAACAGTTCTTGAGAATCTAGAACTTGGTACCTACCACTTGAAGTCCAAGAAGAGTGAAATGCAAGAGGATCTGTCGATGGTCTATGAGTTGTTCCCAAGGCTAAAGGAGCGAACCGCTCAAGCCGGTGGAACTCTCTCGGGTGGCGAACAGCAGATGCTCGCGATCGGACGAGCACTAATGGCAAAGCCAAAGGTCTTGCTACTTGATGAACCTTCCATGGGTCTTGCCCCACAGATGATCGCTAATATTTTTAGAATCATCACTCAGATTAACAAACTTGGTGTCACGATTCTCTTGGTAGAACAGAACGCTCAGCAAGCGCTCTCTCGTTCTGATCGAGCTTATGTTCTTGAAACTGGTTCTATTACAAAAGAAGCGCGTGGAAAGGATCTACTAAATGATCCGCACGTTAAATCTGCTTACTTGGGAACTGGCGCTCACGAACTCGATTAGTCTGTTATTTGCGTTCGCCCAGAATTAGACAGGTAATACGAGCAGTACAAGTCCGTTCACCATTCTCATTGGTAATCTCAACATTGTAAGAACATAGAGTTTTCCCAAGAGTAATTGCAGTAGCTACTGCGGTAACCAAGCCAGTAGTAGCAGACTTATGATGAGTTGCATTTATATCGACGCCAACGATCCGTCTAGATGGACCGGCGTGAAGTTGGGTGCCAACAGATCCAAGACTTTCAGCTAGAACTACATTTGCGCCACCATGAAGCAGGCCTATCGGTTGCGTGTTACCTTCAACTGGCATAGTACCGACGAGACGTTCTGGTGAGGCTTCGATAATCTCAATGCCCATCTTCTTATCGAGCGCGCCTCGCCCGCGCTCGCGAAGAATTTCCATGAAATCGGTCATGCGCGGATTCTAGGTGGCTGTGCCTAGGATTGTCTTTGATGAAGCGGCGAATTCTACTTATCGATGGACATTCACTTGCCTACAGGGCCTTTTATGCCCTTCCGCTGGAGAATTTTTCGACTTCCTCAGGACAGCACACCAACGCAATTTATGGATTTGCATCGATGCTGTTGAATCTGATTCGCGATGAGAAACCCACTCACATTGCGGCGGCCTTTGATGTCTCGAGAAAAACCTTTCGAACGGAGGCTTTCCCCGAGTACAAAGCGAACCGCGCTAAGACACCAGATGAGTTTCGCTCACAGATTTCTTACATAAATGAGCTTCTTGAAGCATTTCAGATCAAAAGTTTCGAATGTGAAGGATTTGAAGCCGATGACATACTTGCCACGATCGTTGAAAAAGACAATGGTGCAAGTGATGTTCTTATCTGTACTGGCGACCGGGACACCTTTCAGCTGGTAACTGAAAAAGTGACAGTTCTTTATCCCAAAAAAGGCGTAACTGAATTAGCGCGAATGAATCCCGAAGCCGTAATTGAAAAGTATGGCTTGACTCCCGAACAGTATCCCGACTTTGCAGCTCTACGTGGCGACCCCAGCGATAATTTGCCTTCTATCCCAGGAGTTGGCGAAAAGACGGCCGCAAAGTGGATCAAGGAATTCGGCTCGCTTAAAGGGTTGATTGCGCACATTGATGAAGTTCCCGGGAAAGCTGGTGATTCTCTAAGAGAATCTGTTAATAGCGTCATAAGAAATAGAGAATTGACTCAGTTAAGAAACGACGTACCAATCGACTTTGCCATTTCGGAGCTAGAGTGGAGTGGCATCGATACAGATCGTTCGATTGCGCTCTTTGAAAGATTAGAGATAAAAGCTCTGCGCGATCGGGCGCGAGCGCTTTCTGGTGCATCAGTTGAACCTGTGGTAAGCGTTGTCCGCAAAATAAAAGTTGAGCAACTGCAAAAAGAAGAGTTGGCAAGATGCGTTTCACAAGCAAAAGAACCCATAGCAGTGGTGCTCTCTGATTCTGAGATTTTCGTGGCGCTAAGCAAGGAACATGTAGTTAAGTGCGAAGCTACTAACCTTGAACTGAAGACTAATGCACTAGTAGTAACTCACCGCGCAAAACCAATAATCCGAATGGGACTGATGGCAAAATCGGATTTTGATATCGAGTTAGCTGCTTACTTGTTAAACCCTGGTACTCGAGATCTTGAGATAGATGAGCTCACTTCACGTTATCTCGGAGTTGTACTTAATCCTGGCAGTACGGACCTTTTTGGTGGTTCATTTAATCCAGAACTGACCACCTACCTTTTAGACCTGGAGAGTGTTTTAAAGGCTGAACTTGAGAAACGCGAATTATTGAAACTCTTCCTCGAGCTTGAAATGCCAACTCTCCACTTGCTAGCTGAAATGGAACGAGTGGGGATAGGAGTTGATAGAAGTGAACTTGAAAGGTTGCGGAAATTCTTTGCCGCCGAAGAGTTCAGCGCCTCCCAGTTAGCATATGAAGCGGCCGGCCAGGAGTTCAATGTTGCTTCTCCTAAGCAACTTCAGTCAATTCTCTTTGAGGTACTCAAGCTTCCCAAGACTAAGCGGATCAAAACAGGATTTAGTACCGATGCTGAATCACTCGAATGGTTGTTGGCAAAGACGGGCCATCCAGTCTTGCATAATCTTTTGAGAATCCGAGAGGTAGGAAAGTTAAAGACCACCATCGAAGGTCTTTTGGCGGCAACTGCAGAAGATGTAAGGATCCACACCACTTTCCAACAAACAGTGGCAGCGACAGGAAGGCTTTCATCGACTGATCCGAATCTCCAGAATATTCCAATTAGAACCGATGAAGGTAGAAAGATAAGAAATGCATTCGTGGCTCAGGCTCCCTTTGTTGATTTAATGACCGCCGACTACAGCCAGATTGAAATGCGGATAATGGCACATCTATCTGAAGATGCAGGACTACTTAAGGCTTTCCATGAAGGTGAGGACTTACACTCAACGGTAGCAGCACAAGTTTTTGATGTGTCCATTAAAGATGTCGATCAAGAGATGCGCCGCCAAATTAAAGCGATGTCTTATGGGTTGGCATATGGTCTTTCATCATTCGGACTAGCTCAACAACTAGATATTGCTCCCGCTGAAGCGAGCGCGTTGATGGGTCGATACTTTGAGAGATTTGGTGGAATCCAAGATTATCTAAAGGAAGTTGTAAAGGTTGCACGCGAACGTGGATATACCGAGACCATTCTCGGGCGACGGCGCTATCTTCCTGATTTAAACCATGAGAATCGGCAAAGGAGAGAAGTCGCCGAGCGTGCTGCTTTAAACGCTCCAATTCAAGGGTCTGCCGCCGACATAATTAAGGTTGCGATGCTCCATGTTGCACGGGCGCTAACCGATGGAGGATTTAAGTCTCGACTCTTGCTTCAAGTTCATGATGAATTGATATTTGAGGTTTGTGAAGGCGAACAGAAGCGCTTGGAAGAGATGGTCCGCAAGGAGATGGGCGGCGCCTATCCGCTGAAGGCGCCATTGGATGTAAATGTTGGCTTTGGGAAGAGCTGGGATTTGGCAGCTCATTAGGTAGGCCACCCAAATTGACCCGAGAGGTGAATCGAAAGTAGCCTTGCGCTCCTCGCTTAGGGCTCTTGCATCGCCTCGGACCTAGTAGGAAATGCCCAATATAAATTGGAGTCAGACTTTAAGCGTGCCCTACTAGTTACATTTCCCCACGGAGCACCTTGTCAACTCAAATTTCAGTAAATGATGTCGGCTCAGCAGCCGAATTCCTTGCCGCAATCGAAGGCACAATCAAGAATTTCAATGATGGCGATCTAGTCTCAGGCATCGTCGTACAAGTAGATCGAGACGAAGTACTTCTAGATATTGGATACAAGACCGAAGGCGTAATCCCTTCGCGCGAACTTTCTATCCGTAATGATTTAGATCCAAGTGAATTAGTAAAGGTCGGAGAGCGAATTGAAGCTCTCGTTCTTCAAAAGGAAGATAAAGAAGGTCGCCTAATCCTCTCCAAGAAGCGCGCCCAGTATGAGAAGGCTTGGGGCGAAATTGAAGGCAAGAAGGAGCGCGACGAAGTAGTAGTAGGAACGGTTATTGAGGTAGTCAAGGGTGGCTTGATTGTCGATATCGGCCTGCGCGGATTCCTCCCAGCATCACTGGTGGAAATGCGACGAGTACGCGATCTCTCGCCATATATTGGCAAGCAAGTCGAAGCTCGCATCATAGAACTTGATAAGAATAGAAATAACGTGGTGCTATCGCGCCGCGCTTATCTAGAACAGACTCAATCCGAGTCGCGTACAACATTCCTTAATCAACTTCAAAAGGGACAGGTACGTTCAGGCGTAGTTTCATCAATCGTCAACTTTGGCGCTTTCGTAGATCTTGGTGGCGTTGACGGATTAGTTCACGTCTCAGAACTTTCTTGGAAGCATATTGATCACCCAGGTGAAGTAGTAGAGGTAGGGGATGAAGTCACTGTAGAAGTTCTTGAAGTTGACTTCGAACGTGAACGCGTCTCGCTATCGCTCAAGGCAACCCAAGAAGATCCATGGCAGGCATTCGCACGTACCCACACGATTAATCAAGTAGTCCCAGGTGAAGTGACAAAACTCGTTCCATTTGGCGCGTTTATCCGCGTATTTGATGGAATCGAGGGATTGGTGCACATCTCAGAACTCGCAGAGCGCCATGTTGAAATCCCAGAACAGGTTGTACAAGTTGGCGATCAATTGTTCGTCAAGATCATAGATATTGATTTAGAGCGTCGTCGCATCTCGTTATCGCTTAAGCAAGCCAACGAAGGACATGATGTTCCGGTAGAGGCATTCGATCCAACTCAATACGGAATGCCTGCTCGCTATGACGAGAATGGCAACTTCATCTATCCAGAAGGCTTCGATCCTCAAACACAAGAATGGAAGCCAGGGTATGAGACACAGCGCGAGGAGTGGGAGCGCCAATACGCAGAAGCCCAAGCTCGCTTCCTTGCTCATAAGAAGCAGAAAGCTGAAGCACAAGCCGCCGATGCGGCTGCTGCAGCAGCAGAACCACAAGCTGAACAGACTGCGACAGCAGAGTAGTTATTGATGAGAACAGGGCCGGATTTAATCTGGTCCTGTTCTTTCTATTTGGAAGAGGCTCTTTACTAGCTTTGGAGAAAATCAGATGCTCTCGATTGCACTGACTGGAGGGATTGGCTCAGGTAAGTCACTGGCCGGTGAGTTCTTCCAGGAACTCGGAGCAGTTGTTATTGACTCTGATCAACTTGCCCGTGAGGTGATTGAACGAGGTACAGAGGGTTTTGATGAAGTTCTTTCTCGCTTTGGGGATGGAATCCTAAATGGTGGTGAGATTGATCGTTCCAAGTTAGCGGAAATAGTTTTTAAAGATGAGAGTGCGCGGCGCGATTTAGAGGAAATAATTCATCCAAAAGTAAGAGAAGCTGCTTTGAAGATCGCCGCTCGTGTTCCGAGTGATGGGGTGGTCATTAACCAAATACCTCTCCTGTTTGAGACAAAAGGTGCCGGTCGCTTTGATTTTGTGATAACAGTTTCGGCGGATCTAGAGGTGCGAAAGGCTCGCCTCAACGAGCGAGGCCTTAAAAGTTACGAGATTGAACGGAGGATCTCCGCCCAAGCTACCGATTCTCAACGTGAGTCAATAGCTAATTTCATAATTAGAAATAACGGTTCAGTTGAGGAACTTGAGCGCGCCGTTGCGGAGCTTTGGGAGCGCGAGATTCTTCCGCGAGTAAAAAAATGACTCGTGCTATTACCAGCACTCCAAGGGCAGATCAGCCTTTCGAAGTTATAAGTGATTTCAAACCTGCGGGTGACCAGCCAAGCGCCATCGCAAACTTAACCGAACGGGTTAATCGCGGTGAACCCGATATCGTCCTTCTCGGTGCGACTGGAACTGGAAAATCTGCGACTGTTGCATGGCTCATCGAACAAGTACAGCGCCCCACTCTTGTGCTAGCTCCCAATAAGACACTTGCCGCACAACTAGCTAACGAGTTTAAGGAGTTGCTTCCAAACAATGCGGTCGAATACTTCGTTTCCTATTACGACTACTACCAGCCTGAGGCTTATGTACCACAAACCGATACCTTCATCGAAAAGGATGCTTCGATAAATTCGGAGGTCGAACGACTTAGATACTCAGCTACCTACTCTCTTCTTACTCGCCGAGATGTAGTAGTTGTGGCTACGGTGTCTTGTATCTACGGCCTCGGCACACCTCAGGAATACATAGATCGAATGGTGCGAGTTAATGTAGGAGATAGCTGTGATCGCAATGCGCTGCTTAGAAAGTTTGTAGATATTCAGTATAAACGCAACGACATCGCATTTGAACGCGGAACATTTCGAGTGCGCGGAGACACTATCGAGATAATTCCAGTTTATGAAGAACTTGCAATTCGAATTGAGATGTTTGGTGATGATATTGAGCGATTAACTACTTTAAATCCGCTGACTGGCGAGATAGTCAGCGACGTTAAAGAAGTATTTATATTCCCAGCCACCCATTACTCCGCAAGCCCGGCCACGATGAAACGAGCGATGGCAGATATCGAAGCCGAGTTAGCGATTCGCCTCAAAGAGCTTGAACAACAGAACAAGCTTCTTGAAGCACAGCGACTGCGGATGCGAACCCAATTTGATTTAGAGATGATTCAGCAGCTCGGCTTCTGTTCTGGGATTGAGAACTACTCTAGGCATATCGATGGCAGAGCCGCGGGCTCCGCTCCCAACTGTCTACTCGATTATTTCCCGGAAGATTTCTTATGTGTAATTGATGAATCACATATTACGGTGCCACAAATTGGTGCCATGTTTGAAGGCGATGCTTCACGCAAGCGCACTTTGGTAGAGCACGGCTTTAGATTGCCCAGCGCAATGGATAATCGACCGCTTACCTTTAATGAGTTTCTCGAAAGAACTCCTCAGAAGGTCTACCTTTCTGCAACACCTGGTCCTTATGAAATGGATAAAGCTGGCGGGGTCTTTGTGGAGCAAGTAATCCGTCCAACCGGTCTAATCGATCCGAAGATAATCATTAAGCCAACCAAGAATCAGATTGATGATTTGAGGGTTGAGATAGACCGAAGAGCAGAACGTAATGAGCGGGTATTAGTAACCACGCTCACAAAGAAGATGGCGGAAGATCTCACCGATTATTTTGCTAATGCCGGAATTCGGGTTCGTTACCTTCACTCAGAAGTGGACACCTTGAGAAGAGTTGAGCTACTACGGGAGTTACGACTTGGTGAATACGATGTTTTGGTCGGAATTAACTTACTACGTGAAGGACTTGATCTTCCTGAAGTTTCTTTAGTATCAATCCTTGATGCTGATAAAGAGGGCTTCTTGCGCTCTACTCGTTCGCTAATCCAGACAATAGGTAGAGCGGCGAGAAATGTTTCGGGTGAAGTACACATGTATGCCGATAACCTTACGGATTCGATGCGAAACGCTATTGAAGAGACCAATCGACGTAGGGCAAAACAGATTGCTTATAACGAGGCTATGGGAATTGATCCGCAACCGCTTCGCAAGAAGATTGCAGATATAACAGATTTGATCGAACGCGAGAGCGAAGACACGGAGAACCTAGTCGGTGGGGGTAAACGACGTGGAGTGAGCGAGACTCCGGTTGGCGTTCATGCCAAGTCGCTCGTAGCCTTGCCCAGAGCTGAACTTCTCGGTTTGATCGAATCCCTAACCGAACAGATGCGCAATGCCGCTGCCGAACTCCAATTTGAGTTAGCCGCGAGATTGCGCGATGAGATCAAAGAACTTAAGCGTGAACTTCGTAGTATGGATGAGGGTGGAATCAAATGAGCGCTGAACGATTAGTAGTCAGAGGCGCTCGCGAACATAACCTCAAGAATGTATCGCTCGATCTACCTCGTAACTCTTTGATTGTCTTCACTGGTTTATCTGGATCAGGAAAATCATCACTCGCCTTCGACACAATCTTCGCCGAGGGTCAGCGACGCTATGTTGAATCGCTCTCTGCCTACGCCCGCCAGTTCTTGGGGCAGATGGATAAACCTGATGTCGACTTCATCGAGGGTCTATCGCCAGCGGTCTCTATCGATCAGAAATCGACAAATCGAAACCCTCGTTCAACGGTAGGAACCATTACCGAGGTCTATGACTATCTTCGATTGCTATTTGCCAGAGCTGGAAAGCCGCACTGTCCTAAGTGCGGAAAACCAATCGCAAAGCAGACCCCCCAAAACATCGTCGATCAAATTCTTAGCTTGCCCGCTGAGACTAGATTCCAAGTACTAGCGCCGATGATCCGTTCTCGAAAAGGAGAGTTTGCAGATCTATTTAAGGATTTGTTAGCACAAGGATATTCAAGGGCGCGAGTCGATGGTGTCACTGTTCAACTAAGCGAACCGCCGAAATTAAAGAAGCAAGAGAAGCACACAATCGAAGTTGTGATTGACCGACTGACGGCGAAACCTGATGCAAAACAGCGGCTAACAGATTCAATCGAAACTGCGCTTCGATTAGCAAATGGTTTGGTAACGCTCGAGTTTGTAGATGCCAAAGCTAAAGAAGAACGAGAGCGCACCTATAGCGAGCTATTAGCTTGCCACGAGTGTGGACTTTCTTTCCAGGAGATGGAACCTCGTTCGTTCTCGTTTAACTCTCCATTCGGAGCATGTCCAGAGTGCACTGGAATCGGATCAAAGTTAGTGGTAGATGAAGAGCTAGTAATTCCAGATGACTCCATTTCAATCAATGAGGGAGCAATCGCTCCTTGGGCAGGCGGACAGACTTCTGAATACTTTAATAATCTCTTGGAAGCGCTTGCTAAAGATGTGAAGTTCTCTATGGATACTCCTTGGCGCAAACTCTCCGAGAAAGCTAGAGCTGCGATATTGAATGGCTACGAGTATGAAGTACACGTCAAATATAAGAATAGATATGGACGGGTTCGAAGTTACTCGACTGGATTCGAGGGCGTAATTCCATTTATTGAACGGAGGCACGGCGAGACAGAGAGCGACTATAGCCGCGAAAAGTACGAGGCATATATGCGTGAGACACCTTGCGCGGTTTGTAATGGCTCACGATTGAAGCCAGAAGTCTTAGCAGTAACGGTCGGCGGGAAGAACATTTCTGAAATCTGTGAACTTTCAATCGATGAATGTGCCAAGTTTCTAAAAGAGATAAAGCTGGGTGCGCGAGAGGCAAAGATCGCCGAACGAGTGATGAAAGAGGTTAACGCTCGACTCGGATTTTTACTTGATGTGGGGCTTGAGTACCTAACTCTGGCACGAGCCGCGGCCTCGCTATCTGGTGGAGAAGCGCAACGAATACGTCTTGCTACTCAAATTGGTTCCGGTCTTGTAGGGGTCCTTTATGTACTCGATGAGCCAAGTATTGGTCTGCATCAACGAGATAACCGGCGCCTGATCGATACTTTGACACATTTAAGAGATCTCGGAAACACCTTGATAGTTGTTGAGCATGACGAGGAGACGATTCGAACTGCCGATTGGATCGTTGATATCGGCCCGGGCGCAGGAGAACATGGTGGCGAGATTGTCGTATCAGGAGATTTAGCCAGCCTGATTGAGTCTAAGAAATCAATTACCGGAGCTTACATTTCGGGAAGAAGTTCGATTGCGATCCCAAAATCACGCCGAAAGGTAGATTCAAAGCGGTCACTAGTTGTAAAAGAGGCAAAAGAGAATAACCTCAAGTCAATCGATGTCACATTCCCACTTGGGCTTTTTGTTGCAGTAACTGGCGTAAGCGGTTCTGGAAAGTCAACGCTGGTCAACGACATCCTGTACTCAGTCCTTGCCAACAAATTAAATGGCGCGCGCGTTGTTCCGGGACGCCATCGAACCGTTACCGGAATCGATCATCTCGACAAAGTTGTTCATGTTGATCAATCTCCTATCGGTAGAACTCCACGATCTAATCCAGCAACCTACACTGGAGTGTTTGACAAGATCCGAGCTCTCTTTGCTGAGACCAGCGAGGCGAAGGTACGTGGCTACCAACAAGGAAGATTCTCTTTTAATGTGAAAGGTGGTCGCTGCGAGAACTGCGCCGGTGATGGAACCATCACTATTGAGATGAACTTCTTACCTGATGTCTATGTACCTTGTGAAGTTTGTCATGGCGCTCGATATAACCGAGAGACGCTAGAAGTCCATTACAAAGGTAAGACAATCGCTGAAGTTCTAGATATGCCGATTGAGAAGGCAAGTGAATTCTTCGAGTCAATTCCTGCGATACACCGTTACCTAAAGACCTTATGCGATGTTGGTTTGGGTTATGTCCGCTTAGGTCAATCAGCTCCAACTCTTTCTGGGGGAGAAGCCCAACGAGTAAAGCTAGCGACTGAGTTGCAACGGCGTTCGACTGGTCGAACCATCTATGTCTTAGATGAACCAACTACTGGACTCCACTTCGAGGATGTTCGAAAGTTACTTGGAGTTCTGCAACGCCTTGTCGAGACAGGGAATACAGTGGTAGTTATCGAACATAATCTTGATGTCATCAAATCTGCCGATTGGGTTATTGACCTCGGCCCAGAAGGAGGCTCAGGAGGCGGAACGGTTGTTGCTTCCGGCACGCCAGAAGAAGTTGCCAAGAACAAGGCAAGTTATACCGGACGTTTCTTGAGCGAAGCGCTCAAACTAAAAGCCAGATAACTATCGGCTATCAGAAATGACAGATCCAAATAGCTATAGACCGACTGGTGTTCCAGAGGAACCCGGCGTTTATCGTTTCTTTGATGCGCAAGATCGAGTCATCTATGTTGGGAAAGCTCGGAACCTTAAGAATCGGCTCAACTCATATTTTCAAAAGAACTTACCGGAGAAGACAAATCGTATGGTTCACGCCGCAAATCGTGTGGATTGGACCGTCGTTGATTCCGAGGTAGAAGCGCTTCAACTTGAGTTCACGTGGATAAAGGAGGAGAGCCCGGAGTTCAATGTGCAATTCCGCGATGACAAGTCATATCCATTTCTAGCGCTTTCGTTAAACGATGAGTTTCCGCGAATTTTTATCACCCGGCGAGCGAAACAGAAGGGCCTAAGGTACTTCGGTCCATTCGCACATGCTTGGGCGCTGCGGACTACCTTTGATCTCATACTGGAACTATTTCCTATCCGCTCATGCTCGAAAAGTAATTTTGAACAGGCCGTTAGAAGTAAACGCCAATGTCTCTTAGGTGATATCGGAAAGTGTGCTGCACCCTGCGTAGGGCGAATTACTTCCTCAGAACACCGCGATCTAATCTCAAAGTTGAGCGACTTCATGGAACATGGTGCAAATGATCTGGAGTCCCGGCTTAAGGAAGAGATGGAGCGGGCCGCAGAAGCGGAGCAGTTCGAGCGAGCTGCAAAGATTAGGGATCGCTTGAAAGCGCTCGAATTGGCGAGTGAGTCAACGGATGCAGCTATCTCAGATTCAATTTCTGCAGACTTCGTTGCACTTCATGACGATATAACGCACTCAGCAGCCTCAATTTTCAGAGTAAGGAATGGAAGGATTGTTGGATCAAGATCTTGGATCATGGATCGGGCGAATCTGCCTGAGGAAGATGCGCTCATTGAAGCAACGTTAGAGCTCATATATAGAGAATTTGAACTTCCCCGAGAAATCTATGTAAATGTTGAAGTAGGAGATAGCGATTCTTTAGCGGAGCTTCTCTCGCAACGTGCCAAAAGCAAGACGAACATCCACTTGCCCCAGCGAGGTGAGAAACAAGAAATTTTAGAAACAGTTAAACGAAATGCGCACCACGCCTTAGTGCAATTCTTGAGCAAACGCGCAAATGATGCGGGCGTTTCGGGGCGCACTTTAGAGGATTTAGCCTCGGCCTTAGAACTAGATGAACTACCACTTCGGATCGAGTGTTTTGATATTTCAAATATCCAAGGAACTTCAGTGGTTGCTTCCATGGTTGTCTTTGAAGATGGTCAACCTAAGAAGAGTGACTATCGCCGCTTCGGTATCGATGATCGCGAGAAATTCGATGATACGCGCGCTATGCATCACGTGATAACGAGACGCTTCAAGCGCTACATAGAGGAGAAAGAACTTGATCTAGAAGAGTTGAATACTCTTGGCGCGAAAAAGCCTAGATTCGCTTACCCGCCCCAACTCGTGATTGTGGACGGTGGTCGCGGCCAAGTAAATGCGGCAGCGCGTGCTTTAGCTGAACTTGGGATAACCGATGTCGCTCTAGTTGGACTGGCAAAGAGATTGGAGGAAATCTGGTTTCCCGATCGTGCCTATCCAGTAGTACTGCCAAGAAATAGCGAGGCGCTCTACCTTGTGCAGCGTATCCGTGATGAAGCGCATCGTTTCGCGATTACTTTCCATCGCTCCAAACGTTCCCGTCTAATGCTTGAATCACTATTGGATGAGATTCCAGGGCTGGGTGAGAGTCGGCGGAGCGCTCTGATTGAAAGATTTGGTTCTGTTGCGGCGCTTAGGAAGGCCAATATCAATGAGATCGCGGCGGTTCCTGGAATTGGCGAGAAAACTGCGATGGTCATACATGAAAAACTGAGCGCTATGGAGAGCGCTATTGAAGTAGATGCTCAAACGGGGGAGATCATTGAGCATCCTTGACATGGATAGCATGATGAAGCCATGGCACGGGAAGTAGTCGTCATAACTGGAATGAGCGGAGCTGGGCGCTCGACCGTTGCTCACTCGATGGAAGATTCCGGATGGTATGTAATAGACAATCTTCCGCCATCCCTACTTACCGCTGTACTCGATATGACCGAGCGGACCTCCGACTCGATTGGGGTTGTAATTGATGTTCGCGGTCGCCAGTTCTTTGATGATTTGAATCGAGCTCTCGCTGAATTGGTCGAAAAGGGCGTCTCCCGGAAGATAGTTTTTGTTGATGCATCAGATGAAGTCTTAATCACTCGTTTTGAATCTTCCCGTAGACCACATCCGCTCCAAGGCAATGACCGAATTGTTGATGGTATCGAACGTGAGCGTGAAAAATTGCGCGAATTGAGATCTGGCGCGGATTTGGTTGTAGATACTTCACAACTCAACATTCACCAACTAGAGCGAAAGATAAAAGAGCTCTTCCAGAGCGGTTCACTTGCTGCACTCAAAGTAAATGTCCTCTCGTTTGGATACAAGTTCGGTATTCCAGCAGATGCAGATTTAGTGATGGACTGTCGATTCATCCCGAATCCACATTGGCAAGTAGAACTAAGACCGAAGAGCGGCCTTGATAAAGAAGTTAGCGATGCGGTTCTAAATGCGACCGCAGTTCCAGAATTTCTCGATCGGTATGTCGCTCTTTTTGACAGCATTGCCCGCGGATATCTAAATGAAGGAAAGAAGTTTTTGACTCTAGCAATAGGGTGCACCGGCGGGAAGCATCGGAGCGTTGCTGTCGCTGAAGAACTAGCTAAGCGTTTAAATGGTCTTGAGATTTCTAAAGATGCATCGGTTTCAGCTCATGCGATACATCGTGATCTCGGGAGAGAGCGTTGAAAGTAGTTTCATTTGGCGGCGGACATGGTCTTGCCGCTATGTTGAAAGCGCTACGTCAACTAACTCCAGACATAACTGCAATTGTTACTGTCGCTGATAATGGTGGCTCAAGCGGCAGATTACGAGCTGAATTCAATTCACTACCACCAGGAGATCTGCGGATGGCGCTTGCTGCCTTATGCGCCGATGATGAATGGGGGCGTAATTGGGCTGACTTGATGCAATATCGCTTCACTTCAGAGGGCGAACTAAATGGACATGCCATTGGTAACTTACTTCTAGCGGCGCTTTGGGATAGAGATGGAGATCCGATCCAAGGTCTAGATCGAGTCGGCGCGCTGCTAAAAGTAGTGGGACGAGTTCTTCCTATGTCACTTACTCCACTTGATATCGAAGGAACATTTAAGAATTGGCAAGGAATCCAAGTAATTCGCGGACAGAAAGAAGTTGCGCTCGGAAAAGGTGCACTCGAGAATCTAACTCTGATTCCGCCTGATGCGCCTGCGACTCCACAAGGCTTGGCTGCAATCGCAAGCGCTGATTGGCTCACTTTCGGACCAGGATCATGGTTCTCAAGCGTTCTGCCACATCTACTCCTCAAGGAACAGCTCGCTGCAATTGCGCGCTCGAAAGCTAGGAAAATTATCGTCTTGAATCTTGATGCAAACCCCAGCGCAGTCGGAGATGAATTTGCTGGGAGCTCTGCGGCAGAACACCTTAGGTTGCTCCAGAGGTTTGCTCCATCGCTCGGGTGCGATTTTGCGATAGCAGATCAGTCAATTATGACAAATCAAGATTTGAGTAGTGCGCTGGGTGCAATTGTCAAAGATATGGGTGGCCAGTTGATTGTGGCCGATCTCGCAACCGCCCCAGGTAGTAATCATCATGATTCTGGAAAATTAGTTTCAGTATTCCGCAACATTTTTGCGGGGGAGATGCTTAGATAACGCTCATGGCAATGACCTCATCTGTCAAAGACGAATTAAGTCGACTCTCAATTTCAAAGCCTTGTTGCCGTAAGGCCGAAGTCTCCTCGATCCTGCGATTTGCAGGTGGCTTGCACATCTCCTCCGGAAAAATCATGGTAGAGATCGAGTTAGATACCGCGCAAGGAGCGCGCAGAGTTCGCAAGGATATTGCCGATATTTATGGACATGAATCTGACCTTGCGGTGATTAGCGCCGGTGGTCTGCGAAAAGGAAGTCGATATTTGGTCCGAGTACTTCGCGATGGAGATGCGTTGGCTCGTCAGACTGGACTTGTAGATTCAAATGGCCGTCCAGTACGCGGACTTCCACCACAAGTTGTTTCAGCAGGAGTCTGTGATGCAGAAGCAGCTTGGCGTGGAGCGTTTCTCTATTAACGCGCCTTGGGGCTCATGAGAGCGTTCTTGCTTGGGAAGAGCGTCGAATGAGGAGAGAAGTGAGGGCTACCGCTAATCGTCTCGCTAATTTTGATGATGCAAATTTAAGACGTTCAGCAAGAGCAGCAGTTGCTGCATCGGCACGAGTACAACGCGCTCTTGAGATTCTCGGCGAAGATATCCCAAAGCATTTGCGAGATGCCGGAGAGCTTCGTATCAATCATGGCCAAGCTAGTTTGGAAGAACTTGGTTCGCTCGCCTCACCGCCGATGACTAAAGATGCTATTGCAGGTCGCATTAGGCGACTTTTGGCGATGGCAGATAAGCGGGCCTCTGAATTAGGTATCCCAGATACTGAAGCTGGGCTTTCGCCTGATCTCCTCAACTAACCTGATGTCTTCAACTAGTTTGGATAAATAACCAGCGCTGATAGACTTCCCCCGGGTCCACAAGGTCGTGGCGCATAATTTCTCAAAGTATTTATAAAGGGTGTAATCATGGTCAAAGTTGGCATCAATGGTTTTGGTCGAATTGGTCGAAATTTTCTCCGCGCGGCGCTCGCCTCTAACGCTCCAATAGAAATAGTTGCAGTCAACGATCTCACCAGTATCGACACATTGGCTCACTTGATTAAATACGATTCAATTCTTGGTCGAATCAACCAAGAAGTTACATTTGACGATGATTCGTTGACTATTGGCGGAAAAAAGATTCGAGTATTTGCCGAGAAAGACCCAGCCGCACTCCAGTGGGGATCAGTTGGCGCCGAAATCGTGATTGAATCAACGGGCCGCTTTACCAAGGCCTCTGATGCCGGCAAGCACCTTGTGGGGGGCGCTAAGAAGGTTGTTATTTCTGCTCCAGCCACGGACGAAGATGTCACTTTAGTTTTGGGCGTTAATGATTCAGCTTATGATCCAGCTAAGCACAACATCATCTCTAACGCTTCTTGCACAACGAACTGCCTTGCCCCGATGGCCAAGGTCCTGCATGAGAATTTTGGAATTGTCCGTGGATTTATGACTACCGTTCATGCTTACACCAACGATCAGGTCATCTTGGACTTTCCACACAAAGATCTCCGGAGGGCCCGCGCCGCAGCCACAAATATCATCCCAACCTCTACCGGCGCTGCAAAAGCTATCGGACTTGTTTTGCCAGAATTGAAGGGCAAACTCGATGGTTATGCGCTGCGCGTTCCAGTCCCTACGGGATCAATCACAGATTTGACGGTCGAACTCGCCAAGGAGACAAGCGCTGCAGAAGTCAATGCTGCGATGAAGAAAGCAGCCGAAGGTCCTCTTAAGGGAATTTTGCGCTACACCGAAGATCCAATCGTCTCGACCGATATCGTTACTGATCCTCACTCAAGTATTTTTGACGCAGGCATAACTAAGGTGATTGGCAATCAAGCGAAAGTCGCCTCTTGGTATGACAACGAGTGGGGCTATTCAAATCGCCTTGTAGATTTGATGTCCTTCATCGGCAAGAGTCTCTAACTCTTTTAATCGCACGGAAACCAAGTGGTTAAGACTCTCGATTCACTCTCTTACCAAGGCAAGCGGGTCTTTCTTCGATGCGATCTCAACGTACCCTTGCAAGATGATGGAACCGGAAAACGGATAATTACCGATGATGGGCGAATAAGAGCTTCACTGCCAACAATCAACTACCTTTTAAGCGCTGGAGCATCGCTAGTCATATGTGCTCATTTAGGCAGACCAAAAGGCGAGCGAAAACCTGAACTATCTCTTGCTCCCATTGCAGAACGATTGAGAGAACTTCTTGGGCAGGAAGTCGTATTTGCAACTGACGTGATTGGCGACTCAGCCAAGGCTGCCGTTGCTTCGATAAAACCAGGCGGCGTCGTGCTCTTGGAAAATATTCGGTACGAAAGTGGCGAAACTTCGAAGTCCGATGAAGAGCGATTAGACCTAGCTAAGAAATTGGCAAGTTATGCAGATCTCTACGTCGGAGATGGTTTTGGTGCGGTTCATCGCAAGCACGCCTCAGTCTATGAATTAGCCCAACTTCTACCTCATGCTGCTGGAAAGTTGGTGAGTGCAGAAGTAGATGTACTCCGTCAACTCACCGAAAATCCCAAGCGACCATATGGAGTTGTTCTGGGAGGAGCTAAAGTCTCGGACAAAATTGGTGTAATAACGAACTTGATTGAGAAAGTAGATGTCCTTGCAGTTGGCGGTGGCATGGTCTTCACTTTTCTTGCAGCTCAAGGCCACCAGATCGGCACTTCGCTATTTGAGGCGGAATCAATCGATACCGTTAAAGCAATTATCAATCGCGCTAAGGAGCGCGGCGTGGAACTTTACTTACCCACCGATGTAGTTGTAGCGCCAAAGTTTGCAGATGAAAATCCGACGACCGTACCTTCAAACTCCATTCCATCGGATCAGATGGGCCTAGATATCGGCCCAGAGAGCGCGGCTACCTTTGCTGCTGCGATTGCCAATTGCAAAACCGTCTTTTGGAATGGACCGATGGGTGTATTTGAATTTAGGAATTTTTCAGCCGGGACTCGAGTAGTCGCAGAATCTCTAACCAAGGTCGAGGGATTATCAGTAGTCGGAGGTGGCGATTCGGCTGCAGCTGTCCGCGCTCTGGGATTCGCCGATAAAGATTTTGGTTACATATCAACAGGCGGTGGGGCATCTCTCGAGTATTTAGAAGGCAAGGAACTGCCGGGCCTACAAGCGTTGGCGTAACTCTTCTTTCAAAATCGACTGCCTTAAACGAATTGGTACCTAATCGCATGAGAGGATTGCAATATGAGTAGAAGACCCCTAATGGCTGGTAACTGGAAGATGAATTTAAATCATCTAGAGGCAATCGCAGTTACCCAAAAGCTTGCCTATTCGTTAGAAGAGCGAGATTTCGATGCAGTAGATGTAGTGATAATTCCACCATTTACCGATATCCGATCAGTACAGACTCTTGTCGATGGTGATCGCTTACGTATTTCTTACGGCGCACAAGATATCTCCCCAGAAAAATCAGGCGCATTCACAGGCGATATTTCTGGTTCGATGTTGAAGAAATTAGATTGCTCATTTGTAATTGTTGGACACTCCGAGAGGAGGGCAATTCATGGCGAAAGCGATGAGTTAGTGAATCGAAAGATCCGCGCGGTTCTTGATAACGAGATGACGCCGATCTTCTGTATCGGAGAAGAGTTAGCGATTCGTGAGTCCGGAAATCAAGTTGAATACGTGCTCAATCAGGTAAGAGCGGGTTTGAAAGGGTTGCATAAACCTGATTTGAAGAAGATTGTCTTCGCTTATGAACCCGTTTGGGCGATAGGCACTGGTAAGACTGCTACCCCGGAAGATGCCCAGGAAGTATGTAGCGCGATAAGAAATGAACTTAAGAAAATTGCCAACGAAGAAATCGCCGAGAACGCGAAAATTCTTTATGGTGGGTCGGTTAAGTCAGCAAATGTTGTTGACATCATGCGCCAGACCGATGTGGATGGGGCGCTTGTGGGTGGTGCGAGCCTGGATCCGGAGGAATTTGCCCGAATCTGTAAGTTCCATAGGGTGATCTGAGGGGTTCGAAGCCCTCGGGCAAGGTAATATTCGCACTTCGCATAGATATTGAGGCAGGAGAAATTAAGTGGCACTGGCGCTCTCGATCCTTCTTTTGATCACGAGTATTCTGATGATCGTTCTCGTACTTCTTCATAAGGGAAAGGGAAGCGGCCTATCAGATCTCTTTGGTGGCGGCCTCTCCTCAACATATGGCGGCTCCTCAGTTGTCGAGAAGAATCTAGATCGGATAACAATTGTCGTAGGCGGCTTGTGGTTCGCCTCAGTAATCGCACTTGGTTTGGTATTGAAATAAAATTTGGTATTGAAATAAAAGGTTTTCGCTGGGTTACTGAGTAATCCAGAGTGGATAGTTAAGGAGAGAAAATGGCCGGTGGAAGCGCAATTAGAGGTTCTCGTGTCGGCGCTGGCCCCATGGGTGAAGCCGAACGCGGTGAAGCAATTGCTCGTTTTAGAATCTCTTATTGGTGTCTAAATGGCCATGAAACTAAACCATCCTTCGCCGATGATGGAACAGTTGCCATCCCAGATGAGTGGGATTGCCCTCGCTGTGGATTCCCTGCTGGACGGGATAAAAATAATCCACCTTCACCTACTAAGAATGAGCCATATAAAACACACCTTGCCTACGTAAAAGAACGTCGAACTGAGGCAGAAGCAAAGAAGATTCTCGAAGCAGCGTTGAAAAAGCTCCGCGCTGAAGAAGAGGACTAGTTCTTTAGTTTTCTAGCCGCCTCAACCAGTTCGGCTATTCCAACTCGCTCATCCTTCAAGTGAATTCGCATCACCGGAAGGTTTCGCATCTTTAGCGCTTCAAAGTCACCGAGCGCCTGGGCTAAAACCAATCTTTCGAAACCGTAGCCCGCTACTGGAATAGGAATTTCCAAAGCTGAAGATCTCGTAATCTGAATAAATGAACCGACCAGCGGGCCGCCTTTATGAAATTGGCCGGTCGAATGTAGAAATCTTGGCCCCCACCCAAAGGTTGTTGGAATTCCAAGTGCTCTCTCGAGGTAATCTCTCAATTCAATTACATCTTCTGCGGTGTTGCGATTCAAATAAGCCATGATGGATAGGTACTTACCATTTCCAGATTGGGCTAAGTACCCTTCAAGTGAATCTAATTCGATTTCACTGTAGATAGATAAGTTTGGAGTTTCCAAAGCCGGGCGACCAAAATCATCGCTCCAATTGGCAAGAATTTTCCCAGTTCGCTCCTTTGATTCAGCGACATTGGGCTGATTAAAGGGATCAACCCTTAACAGGTAACAAAGAAGAGCGGTTACCCACTCCCAGAAGATGAATTGTGCACCGAGGTTACCTACGACGGCGAGCGGATCATTCTGATTAAATGTAATGACGTTACTTTGTGCAGTGGGTTTAGAGTTGAGAATCACCGGTAGTACTCCGCGACCTTCTTTACCTGTGGATTCAGCAACGAGTTGTTCAATCCAATCAGCAAGTCCCGGGAAGTCGGAGTTTTTGTCATAAAACTTAGCGAAGGAGAACTCGGGCTTGGCAAGGAGCGAGGCAAAAGCGACCACGGGAGAGTCTGTTTTTGTAAACTCCTGCGCAGCTTCGTATGCATCATCGAGTAAGACAGATACATCAATTCCAATCAAAGCCGCAGGAGTAAGGCCAAATGCGCTTAGCGCACTAAACCTGCCGCCTACTTTGGGATTTGCGGTAACTACTTTTAGGCCATCTTCGAGCGCTGATTTATGTAGTGGGCTATCTGGATCGGTAACTATCACCATGTGATTACTTGGATCTAGCCCGGATGATACGAGCGCTTCTTGAAAGAGAGCTTTCTGTGAGGCCGTTTCAATTGTGCTCCCCGATTTTGATGCAACGATTATGCAACTTTTACTTAAGTCCGACTTCAGCGCGTCATTTACTTGATCAGGTTGAGTTGAATCCAGAATGATGAGCGCACGTTTGTAGTGCGCAGCAATTACCTCAGGCGCTAAAGATGAACCACCCATTCCACAAAGAATAAAATTTGTATGTCCAATTTCACGCGACCAAGCAGAGAGCGCATCGAGAACTGGCAATAAATCGCGCGAAGTTGTTGGCAGATCAACCCAATCCAAACGAATCTCGGCCTCAGCTTGTGCTTCGGGACCCCAGATACTGGAATCCTTATTTGCAAGGCGAGAAGTTATCGCGTTAAGAGCGTCCCAATCTGAGTCGCGATTTGTGATTCCGTGAAGCTTGATCACCCCTTTGCTCGCTCCACCACAGCAATTAACTCCATCCAAGGTTTTATGAATTTATCGATTCCTTCGCTCTCCAATTTTTCAGCAACGGATTCGATATCTATACCAATATTTGCAAGTTGCGAAAGGGTGTCTCTCGCTTCAGCAAACCGTCCAGTTATTGTGTCTCCGCTGAAATCTGAGCTTGAACGGAGAGCGGAAAGGGTGGATTCGGGCATTGTGTTAACAGTTTTATCTGCTACGAGATCTAAAACGTACATGGTGGAGCTGTAATTGGGGTCTTTCACTCCCGTAGATGCCCAGAGAGGTCGCTGAATGTTTCCACCAGATTTAGCAAGCGCTCGCCAGCGTTCGCTGGATTCAATCTCAATAAAGTGTTCGTAAGCAAGACGTGCGTTAGCGAGCGCAGCGCGACCTTTGAGAGCTTGGTGACTTGGATCATTGAGTCGACTATCGATTTCTGTATCGACGCGACTAATGAAGAACGATGCGACCGAATGGATATCCGTTATGGATTGACCATTAGCGAGTCGATCCTCAAGCCCGGCTATAAAGGAATCCAAGACAGCTTGATAGCGCGATACCGAAAAGATTATCGTCACATTTACGCTTATGCCCTCCGCAGTCAATGTACGAATAGCAGGCAAGCCCTCTTTTGTGGCTGGAACCTTTATCAGAACATTCGATGCACCAACGAGTTTCCATAGTTCGCGAGCTTGTCTAATGGTTCCTTCGGTATCCCGTGCGAGCCTTGGATCTACCTCAATACTGACGCGGCCATCGACTCCATGGGTTCGTTCAAAGACGGAACGAAAAAGATTACATGCCTGCCGTACATCCGAAGTGGTTAACTCAGTAATAATTTCTTCGGCGCTCAATCCTCTTCCATGTAGCGAGGCAATGTCATCTTTATAGAGATCCGAGTTGGCGATAGCCGATGAGAAGATAGCTGGGTTAGTTGTAACTCCGACGACAAAGTCGTTCTCAATCAGCTGGGGCAAATAACTAGCTTTGCCACCCTTTACCATCCGCTCTCTAGAGAGATCATCTAGCCATACCGATACTCCAGCGTTAGAAATTTTTTCAAGCGACATCAACGAACTCGCTTCAAAGTAGCTTCGGCAGCTTCAATCACTCTTTTAACGGTAAAACCAAATTCACTAAATAGAGTCGTATGCGAGGCTGAGGCGCCAAAGTGCTCGATTGATATGGATTCACCGGCATCGCCAATCAGATCGCGCCAGCCTTGTGCAATTCCTGCTTCAACGCTTACGCGCGCCTTAACGCTCTTAGGCAAAAGTTCATCTTTGTAACTCTCGGGTTGTGCTTTAAACCATTCCAGACATGGGGCACTTACGACTCTCGTTTTAACTCCCTTGGCCGTAAGTTCGGAAAGGGCAGCGAGGGCGAGGGAGACCTCCGAACCGGTTGCAATTATTATCAATTCTGGATTTTTCTCATCATTTAGGGCGTAAGCACCTCTTGCAACACCATCAGCGCTATTGAAGCTCGCTCGATCAATTACCGGAAGATTCTGGCGGGAGAGCAGTAGGCCAGCTGGCGCCTTTCGTCTCAAAATCTCTTGCCAAGCGATTGCTACCTCATTGGCATCGGCCGGACGGATGACATCAAGACCCGGAATCGCTCTTAAGGCGGCGAAATGTTCGATTGGTTGGTGAGTGGGCCCATCTTCACCCAGGCCGATTGAATCGTGAGTCCACACATATATGACCGGAAGCTTCATTAACGCCGACAGTCGGACAGCGCCACGCATGTAATCGCTAAAGACTAAGAAGGTACCGGCATAAGGCCGCAGTCCACCATGCAGCGCCATTCCATTGAGGATTGCCCCCATCGCATGCTCGCGAATTCCAAAGAAGATATTTCTTCCGTATGGAGAAGCTCCGGGAAGGATTGAAGAGCTAGGTAGAAACGACCCACCGCCTTCAACCATAGTGTTATTACTCTCCGCCAAATCTGCCGATCCGCCAATCAATTCAGGCAGAACTTTGGCAAAGTGATTTATTAGTTCGCCAGAAGCTTTTCTTGTTGCAACTTCTTTCTCGCTTGGGAAACTAGGCGTTCCCTGCTGCCAACTTGATGGCAACGAACCTGATTCAAGGCGTTGCAAGAGTTCGGATTTAGCGGGATTCTCTCTCTTCCAACTTTCGAAAGCTTGATTCCATTCGGTTCTAAGAGACTGACTTCGATCTGAAACTTTCCTCACATGCTGGTGTACTTCAGTGGGAAAGTAGAAGTCCTCTTCTGGTAGACCTAAGAGAAGCTTTGTGGCGGCTACTTCCTCTTTGCCGAGGGCTGAACCATGTGATTTCGCGGTATTGCGCGCTTTAGGTGCGGGCCAGGCAATGACTGTCTTTAGGCGGATTAGCGTCGGTCTAATTTTTTCTTCTAGGGCGCTCTGCATAGCAACTTCAAGAGCATCTCTATCTACATCGCCATCCTTTTTCGCAGCAACTTCAATTACATTCCAGCCGTAAGAGCGATATCGAGCGCTTACATCTTCGGTGAAAGTGTGGTGAGTGTCGCCATCAATTGAGATTCGGTTGTCATCGTAGATAACTTTTAGAGCTCCAAGTTCTTGAGTGCCCGCAAGAGATGAAGCTTCAGCGCTTACACCTTCTTGCAGATCGCCATCGCTGCAAATTACCCAGATATTGTGGTCAAAGATGCTCTCACCAATTGCACTCTCTGGATCAAAGAGTCCTCGTTTATAGCGTGCGGCCATCGCCATTCCGACTGCATTGGCTACACCTTGACCGAGCGGTCCAGTTGTTGTCTCTACTCCCAAGGTGTGTCCATACTCGGGATGTCCCGGAGTAAGTGATCCCCAAGTTCTAAAGGACTTTAAGTCATCTAGCTTTAAACCATAACCGCTAAAGAAGAGTTGAATGTAGAGAGTTAGAGAGGAGTGACCGCACGATAGTACGAAGCGATCGCGCGCAATCCAATTTGAATCACTTGGGTCATGCCGTAGGAATCTCTGGAAGAGCGTGTAGGCCACGGGCGCGAGAGACATTGCAGTTCCCGGGTGGCCGTTTCCCACTTTTTGAACGGCATCCATAGCGAGCGCTCGGGCAACCGCGACAGATTTATCATCGAGTGCGGTCCAAGCTGGGCGTTCTGGATATCTCATGACCGGGATAGGACATTACCTTTAATCGTTAAGTTCCAGACCGTTAGCCACACTAGAACTGAGCCGAGAATATGAAATCCCACGAGAAGTTCGGGCAAGCCGGTGAAATACTGGGTGTAACCAATCGCTCCTTGAGCAAGGCAGATGATGAGAAAGTTTCGGGCGCTGACCCCCCAGCTCGATCTCGTATCTTCCGCTTCGCCTAGTCGAATCGCGATGAGTAGGGCAACCGTCACTCCAATCAGCGCGATAACTAAGTCCGCATGAATCCAGGACATCATCCGGGGATCAAGATTGAACCGCTCTGCTAAATCATCGCCGGCGTGTGGTCCACTTCCAGTGACGATGGTCCCTGCAAAAATCACTAGCGCTGTTAGCGCAACTGTGATTCGGGCGAGGCGACGAGTCAATGGCGCCAACTTGATATCAGTCGGCGTTACCCCATGGGCTCGCTGGCGAAGGGATAGCGCAGCTGCAATCAGGACTATTGATAGGAGAAAGTGCGCGGAGACTGTTGCTGGATTTAATCCAGTAAGCACTGTAACTCCGCCCAGAACGCCTTGGGCGAGAATTCCCAAGATTTGTACCAATCCCAGGGTGCGTAGATCTCGTCGCTTGTTGCGCAAGATTGCCACCATTAGAAGGAGTGCGTTTATGAGAAGTACAAAGGTCAATAGCCGATTTCCAAATTCAATCCATGCATGCAGTGGCGACTCCGGTTGATCAGGGGTGGGAGTGAAAGATCCTGGGGTGCATTCAGGCCAAGTGGAGCAGCCCAGCCCTGATCCCGTGATTCGAACTGATGCTCCAGTAATCACAATCGCAGATTGCGTGAAAACCATGAGCGATGAGAGGCGTTTTAAGATTTTCGCGCTCTTGAGCATGGGCAGAGCCTACGGTTCATGACCCTCCGGGCCGGCCTTCTCAATTGGCAGGGGGAGATGAATTACGCAACAATAACGTTGTGAAAACCAGCCTCGCCAACCCCGACTTGCGCACCCGCGATCAGGTGGCTCGAGCGATCCTGGAATCCGGCCCTTCGACAGCGGTGGCTCTCGCTGACCGGTTAAAAATGACCCCTGCAGGAATTAGGCGCCATCTTGACTCGCTAATTGAGGATGGGATCCTGGAAGAGCGCGAACCACATTCAAGAAGTGTTCGCATGCGTGGCCGCCCCTCAAAAGTTTTTGTGATGAGCGATCTCGGTCGAGAACAATTTGAGCACTCTTATGATGATCTTGCGGTTTCAGCGCTCCGCTTTATTTCCTCCCAAGGCGGAGATCACCTCGTAGCTGGATTTGCAAAACAGCGAGCAGAAGAGATTTCCAAAAAATCAGAAGTCGAAGTAAGACCTTCTAAAGATCGCGCAAGAGCGCTCGCAAAATTCTTAACAAAAGAGGGCTACGCAGCAAGTACGCACTCTCATGGAGTTGGCGTTGAGCTATGTCAGCATCATTGTCCGATAGCCCATGTAGCTGCCGAGTTTCCGCAACTCTGCGAAGAGGAGACAAAGGCATTCGCTCAGATACTGGGAACTCATGTACAAAGACTCGCGACCATCGCTCATGGTGATGGCGTATGCACCACTTTCATTCCCCAACCCAAGAAGCAGTTTCCAAATGCAACCGAGAGGAAAAAGCGCAAATGAGCCAAACCACCCATCCCGAATTAGAAGGTCTCGGCAAATACCAATATGGCTGGGCCGATAAGGATGTAGCGGGCGCCGAAAGTAAGCGCGGTCTCAACGAAGCTGTTGTTCGCGATATCTCCTCTAAGAAGAGTGAGCCTGATTGGATGCTCGACCTCCGCCTCAAAGGGTTATCGCTCTTTGATAAGAAACCCATGCCGGCATGGGGATCTGATCTTTCGACAATAGATTTTGACAACATCAAGTATTTCGTCCGCTCCACCGAAAAGCAGGCAAAGTCCTGGGAAGATCTCCCAGAAGATATTAAGAACACATACGACAAGCTCGGAATCCCTGATGCGGAGCGGCAACGCTTAGTTGCTGGCGTAGCAGCGCAGTACGAATCTGAAGTTGTCTATCACTCAATTCGTGAGGATCTCGAGGAACAAGGCGTAATCTTCTTGGATACCGACACTGGCTTGAAAGAGCATGAAGAGTTATTCAAAGAGTACTTCGGAACTGTAATTCCAGTTGGTGATAATAAATTCGCAGCGCTCAACACCGCCGTCTGGTCCGGCGGCTCATTTATCTATGTCCCAAAGGGAGTTCATGTCGAAATCCCGCTCCAGGCATATTTCCGTATTAATACCGAGAACATGGGCCAGTTCGAAAGAACTTTGATTATTGCCGATGAAGGATCTTATGTTCATTACGTAGAAGGGTGCACTGCGCCGATCTACTCTTCAGATTCACTTCACTCAGCTGTAGTTGAAATCATCGTAAAGAAGAATGCTCGTGTGCGTTATACGACGATACAAAACTGGTCTAACAACGTTTACAACTTGGTCACCAAACGCGCAACCTGTGCCGAAGGTGCAACTATGGAGTGGATCGATGGAAATATCGGTTCTAAAGTAACTATGAAGTATCCGGCGGTATTTATGATGGGGCCACACGCAAAGGGAGAGACTCTCTCTATTGCCTTCGCAGGCGAGGGCCAACATCAAGATGCCGGCGCGAAGATGGTTCATGCTGCTCCCTTTACATCCTCAACGATTGTCTCGAAGTCAGTCGCGCGTGGCGGGGGCAGAACTTCTTATAGAGGTCTAGTGCAAATCCAGGAAGGCGCACACCATTCAAAGAGCACTGTGAAGTGCGATGCCCTACTAGTCGACACAATCTCTAGATCCGATACCTATCCATATGTCGATGTCCGTGAGGATGATGTTTCGATGGGACACGAGGCCACCGTTTCTAAAATTAGCGACGATCAACTTTTCTATCTCATGTCACGAGGACTCTCTGAAGATGAAGCAATGGCGATGATTGTCCGCGGATTCATCGAACCGATTGCGCGCGAGTTACCGATGGAGTACGCCCTTGAGTTAAATCGTCTTATCGAACTCCAAATGGAAGGCGCCGTCGGATAATGAGCGGACTACCAACAAATTACCTCACTCCAACCGGCAGGGAAGAAGCATGGCGCTTCACTCCGCTTAAGCGCTTGAACGGAATGCATGATTCTGCGACTTCCGTAATTGATCGAATTTCGATTGAACTTGTCGGTTCGGTCCGAACTGGCTTTAACATAGAAACGGTTTCCGCTACAGAACTACCTCCAAAGTCCACAACTGAGGATGTAATCATCCAACGCGTCCGCGCTACCGCATCAAAAGTCACTCATTTGAAGATTGATAAAGAAGCGATCGTAAGCGAGCCAATTTTTCTAAAGCGTTCAGCAGGAGTGGAGAAGGAGTTCTCTCGGACTGTTGTTACAGCTGGCGCCCATAGTAAAGCGACCGTGGTAGTTGAAAATGAAGGCGCTGGGAGCATTGGGGAAGAGATCGAGATTCGCCTTGAAGCCGGAGCGAACTTAACTTTCATCTCTCTGCAGGAATGGAACGAGAACGCAATTCATCTGGGTCGCCATCACGCGATTGTTGGAAGAGATGCAAACTTTAACTCGATCACTATAACTGTTGGAGGATCGCTGGTTCGACTACTTCCGACGGTTGAGTATTCAGATCAAGGCGGCAGCGCTGAACTCCTGGGACTCTATTTCGCAACCGATGGACAACATCTAGAGCATCGAGTGCATGTCGAGCATGGGATTCCTAACGGCAAATCACGAGTCACCTATAAAGGAATCCTCGCCGGTGCACAAGCTCGGACGGTTTGGATCGGCGATGTATTTATTCGCGGAAATGCAGAAGGCACAGATACATATGAACTGAACAAGAACCTCCTTCTTACTGATGGGGCGCGAGCTGATTCAGTTCCCAATCTTGAAATCGAGACCGGTCAGATCGTGGGCGCAGGCCATGCAAGTACCACAGGGCGATTTGATGACGAGCAACTCTTCTATCTAATGTCACGTGGAATTCCCATGTCTGAGGCCCGCAGATTAGTGATCCGCGGCTTCTTCGGTGAGATTGTCAACAAGATTGGTATCGAAAGCGTTGAAGAACGACTTATGAATCGTATCGACTCACAACTTGCAAAGGTGGGCGGGCAATGAGCGTTTCACTTAATTACGCCGATTTGACTCCTGGCAAAGCTACGAAGGTAACCGTTGGCGATAAGGATGTATGTGTCGTTCGAGTAAATGAAGAAGTGTTCGCAGTCGCTGATATCTGTTCTCATTCCGAGGCATCGCTCTCTGAAGGCGAAGTCTCAGGCGAGAAGATTGAATGCTGGTTACATGGAGCAGAATTTGATCTGCGCACCGGAGCAGCGCTAACACCACCTGCTACAGAGTCGTTAGAAGTTTTTGAAGTAAAGCGTGATGGAGATACCGTCACGATTTCTAAGAGTGGACGGTAGGAGCGGAAATGTCACAACTAGTAATTAAAGGTCTCCAAGTCGGAGTTGAAACTGATTCGGGCATGACCGAAATTCTCCGTGGCGTTGATCTCACCATTAACTCTGGAGAAGTGCACGCAATCATGGGCCCAAATGGCTCTGGCAAATCAACTCTCGCTTACTCAATCGCAGGTCACCCGAAGTACACAATCACCGGCGGCTCAGTCACCCTTGATGGCGTTGATGTTTTAGAAATGAGCGTAGACGAGCGGGCAAAAGCTGGTCTCTTCCTAGCTATGCAATATCCAGTAGAAGTGCCTGGTGTTTCGGTAGCTAACTTCCTCCGTACCGCCGCAACTGCGCTAAGAGGCGAAGCGCCGAAGGTACGTACCTGGGTAGGAGAAGTAAAAGAAGCGATGAGCAAACTTGCTATGGATCCAGCATTCTCAGAGCGCAGCGTTAATGAAGGCTTTTCAGGCGGCGAGAAAAAACGCCACGAGATCTTACAGATGGAGCTCTTGAAGCCAAAGATTGCGATTCTCGATGAGACTGATTCTGGTCTCGATGTAGATGCTTTAAGAATTGTCTCTGAGGGTGTAAACCGAGTAAAACAAGAACAAAATCTCGGAATCATGCTGATTACCCACTACACACGCATTCTTCGTTACATCAAACCTGACTTTGTCCATGTTTTCGCAGGCGGAAAGATCGTTGAAGAGGGTGGACCGGAGTTAGCAGAGCGACTTGAGGAGAAGGGGTATGCGCAATACGTGAAAGCGTAATTGCACATCTCCGTGAGTTCCTTAGATATTGCCGCTATAAAGGCCGACTTCCCAATCCTGAAGCGCAAGATTCGCGGCAATAATCGTCTTGTCTACTTAGATAGCGGAGCAACATCACAAAAACCAAATTCTGTACTCGATGCAGAGCGTGATTTCTATCTAAACCACAACGCTGCCGTTCATCGGGGCGCTCACCAGCTTGCTGAAGAGGCGACAGAACTTTACGAGGGCGCCCGAGAGAAGGTTGCTGATTTTATTGGCGCGGATTCAAATGAAGTTATCTTCACTAAATCAGCTACCGAAAGCATCAATGCAATCGCTTACTCTCTAGGAAATTCAACTGTTGGCTCGAGATTTCATTTAAAAGCAGGAGATCGAATTGTTCTCTCTGAAATGGAGCATCACGCGAATCTGATACCTTGGCAAGAACTCGCTCGCCGTACTGGGGCTGAACTCGTTTGGTTTAACGTGACCGATGAGGGGCGATTAGATCTATCGAATATGGATGATTTGATTAATCCTAAGACCAAAGTCGTAGCGCTAACTCATCAATCCAATGTCCTTGGAACTATCAATCCATTAGAGAAAGTCACGAAGCGAGCGCATGAAGTTGGAGCGCTCTTTGTGCTTGATGCTTGCCAATCCGTTCCTCATTACAAAGTTGATGTGAAGTCACTCAATGTAGATTTTGTTACTTTTTCTGGCCATAAAATGCTTGGCCCAACTGGAGTCGGAATCCTCTGGGGCAAGAAGGATTTACTTGATGAGATGCCGCCGTTTCTAACTGGCGGGTCAATGATTGAAAGCGTAACGATGGAATCGGCCACGTATCTCGATGCTCCAAAGAGATTTGAAGCGGGGGTTCCAAATATGGCGCAAGCCGTGGGACTAGGTGCGGCTGTTGATTACTTAAACAAGATTGGTCTTGATCGAATCCATGCCCACGAGGTTGAACTGACCAGAAAAGCTTTAGAAGGGCTCCAAACTATTAATGGTCTCTCCGTAATCGGACCAAAGGATTTGGAGATGCGCGGGGGAGTAGTCTCTTTTGCAGTAGATGGAATTCATCCTCATGATCTAGGACAGGCGTTAGATCAATTTGGTATTGCGGTGCGTACTGGACATCACTGCGCCTGGCCCTTAATGAAGAGATTCAAGACCGTCGCCACTACTCGTGCATCTTTCTATCTTTACAACGATTTTGATGATATTTCTGCTCTCGTTGAGGGCGTGGAACGAGCCCGAAAGTATTTTGCGGAGCGGTAATGGAACTCGATTCGCTTTATCAAGAAGTGATTCTCGATCACTATAAACGACCGCTAAACAAATCGCTAGCCGCAAACCCGGATGCTCAAGTCCATCACGTCAACACAAGTTGTGGCGATGAGGTGACTCTAAACCTTCATCTAGAAGGAGACCGGGTTTCAAAGGTCACATGGGAGGGAGTTGGCTGCTCGATCTCGCAAGCCTCGACTTCGGTAATGACAGACCTATTGATCGACAAGAGCGCCGCAGATGCGCTTGCACTGGTTGAGGAGTTTCAAGCAATGCTTCAAAGCAAGGGGAAGGACTCTGGCAATGAAGATCATCTTCAGGACGGAGTCGCATTCGCCGGAGTATCAAAGTTTCCAGCACGGGTAAAATGTGCCCTGTTGGGTTGGATGGCATTTAAGGATGCGCTCCAGCAAGCGCTGAAGAATAAGTAGATTGGATATGACGATGACAGATAAAGCAGCCGTTGCAGACATCACCGAGGCAATGAAAGATGTCATCGATCCTGAGTTGGGAATCAATGTTGTGGATCTTGGACTTATCTATGACGTGACAGTTGACGATGGAAATGTCGCAGTTCTTGACATGACTCTCACATCAGCGGCCTGCCCACTGCAAGATGTAATTGAGGATCAAACTCGATCAGTTCTTCAAGATTTAGTCTCTGATGTGCGTATTAATTGGGTCTGGATGCCACCATGGGGCCCAAACAAGATTACTGATGATGGGCGCGAACAATTGCGCGCAATTGGCTTCACTGTCTGATTTCAGATTCCGATAAATAAGCCCATAAGGTAGCCACATGTCTCAACACGCGATGTGGATGTCTTTCCGCTCGCTTACCGCAGATGCTTCGGTAAAAGATCAAAGGCTTAAAGCTGGAACAGTGAAGCGAATTGCTTCCTATGCTGCTCCATATCGAACTGCCCTTATATTCTTCTTACTCACCGTTGTCGTTGATGCTGTACTAGTGATTACCTCTCCGCTATTGCTCAAGCGCTTGATCGATGATGGTGTAATCCCCGGAAATCCCGGATTAGTAACCCAACTTGCCCTATTGGTGGGATTGATAGCAATCCTTGATGCCATCTTCTCCATGATCGGAAGATGGTTTTCGGCACGAATCGGTGAAAATCTAATCTTCGACCTGAGAACTCAAGTCTTCAGTCACGTGCAACGTCAATCAATTGCTTTCTTTACGCGCACCCAAACTGGAGCGCTAATTTCGCGAATCAATTCAGATGTGATTGGCGCCCAGCAAGCATTCACAACTACTTTGGCTGGTTTGGTTAGCAATATCCTTACGCTAATTCTCGTAGTAGGAGCATTACTAACGCTCTCCTGGAAGATAACCCTACTTGCGCTTGCCCTTCTTCCGGTCTTTCTCTTTCCTACAAAATGGGTTGGCCGGAAGCTACAGGGCTTAACGAGAGAATCCTTCAATCTGAATGCCGAGATGTCGGCAACAATGACAGAGCGCTTCAACGTCTCTGGTGCGCTCTTGGTCTCTCTCTATGGGGATCAATCCAATGAGCGGAACTATTTTTCGACTCGAGCGCGAAAAGTTGCCAATATCGGCGTATCGATAGCCCTGCTACAGCGGATGTTCTTCATCGCCTTAACTTCAATTGCCTCGATTGCAACTGCTTTCGCATATGGAGTTGGCGGACATTTAGCGATAAATAAGGAAATTACCCTGGGAACGCTACTTGCCATAACAACTTTGCTCGTTCGTCTCTATGGACCGCTAACTGCACTTTCTAATGTCCGGGTGGATGTAATGACCGCACTTGTATCTTTCGAGCGAGTATTTGAAGTTTTAGATCTAGTGCCAATGGTGCGCGATAAAGAGAGTCCAGCTGGTTCATTAACGGCGCTTGTTGGCCCATCGGGCGCCGGAAAGACAACTATTAGCTCGCTTCTTCCGAGGCTCTACGATGTAACTTCTGGCTCGATAAAAGTTGGCGGCGATGATATTCGAGAACTTAAAGTTGATTCACTTAGAAATTCAATTGGGGTAGTAACCCAGGATGCACATATGTTCCACGATTCAATTGCGGCAAATTTGCGCTATGCGAAAGCCGATGCAACTGAAGTCGAAATGGAGGATGCATGTCGCGCTGCACAGATTTGGGAGATGATTCAATCCCTTCCAAATGGCTTGGACACAGTTGTCGGCGAGCGAGGCCACAGATTATCTGGAGGGGAAAAACAACGACTTGCTATCGCCCGGCTACTTCTTAAAGCGCCACGAATTGTCATACTGGATGAAGCGACAGCGCATCTTGATTCGGAGAATGAAGCGCTAGTTCAAGAAGCTCTTGCTACTGCACTTAAAGATCGCACCAGCATCGTTATAGCCCACCGGTTGTCAACGGTGAGAAGAGCGGATCAAATTCTTGTAATTGAGTCAGGGGAGATAAAGGAGCGGGGCCGCCACGAAGAACTTCTCTCGCTCAATGGACTTTATGCCGATTTGTATCAGCGTCAGAGCTTCTCGGCGTGAGCCTTCCGCTCTTCGCGAATGACCAGATAAAGTCCAAAGAAAGCCAATCCAGCAAATAGAACCCATTGCACCGAATACGCAAGGTGTGGACCATCACTTAGTTCGGGCAGAATTGCAGGTACATCTGGGATAAAGGTGGAGTTATCTGAATTGATGAGGTCGAAGTAGAAGGGTTCAGTAATAATTTCTTTCTCGTTATTCCAACGAGTTAATTTGGAACCACCATCATTTCCAGGTACCGCAAATACGGTTCCGGCAATCTGAGATTCAATATCTTCCACCCTCACTCTCCCCTCAATTAAAATCAGCTCGTTTGAAACCGGCTTGATCTCTGGGGGAGTAAGCGCATCTTTACCGGCGACAACCCAACCGCGATCAACCCAATACCTCTTACCAGAAGAGCTTTCAAAGAGAGTGATTACTCCAAATCCGTATTTGCCCTCGTGATATCTATTTCGGACCAATATCTCACTCTCTGGATTAAATCGTCCCGTTAACTTTATCGAGCGCCAGGCGACTTCATTTAAACCTAAGATACTCAGATCAGATTCTGTTACCGGAGCCTTGGCTATATTTGCTCGAATCAATTCATTCTTGGCATGGCGTACTTCATGGCGGTCAAATTGCCAGCTAGCGCCTTGAATACAAAGAGCTACAAGAATTAATGCGAGGAGAGAAGCTCCAACGATTCGTTTCATCTACCAATCTCACGATTACGAGAACGAAGCAATTTTGCCTCTCCTCTAATCGTCTCACGGCCGGCGTTTGCAACAATTACTGAAATATAAGGAAGTGTTACCGCGCCGACTAAGAAGAACCAGCGATATGGACTAGGTGTGAAAACGGCCAGAAGGAAGCAGAGTGTACGAATCATCATCGACCAGAAGTACTTTCGCTGGCGACCAGGAATATCATCCGAGAGCGCCGATTGAGCCTCAGTGATGTTGTGAAACTCTTCATCGCCACGCTTCTTCATGGCCTAACGCTAGATGCCAGGCTCATTAAGCGCACCCCGATTTGGTTGGCCAAGGTCTGCCCGGTAACCTTTGCCACAGCAATTGGGCCTAACTAGGCCTGATGGCCAAGATGAAGTGGAGCTAGCCGCTCCCACCTAACTCGCTTCCTAAGCGAGCTGGTCAAGGATCACAGGGTTCATCGCCTGTAGGAATTGTTGCGGCCTCCTCTCAATCTTGAATCTATTCGATTCCCTACTCGAATATTTGAAAGGAAGAGTTATCAGCACCACAGAACCGAGAATCAACGATCGTATCCGCGTTCCAGAAATTAGATTGATCGGAGCAGGCGGCGAGCAAGTTGGTGTAGTTGCTATTGATGTAGCGCTACGACTAGCCGATGAGGCTGGTTACGATCTCGTAGAGATCGCACCGGATGCGCAGCCTCCAGTCTGCAAGATCATGGATTTTGGGAAGTACAAGTACGAGATCGCCCAGAAAGCACGGGAAGCTCGCCAGAACCAGACCCACATTGTGGTGAAGGAAATCCGGATGGGCTTAAAGATCGAGAACCATGATTACGAGACGAAGAAGAATCACATCGAGAAGTTTCTTCTTGGTGGGGACAAGGTGAAGGTAACTGTTCAGTTCAAGGGGCGTGAACAAACTCGCCCCGAAATTGGGTTTCGGTTGCTGCAGCGTCTTGCTGAAGATGTCGCAGGAACTGGATTTGTCGAATTCGCACCAAAGCGAGAGGGACGGAGCATGACGATGGTGCTCGGTCCGCTTAAGAAGAAGAGCGATGCAGTAGCTGAAGCGAAACGTCGCGCAGCTGCTGTAAAGAACGAGCAGAAGTAAAGGAGCTACATATGCCAAAGATGAAGACTCATAGTGGTGCGAAGAAGACCTTCCGCGTCACCGGATCCGGAAAGGTTATGCATGAGCGCGCCGGAAAGCGCCACCTGCTCGAGCGTAAGTCATCGCGATTGACTCGCCGCCTCTCGAAGGATGCAACTGCAAATGACCGAAATACGTTCTCAGCCAAGCGCTTGCTTGGAATGAAGTAAGGGGAGTGCCATGGCTAGAGTAAAACGTGGAGTTCACGCGGCGAAGAAGCGTCGCACAGTATTAGAGCGCGCCAGCGGTTATCGCGGACAGCGTTCCCGTCTCTTCACAAAGGCAAAAGAACAAGTCACTCACTCGATGATTTATGCCTTCAATGACCGTAAAGATAAGAAAGGTGATTTCCGTCAGCTTTGGATCACCCGTATTAATGCGGCCGCTCGCGAAAATGGGATTACCTACAACCGTTTTATCCAAGGCCTAAAGGCCGCGGGTATTGAAGTTGATCGTCGTGTTCTCTCGGATTTAGCCACAAATGATCCGAAGGCCTTCGCTAATTTAGTAGAGGTTGCCAAGAAGAATGTGAAAGTCTCTTAACAGAGCGAATAGAAATGATTACGAGCCTTCAATCGCCTCACGTCGAGGCGGTGAAGGCTCTTTTAGGTTCAAGAGGAGTAAAAGAGCGGCGCGAGCGCGGCAGATATGTAATCGAAAGTGTGCAAAACATTAAGGCGGCTCTAGCTTCAAGCGAGACCGAAATCGAAAGTATCTTCTATACCCAAGAGGGGTTAGAGCGACTCGGATCTTTTTCCCACGCGAATTTGATTGAGGTTTCACCCCAAGTCATGAAAGCGATGACCGATACAGTTTCACCACAAGGAGTTCTCGCCATTGCAAGATTGAAGCGAAGGGCTCTCTCTGAGCTGCAGGGATTGAAGAGTGGAAAGTTCGCTTATTTCTGGCAGATTCAAGACCCAGGTAACGCTGGAACCATAATTCGAACTGCAGATGCATTTGGTTTCGATGCGGTCATATTCTCCGATAGTTCTGTTGATGTCTATAGCCCTAAAGTCATTCGCTCAACCGCAGGATCATTCTGGCAAACGAAGGTACTCGACGAAGTTTCGGTAGCTGATATCAAGGCGTTTGCGGAAAAGACTGATAGCAATCTATTTGCCACCAAAGCCGACGCTCCACTCTCCTTGATGGATGCAGCTAGAGAATCATTAGGTAAGCCTTCAATCTGGATCTTCGGAAACGAAGCTCGGGGACTCCCACCAGAAGTGGAAGTAAGCCTTGGGGCAAAGTCAGTATCAATTCCGATGGCGGGAAAGACCGAGAGCTTGAATCTTGCGACGGCCGCATCGGTTGTTATGTATGCGGTAGCAAACGCTGGAAAATAGCAGCTCTATTTGAGCGTGCCTTAAGTAGAATTCTCCGGTGTCCGCTTCTCCGATATCTATCGATCCGGCTCAAATTGAGCTCATTAAAAAGAGCGCGGTCCTTGCGATCTCGAGCGCCAAGAGCCTGGAGGAGTTAAAAGAGGTAAAGATCTCCCATGTGGGTGATCGCTCTCCAATCGCGCGAGCAAATCAATCCTTAGGCCAGGTACCGATTGAAGAGCGAGCAGCAACTGGCAAAATAATCGGCACCGCGAGAGCAAATATCAATCAAGCTTTTGATGATAAGGAACGTGAGCTCACTCTTGCTCGCGACACCAAGGCATTGGTGGAAGAGCGCGTTGATGTCACCCTTCCAACTCAACGTACCCATCGCGGTGCGCTTCATCCATTGACATCACTTAGGTTTGAGATTGAAGATCTATTTGTTGGACTGGGCTACCAAGTTGCAGAAGGTCCGGAATTGGAATCCGGTTGGTTGAATTTTGATGCATTAAATATCCCAGAGGATCATCCAGCGCGCACGATGCAGGATACATTTTTCATCGAACCAGTCGATTCGGGTTTGGTATTAAGGACGCATACCTCTCCAGTTCAAATTCGCACCATGCTTGAAAACGAACCACCGATTTACGTTATCTGCCCTGGTCGGACTTACCGCTCTGATGAATTGGATGCAACTCATACCCCGGTCTTTAATCAAGTTGAGGGTTTGGTTGTAGATAAAGGCATCACCATGGCTGACCTGAAAGGAACGCTGGATCTATTTGCGGCGCGCATCTTTGGCCCAGATGTCACGACTCGAATTCGACCATCTTTCTTTCCCTTCACTGAACCAAGCGCAGAAGTAGATTTTTTCTATAACGGGCGGTGGATTGAGTGGGGTGGATGCGGGATGGTTAACCCCAAGGTTCTTGAAGCATGCGGGATAGATACTTCCGTTTATACCGGCTTTGCATTTGGCATGGGTTTGGAGCGAACGTTGATGGTTCGCAATGGAATTAGCGATATGCACGACATCGTTGAAGGCGACCTCCGCTTCTCGCGCCAATTTGGGGTTGGAAGTAAATGAAACTTCCTATCTCATGGCTTGCAGATTTCATAACCTTTCCTAAGGGTTTCGACCCAGCCAAGAATGTTGAGAAACTAGTCGCGGCATTTGTAAAAGTAGGTTTTGAGGTTGAAGATGTAATTAATCCTGCCTCAGGAATCAAAGGGCCGCTTAAAGTAGGAACAGTATTGGAAATCGAAGAATTAACCGGGCATAAGAAGCCCATTCGCTTTGTGGCCCTTGATCTGGGCGAGAAATCCAATCGATATGTGATTTGCGGAGCTACAAATTTTAAGGTTGGAGATCAAGTTGTTGTCGCGCTGCCTGGAGCCGTCTTGCCGGGGAACTTCGCAATCTCCGCACGTGAGACATATGGAAGATTAAGTAACGGCATGATCTGTTCCGCGCGAGAGCTTGGATTAGGCGAGGACCATAACGGAATCATCGTGCTCGATGGAAAATTCAAGATAGGAAGTGACGCCCTAAAGGCGCTTGGAGCAGATGACCCGATCATAGATATAGCGGTAAATCCGGATCGTGGTTATTCCATGTCAGTGAGGGGCGCCGCACGCGAATTGGCTATGTCGTTGGGATTTAAATTCAAAGATATTGAAAGTAAAGCGTTACTAAATAAGTTAGCCAGAGTGAAAAAGAGCGGAAAAATCACTCAAGTTGAGATTCTTGATAAGAGCGGTGCTGATTTGATATTTCTCCGCTCTCTTAGCAACCTAGATCCAAGAGCAAAGACACCTACTTGGATGTCCCGTCGCCTAACCCAGGCTGGCATGCGCCCAATCTCACTGGCTGTTGATGTGACCAACTATGTGATGTTGGAGCTCGGACAGCCACTTCATGCATTTGATGCCGAGAAGATAAATGGAAGGTTGCGAGTACAGCGCGCCAACTCTTTCAAATCAATTACAACTTTAGATAAACAGGTAAGAAAATTGACTAAGGATGATCTCTTAATTGCTGATGAAAAGCGACCTCTTGCCTTGGCTGGAACCATGGGGGGTCTTGATAGTGAAGTTGGAGATGAAACAAGCAAGATTGCACTAGAGGCTGCTCACTTCAATCCAGTTGCCGTTGCAAGAAACTCGCGAAACCATATCCTTTCCTCGGAAGCTTCTCGGAGATTTGAAAGAGGAGTAGATCCAACGCTCGCCGAAATCGCATCGGCGAGAGCCGCGCTATTACTTATTGAACACGGTAGCGCTAAATACCATGGCACTTCTTCCAAGGGAACTTTGCCGAAGGCCAAGTTTGCAACAATTAATCCAAGCGACATATCCCAACTTATCGGAACGGATTACTCAAGCGCTGAGGTGGCGAAGGCGCTAGCCGCCATTGGATGCAAGGTCACAAAATCAGGAAAGAGATGGCGCATTACTTCGCCAAGCTGGCGGGGCGATTTGAATCATGTATCTGACTTTGCTGAAGAGGTTGCTCGTTTCTATGGATACGAGCGAATTCCATCTCGTATACCAACTCCGAAAATTCCTAAGTCGGGTAAAACTGGACTTACGCCGTTACAGCAACGCAGGCGCTATCTCTCACTAGCGTTAGCAAATAAAGGCTTCACGGAAGTACATAACTATCCTTTTGTAAATCAATCTCAGATGGACTTGTTTGGGTTTACCGGAGAGCGTGCAAAAACCTTCAAGATTGCTAATCCAATTTCCGATCAGAACCCGCTATTGCGTACCCACCTATCTATCGGCTTACTCGAAACCGCTGCTCGTAATCTCTCTCGAGGCGCAAAGTCAGCAGCGCTCTTTGAGAGCGGCTTAGTTTTCCGAGATGTCAAGAAATTGGAAAAAGCCACCGGAATTTCAACGGCACAACGCCCGACCGCAAATCAGATCAAGAAAATCTACGAGAGCGTACCCTTCCAATCACTTCATATTGGTGGTGTTGTTGCTGGCGAGATTGAATTATCGGGATGGTGGGGCAAAGGTCGAACTGCTTCCTGGGAGGATGCCGTCGCTATTACTGGTGAATTACTGGGTGAGATAACTAGTGATTTCTCAGTCAAGAATGTTGAGTTAGCGCCATGGCACCCAGGTCGATGCGCTGAGTTCACAGTCGCGGGACAACCAGTTGCTCACGCCGGAGAGATTCATCCAAGAATTTGCGCGTCCCTTGGGTTGCCCGATCGGACTATTTTCTTTGCGCTACTTGTCGATGCGATTCCCGTCCAGAAGGCGATTCAAGCCCAACCAGTCAATACGATGCCGGCGGCAATTCAAGACGTATCGTTCTTTGTTCCCGCAGAAGTTTCTGCGGCCGAAATTACCGCAGTCTTGCGCGAAGGTGCGGGCGAGCTATTAGAGAATGTCGAGCTTTTTGACCGCTTTCAAAGGGATGGGGAGAACCAGATTTCTTTGGCCTTTACTTTGACCTTCCGGGCGCCTGACCGAACACTTACGAGCGATGAAGTTTCAAAGCTTCGCGAACAGGCCACAAGTTCTGTAGTTCAGCGATTCAAAGCCACCTTGAGGAGCTGACGCATAAGTATGCAAGCATTTGCATAATTATGCACAAATGGGTATTCTCGCCCGATGCGCGTAGGTATTGTTGGAGCCAGCGGCTATGCCGGGGGTGAGTTACTTCGATTACTCGCGACCCACAGCAAATTCGATCCGTCATACATTGCGGCCGGCTCTAACGCAGGCGAGGAAATCTCATCAATCCATTCTCACCTCACTTCATACTTCGGTAGGAAGTTCGAAAAAACCTCGGCGAAAGAATTGAATTTATGTGATTTGGTTTTCATGGCATTGCCGCATGGGGAATCTGCAGCCCTAGTAAGTGAATTGAGAAGTGACTTGAAGATCGTCGATTTGGGCGCAGATTTTAGGCTGCGCGATCGGGCGAAGTGGGAGAAGTATTACGGGGGAGCGCATGCCGGAACTTGGACCTATGGCTTGCCAGAACTACCTGGGCAACGGGGAAAAATTTCTCAATCAACGAGAGTCGCTAATCCAGGCTGTTACGCCACAGCGATTGCTCTCGCTACCGCCCCAGCAATTGCACAGGGAGCCATCGATGCGAGCGATATTGTCGTTGTTGCCGCAAGTGGAACGACCGGAGCGGGAAGAACAAATAAGGTAAATCTAAGCGCCAGCGAAATTATGAATTCCCTCTCTTCATACAAATTTGGGGGAGTTCATCAACATACTCCTGAGATCGAGGAAACTCTAAGTAATGCGTCTGGTGAAGAAGTTCGGATTTCATTTACACCAATACTTGCGCCGATGCCGCGTGGAATATTAGCCACAGTCACAGCAAAGACTGCGCTAGCGGAGAGTGCCATTAGGGAGATCTATCAGAGAAGCTACGCGAATGAAAAGTTTGTGACGCTCCTTCCAAAAGGCCAACTTCCAGAAACCTCCTCTCTCATCGGCTCAAATGGAGTACAGCTTCAGCTTGCAGTAGATACTCATACTTCAAGATTAGTTGTTTCGGCGGCACTAGATAATCTAGGAAAAGGTGCCGCAGGACAGGCGCTACAAAATGCAAATCTGATTGCCGGTTTTGATGAGACTTTAGGCCTTAGCCCGATGGGCGTTGGCCAATGACCACTTTCCCTAAGGGTTTTCGAGGCGTTGGAATCTCGGCTGGACTAAAGAGTTCTGGGGCGAAGGATTTAGCTCTCATTGTTAATGATGGACCAGCGAAGATTGGAACAGCTGTTTTCACCACAAATCAGATCGTTGCCGCGCCCGTTACTTGGACCGCTCAAGTAGTGAGGGATAACGAGGTTTCCGCAGTTCTACTTAATAGCGGTGGTGCAAATGCATGCACCGGCCCTGAGGGTTTTTCCGATACACATAAAAGCGCCGAGGAAGTAGCGGCAAAGCTAGAACTCTCCGCCAGCGACGTAGCCATCTGTTCAACAGGGTTGATTGGGGTTCGACTTCCAATGACAAAGCTTTTATCCGGCATTGACGCTGCTGTGAAGAGCTTGAATCACGGTTCATTACTGGATGCCGCAGAAGCAATAATGACTACTGACTCGGTAGCAAAGATTGCGCATCAATCTCGGAATGGCTTTGAGGTTGCTGGAATTGCTAAAGGAGCCGGAATGCTAGCCCCAGCTTTAGCTACCATGCTTTCGGTTGTCATGACAGATGCAGTCGTAGATAAGCGATTAGCGGATCAAATTTTTGCCGAGGTTTGTGAGGTAACGTTCAATCGAATTGACTCAGATGGATGTACCTCTACAAATGACACAGTTCTCTTCATGTCCTCCGGAGCATCTGGAGTTGAACCCTCCCGCGAAGAGTTAAAGGCTGCGCTCTTTGAAGTATGCGAGAGCCTTGCATATCAACTGATTTCAGATGCCGAGGGCCACTCGAAGGTTGTGGCAATACAGGTAGTGAATGCAAAGAGCGAGCGCGATGCAGTAGAGATCGGGCGAGCTTGTGCTCGTAATAATCTCTTAAAGTGCGCATTAAATGGCGAGGACCCAAATTGGGGCAGGATCCTTGCCGCTATTGGCACCACCAAAGCGGTTTTAGATCCTGCCAATATTGATGTGGCCTTGAATGGAGTCATGGTTTGTAGAGCTAGCGCTCCCGGCGACCCCAGAGAACTTGTAAATATGAAAGCAGAGCGGATCGACATTTTGATTGATCTGCATTTAGGTAGCGCTTCAGCAACAATCTACACAAATGATTTGACTGCTGAATATGTTCACGAGAATTCGGCCTACTCAACATGATTGTTATTAAATTCGGCGGTCATGCCATGGACAGCGACCCAGTCTGGATGGATGAGATTGCCCGGCGTTGGAGCGAAGGCGAACAATTCGTGATTGTTCATGGCGGGGGCCCACAGATTGATCAACAGCTCAAAATCGAGGGAGTTCCATCAGAATTCAAAGATGGCCTGCGAATTACAACGCCATCAGTCATGAAAGTAGTCGAAGCGGTCCTAACGGGGTCTGTCTTACGTTCAGTAGTACGTTCTTTGCAACGTGTTGGTTTGCCGGCCGTTGGCATAACAGGAAGCGATGCTGGATTACTAAAAGTTAGTGTGAAGAGCGAGGGCGCACTTGGCCTAGTGGGACAAGTAGATTCGGTAAATCCCAGAATCTTAAGCACGCTCTTGGATGGTGGGTTTCTGCCAGTCATCGCTCCGGTTTCCAATAGCGTTGATGGGAGTGCGCTAAATGTAAATGCAGATTTTGCTGCTGGCGCAATTGCTGGTGCATTGCGAGCCCAAGAGGTTTTATTCATGACTGATGTGCCCGGCATCTATAGAAACTGGCCAGATCAAAGTTCTTTAATGCACGAAGTCTCCCTGAAAGAGCTTGGCTCCATAGCATTTGAAGGCGGAATGGTTCCCAAGGTTGCAGCGGTGTTTAACGCAATTACATCCGGCGCGATGTCAGCCCGGGTTATAGATGGTAAATCTCTGGTTGCCTTTAAGGATGCGCTAGCCGGGAAAGGTGGAACATGGGTAAGAGCTTAAGAAAGCCCACGGTGTCGCAAGCCGAACGTTGGAACCAGTCAATCCAGGCAACGTATGGGACGCCAACGATCTCCTTGGTCAAAGGCAAAGGTATTGATGTCTGGGATAGTGATGGCAAGAAGTACTTGGATCTCTTAGGTGGAATTGCTACTAATCTTCTTGGCCATAGCCACCCAAGAGTCAGTGCCGCTATAGCGAAACAAGCAAAAGAGTTAAGCCATGTCTCTAATTTTTATAGCCATCCCCAAGTACTAAACCTCGCAGAACGCTTGGTAAAAATGACCGGAGATGCTAGCGCGCGAGTTTTCTTCTGCAATTCGGGAGCTGAAGCAAATGAAGCAGCGCTTAAACTTTCGCGATTGACGGGCAGAAAGCGGGTTGTCGCGGCCCTTGGCGCGTTTCATGGCCGCACAATGGGTGCGCTATCCCTCACTGGACAACCAAGTAAACGCGATCCTTTTAAACCTCTCATACCGAGCGTAGTTCACGTCCCTTATGGAGATGTAAAAGCCTTATATCGAAAAGTAAATCGGCGAACTGCAATGTTAATAATTGAACCGATTATGGGTGAAGCCGGCGTCGTAGTTCCACCATCGGGTTATTTGAAAGCCGCTCGCGAAGTTTGCGATAAGACCGGAGCGCTTTTGGTGATTGATTCTGTCCAGACTGGTATGGGTAGGACTGGAAATTGGTTCGGTTTCGAACACGAAGGGATTAAGCCGGACGTCATTACGCTGGCGAAGGGGCTAGGAGGCGGTCTGCCTCTTGGAGCGATGATCGCCCTTGGTCCATCAGCCCAGCTATTTACCGCAGGAAGTCACGGTACAACTTTTGGTGGCAATCCAATTGCTTGCGCGGCGGCCAATGCAGTGATCTCTGAAATAGAGAAGTTCAGCTACTTATCGCTCAATGCGACGAAGGGCGCCCTGCTTCGTAATCTGCTCTCGCCGATTGAAGGCGTAATTGGCTGTAGAGGAAGAGGCCTACTTATTGGAATTCAAGTCAGGGATGGAAAGGCGAAAGAAATTGCAAGCCAGCTAGCAAATTCTGGCTACCTCGTGAATGCGACTGGCGAAGATGTCATCCGTATTGCGCCGGCATTCATCATCACAGAGCGGCAGATCATTAAATTTGCTGGAGCATTCGCCGAAATTTGTGAGGAGGTTTACGGTGGCTAAGAAATCCACGCTATCGACCAATGCGCGCCGAGCATTGGTAATCTCTTATGTAAATCAAGGCCTGGTGCATTCCCAAAATGATTTAGTTGAGCTCCTTAGAGATGAAGGAATCGATGTAACCCAAGCAACGGCCAGTCGCGACTTAGAGGAGATAGGCGCAGTCAGGGGACGCGATCAAGGTGGTCTCCTTAGATACCAATTTCTTACAGAGAGTAATGAGAATCGATCTCGGTTCTCTAGAGCTTCAGAGGAACTAGTACTTAGCATTGTTGCGAGCGGAAACTTGGTGGTTTTAAAGACTCCTGCTGGGGGAGCGCAACTTCTCGCAAGCACCCTCGATCGTGCCGCAAGTAGTGGCGTACTTGGGAATATCATCGGAACGATTGCCGGAGATGACACAGTCCTAGTGGTCTCTAAGTCGCCAACAGGTGGCAAGCAACTTGAACGTCAGTTAAGTCAATTCTTGAGAGGGAAGGCGGCGAAATAGTGGCTCTATGGGGTGGCAGGTTTGAATCCAAAACTGCGGACGCGGTATTTGCTCTTTCGAGAAGTGTGCAATTCGATTGGCGCCTTGCACCTTATGACTTAGCGAGCTCGCTTGCTCATGTTAAAGCGCTCAAAGAAAATAGATTGATCGACACCAAGACTTCAACAAAGTTGACTAAGGCTTTGAAGGAATTAATGGTTGAGGTAAAAAATGGAGAGTTTCTGCCGAAGGCCGATGATGAAGATGTTCATTCAGCGCTGGAGCGAGGGCTCAAGGAGAAATTAGGAGAGCTAGGTGGGGCGATAAGGGCTGGGCGCTCCCGAAACGATCAAGTCGCAACAGATTTCAAACTCTTTCTCTTGGATAACATGCTAAATCTTGCCTTTAAAGTCTGCGAACTCAATGAGGCCCTCGCCGACAAGTCAAAAGAGTACGTCGATGCAATCGCGCCAGGTTTCACGCATCTGCAACACGCACAGCCAATCTCATTTGGGCACGAATTGGCAAAGCACTGTGCAGCGCTAAATCGTGACCTAGAGAGAATTAAGGATTGGTACCAACGCACAGACCTCTCACCCCTTGGCGCCGGAGCTCTGGCTGGAAGTTCACTCTTGATCAGCCCCGGTAAGAGCGCGCGTGAACTCGGCTTTGCCGGCATCGCTGGGAACAGCATCGATGCAGTCTCCGATCGCGATTTTGCCGCCGAAGCGCTTTTCATTATGGCCTTGATTGGAGTTCACTTGTCGCGAATCGGCGAAGAGTGGACTATCTGGTGCACTAGCGAATTTGGTTGGGCGAAACTAGATGATGCTTACGCAACTGGCTCTTCAATAATGCCTCAGAAGAAGAACCCAGATGTCGCGGAATTGGCTCGTGGAAAAGCAGGGCCGCTGATTGGAAATCTAACTGGTTTACTGACGACGATGAAGGGTTTGCCATTCGCCTACAACAGAGATCTACAAGAGGATAAAGAGTTGGTCTTCACTTCAATCGATCATCTACTTCTATTGCTTCCTCCACTCACGGGAATGGTGGCCTCGACTAGATTTGATAGAGCCAAAATGGCAGCGAGCGCTCCGGAAGGATTCTCCCTTGCAACTGAGATTGCAGATTATCTGGTGCGGAAGGGAATCCCATTCTCTCAAGCTCATGAAGCCGCTGGAAAATGCGTCCGCATTTGTGAGTCTGCCGGAAAACAACTCCACCAACTCAGCGAGCAAGAACTTCTAGGCGCTCATCCAAAGCTGGATGGGGGAGTGAAGAAATTCTTGGATGCAAAGGGAGCAGTTACATCTCGTACAAGTCCGAATGGAACCGCGCCAAAGTCTGTCTTGAAACAACTAACGGCTCTGAAAAACTCAATTCGACGCGATAGAAAATGGATATCCAACGAGTCGAAACGATTTTCCGGCATGATGTCCCTATGACTAGTTCTCTACTTGACGATCTCCAGTGGCGTAAGTCAATAGCCCAGACCACTGATCGGAAAGAACTAGAGACTTTTTTGAATGGGGCAAGCCGTTCGCTTTATCTTGGTTTCGATCCAACAGCTCCAAGCCTGCACCTTGGGAACCTGGCAGTCCTCACAGTTCTTCGGAGATTCCAACTCGCTGGCCATAAGCCAATCGCGCTTGTAGGTGGAGCAACCGGTTTAGTAGGAGACCCAAGTGGTCGAAATAGTGAGCGATCCTTAAATGAGGTTGAAGTAGTAGCGGACTGGGTCGGTCGAATTCGCGCTCAATTAGAGGGGTTTTTAGATTTCACCGGAAAGAACGCTGCAGTTATGGCGAATAACCTTGATTGGACGGCACCTGTTTCGGCAATCTCATTTTTGCGCGATATCGGAAAGCATTTCTCGGTTTTTGATTACCTAGAGTTGAATCGCCGCCACGATTGCGCATTACAAATTGGAGGAAGTGATCAATGGGGCAATATTGTTGCTGGAGTCGATTTAATTCGAAGAGTTGAAAGCAAGAGCGCGCATGCGCTTACTATCCCCTTAATGACAAAAGCGGATGGAACTAAGTTCGGCAAGACTGCAAGTGGCGCGATTTGGCTAGACCCAAAGATGACTTCGCCTTATGCATTCTTCCAATTCTTCTTAAATTCAGATGATCGAGATGTAGAGCAACTTCTGCGGAGTTTTAGCTTCAAGAGCCATGAAGAGCTAGAACAGTTATTTGAATCTTTAAAAACCAATCCAGGAGCGCGTGAGGCCCATAGGGCTTTGGCTCGCGAACTAACTTCTCTCATTCATGGCGAATCCGAAACTTTGAAAGTTGAAGCGGCGGCGAAGGCGCTGTTTGGCCAAGGTGAACTTGCTGATTTGGATGTAGAGACACTCTCCGGCGCACTTAGCGAGTTACCGCGAACAAATCTCTCTAAGGGTGTACCGATTCCAACTTGGGTTGATCTGATTGTTGCAACCGGTCTTGTCGAGTCAAAATCTGCTGCTCGAAGAATCGTCAAAGAAGGTGGCGCTTACTTAAATAACGAGAAGATAGTTGGCGAAGATTTTGCCCCAACCGCACAATCGTTATTGCACGGTCGCTTCTTGGTCCTCCGCAAAGGAAAACGAGACCTCGCTGCCGTCGAAATTAGCTAGCGGGTAGCTGGAAATCGGCGAAAAACGGCGCTTTGCCCGATTTGCCCCCTCAAAAATGAGGCGTTATTCTTAGCCCCTCGCTACGAAATCGGACTTCAACACCAGGCCGAGTAGTCGAGCAAGAACTTCCCTAGAAGCCAAAAACCTTGATTTATAAGGGTTTTTCGTGCCGTCTGATCACTTCGGGCGCTCGCGATTTGACCTAAATGAGATCTCGGCCTAGGTTTCTCCTTCTGCCCTGTAAAAGGGGTGGGATAGGTCGTGCCCTGCTAATGGCTGTAAGGCCAGGAATCGGTGCGCATCCGTACCTTGAGAACTCAACAGCGTGCTAATTAGTCAATGCCAATTACCTCGATGAGGTATGGCTTTATTGCCATGCCCGTCGAATCCTTTGTAAAAATCAATTGGTCAAAGACATTAAATAACGACAGTTGTTTATGTTCTTTTGCCGGAATCAACGTCTCGTTGAATCAAAATTCAATGGAGAGTTTGATCCTGGCTCAGGACGAACGCTGGCGGCGTGCTTAACACATGCAAGTCGAACGATGAAGTTCCTTC
>RGJX01000040.1 GCA_010023045.1 Actinomycetota bacterium | reverse complement strand
CTTTCTTACGACGCTTTGCAGCCACGTAGTGTTCCTTTCAGAATGGTTCGATCCGTCACCGAACCGCTTCGAGGCAAATCGTGACACTTATTTCACAAAGTTTCCACTATTTTGAGTGAAAAAATAGGCCTGCGTGTCGCAATTTACTTTTGCAAAATTCTATGTTTTTGCATCAATTGATATCCCAAAATTGCTAATTTTTACGCGTAAAAAGTGGCAATTCTTCGATTTGAGAGAAAATCTGGGGTTAAGTTACTCGCGAGTTAAATTGAGTAGGCGAAAAAGATTTTTTAAGAAATTTCGCGTTTTTTGCGAATTTCTGCCTCTTTGACCGCGAATTCATTGGTCCGGACATCGTAATTGCGAAATTGGGGCATCAAGGCGGCGATCGCCATAACAAAGCCGATGCATAGCAATCCACCTCCAATTATTGAAGTTCTCAAGGAAGTCATTGCCGCCATTCCGCCGGCACGGGCCTGGCCCCCAAGAGGCCCAAGAAGGTAGGAGAGCATTTCAATTCCTGCTAATCGACCCCGTAATTCATCGGGGATTGATTGATTCCAGATGAAGCTTCGGAACATCGCACTTACCTGGTCGAATGCTCCGGCAATGACTAGTGAGGCGATCACGATTGGTAGTGAATCGGTAGTACCCGCTATGACAATTGCGACCCCCCAACCCAAAGCCCCGAAAACGACAGCCTTTCCATGGTGGGGGTAATTGCGCATCCAGCCGCTAAGCAAGGTAACAATGACGGCGCCTGCGGTTATTGAGGAGTAGAAGAGTCCGAGCGCCCAAGGAGCGCCAACGGCATCGGCCCAGAATGGAAAAAGCGCCATCGGCATCGCCAAGAACATTGCAGCCAGATCGACGACATATGTGCCGAGGAGATCTTTGCGGCTAAATGCATATTTGATTCCCTCCATCAAGCTTTGGATTGATGGAGCAGTTCTCGTCGTTAGAGGTGGAACGCTCTTGATACGTGCGAGCAGGGCAAGTGAAACTACAAAGGTTAGGCAATCAACTAGATATCCAGTCTGGGCCCCATAAGTTGCCACCAAGATTCCGCCAACTGCTGGTCCAACAATTCCACCGAATTGCCAACGCAGACTCATGAGAGCGCTCGCACTTGGAAGGTCTCCATGATTAACCAAACGAGGCAAGATCGCTTCTTGGCTCGGGCGCTTTAGGCCGCTTAAAGCAGCGAAAATGGCTGCGATTATGAAGATTAGAACGACGCTTGGCTTATCGCGTAGCGCATTTAGAAACAAGACAAATGTCGCAACCAATGTTCCAAATTCGGTCAGCCAGATCATCTTCTTTCGATCTACATGATCTGCTAGAACGCCCCCGTAAAGCCCGAAGATAATCAGCGGAACGATTTCGACGGCTCCGATGAGACCGACCATCCAGAATGATCCGGTCAGCTCCTTGATCTGGAAGGGGAGCGCGACAAATGTGATCATCGAGCCGAAATAGGAGAAAAGGCCAGCGGTGAAGATGAGTCGAAAGTCCCGGTATTTGCGTAGCGGCGTTAAATCAATCGCCAAGCTACTCATGAAACGGAGTCTAACTAGTTAAAACTCTCAGCATCGCTAGGGAACTTTCCAGACTCGACATCAGCAAGCCATTCTCTGACTCCAGTGCTCATCTCTTTTCGAAGGTCTCGATAAGCCCGCGCGAATTTGGGCGGCTTTGGAGTGAGCCCCATCAAATCAGTCCAGACGAGAACTTGGGCATCACAATTTGCACCCGCTCCAATTCCGATTGTTGGAATTGAGAGTGCACCGGTAATTCGCTCGGCTAACTCAGTCGGTACTAACTCCAAGACAATTGCAAAGCATCCTGCTGCTTCAAGCGCCTTGGCATCTGCGAGGATGGCATCACCCTGTTCATTTCGACCCTGGACTTTAAATCCTCCAAAGGCATTGACGGATTGTGGGGTCATTCCGAGATGGCCCATAACTGGAATTCCATATTTGACCAGAGCTTTGACCTGTTCGACGACCCGCACACCACCCTCGAGCTTGACGGCATGGGCTTTCGCTTCCTTTAGGAATCGGATGCCAGTTTCAAGAGCTTGAGTTTCGCTCTTCTCATAACTGCCAAACGGAAAGTCGGCGACCACAAGAGCTTGGTTTGAGCCATTAACAACGGCTCTAGCCAACGAGATCATCTCATCGACTGTTACCGGGATGGTGTTCTCATGTCCTAGATAGTTGTTCCCAGCGCTATCGCCAACCAAGAGAACTGGAACGCCAGCTTCATCAAATACCGAAGCGGTGACGCTGTCATAGGCGGTAAGCATCGCCCAGCGCTTGCCTGCCTTCTTCCAGGCAGCAAGGTCGGCGATAGTGAATCGCTTCATCAATTCCTTTCCTCGAGGCCATTTAGGTCCCCGGGATGTACTAAATAAGTCTATAGGTACTCTTGAACCGTGCCTCCAGCAAATAGCGACCGATTAAGGGTTGCCTCTGCCCAGATAAACCCAATCGTGGGAGATATCAAGGGAAATATCGCAAAGATTCTCGAGGGAGTCGTTGCCGCAAAGTCCCAGGGCGCAAGTCTGGTTCTATTTCCGGAGATGGTCGTTACGGGTTATCCCGTAGAAGATCTCGCCCTTCGCCCTGCTTTTCGAAAGGCTTCTTTAAGAGCAACTGAATCCCTCGCAAAGGAGTTAGCTGCGAAGGGGTGTGGGGAAATCCTTGTTTGTATTGGCTTCTTAGATGATGACGGTCGTCCACTTAATTCTCTCGCCTTGATTCATGGCGGTGAGATTAAAGCGAAGTATGTAAAGCGTCATCTGCCGAATTACGGAGTCTTTGATGAATTTAGAAACTTTGCAGCTGGATCGGGAACCCTCGTAGTCCGCTTTCAGGGCGTCGATATTGGGGTGGCAATTTGTGAGGATATCTGGCGCGATGAAGGACCGATGCGCGAACTTGCTGCTCGCAAACCTGGATTTGTGCTGGTTCCAAATGGCAGTCCCTATGAGCGATCAAAAGATGATTTGCGTCTTGAGTTGGTCGGCAAGCGCGCAAAACAAATAGGCGCACCGATTCTTTACACGAATATGTTTGGTGGCCAAGATGATCTTGTTTTTGATGGCGACTCTATGGCGGTGAATGGGTCTGGCGAATTATTGGCGAGATCGCCGCAATTCCAGAGCGATCTAATGGTTGTTGATATCCCAGTTCAAGCTAAGACATCATCTCCAGATTTGGTAATCAGTGAAGATGTGAAGATCTTGAGTGACGAAGCGAGGGCTCCAATTGCGAAAACTCTCCCTGAGGCCGAGGAGATTTGGAGCGCCCTAGTTTTGGGTTTGCGGGACTATGTCGAAAAAAATGGCTTCAACTCAGTAGTTCTAGGGTTGTCAGGTGGGATTGACTCTGCTGTCGTTGCGACCATTGCCGTCGATGCCCTCGGAAGAGATCGTGTCTTCGGAGTCTCCTTGCCGAGTAAGTATTCATCAGAGCACTCCAAGGCCGATGCTGCGGACTTGGCGAAGAACTTAGGGATCGGTTACCGCAGCATTGAAATCGAACCCGTTGTCCAAGGCTTTTTGAAAGCTACTACTTTGCAGGGTATTGCAGAAGAGAATGTCCAGGCTCGAGTCCGTGGCTCGCTCTTAATGGGGCTTTCAAATCAAGAGGGGCATCTAGTTCTAGCTACTGGAAATAAGTCGGAACTAGCAGTCGGGTATTCAACGCTCTACGGTGATGCAGTCGGGGGATATGCGCCGATCAAAGATGTCTTCAAGGTAGATGTTTGGCGGCTAGCAAAGTGGCGAAATGAAAAGGCGCGGGGCGAGGGGTCAGCCGCTCCAATTCCGGAAAGTTCCATCAACAAGGAGCCAAGCGCTGAGTTACGCCCTGGCCAAAAAGACAGTGATTCGCTTCCAAATTACGAACTCTTGGATCAAATTCTTGAGCTCTATATTGATAAAGGTGGCGACGCTAGCGCCATCATCAACGCCGGGCATGAGAGATCTCTAGTTGAGCGCGTAATTCTCTTAGTGGATCGAGCTGAATATAAAAGGCGTCAATACCCACCTGGTCCTAAGGTGACGCCAATCGCATTTGGAAAAGATCGCAGACTTCCAATGACCTCGCGCTGGCGTGAGGGAAATTAGTGCAAACTATTTGCGATTAGCATATTTCTTTTTGTTAAGTAAAATTCGGGACATGTCATCGATTACCAACTGGCTCTTCACTCGTCGCCGGGTTATCGATTTTGGCCGTGCAAATTCTTGCGGCTGCTGTAAGTAATTCTGCTTTTTAGTTAGATCGATACTTTTTAATAACCAAACTAATTTTTTAGGAGAAGTGTGTGAAAATTTACAGCAATATAACGGAAGTATTTGGAAATACTCCACTAGTTCGAATCAATCGAATTACCGACGGGGCAAAGGCTAATGTCCTAGCCAAATTGGAGTTCTATAACCCAACTAGCACGGTGAAAGATCGCATTGGCATTGCAATGATTGATGCTGCTGAGAAGAGCGGACAACTCAAACCTGGCGGCACAATTGTTGAAGCAACAAGCGGAAATACCGGAATTGCCCTTGCAATGGTGGGAGCAGCCCGGGGCTACAAGACCATCCTGACTATGCCTGATTCGATGTCAAAGGAACGGCGCGCGCTTCTAAAGGCCTTCGGCGCAGAACTGGTACTAACTCCAGCCGCTGAGGGAATGAAAGGTGCGATAGCGAAAGCAGAAGAGCTCGGCGCAAATGGCGCGGTGTTAGTTCGCCAATTTGAAAATGAGGCTAATCCTGAAATTCATCGCAAAACTACTGCCGAAGAGATTTGGCGGGATACTGATGGCAGCGTCGATGCGATTGTTGCCGGCATAGGTACCGGTGGAACCATTACCGGAATTGGCCAGGTACTAAAGGCGCGGAAGCCATCGATAAAGATCTTTGCTGTTGAGCCTGCAGCTTCTCCTATTCTCAACGGCGGTAAACCAGGGGGCCATCCAATTCAGGGAATCGGTCCAAACTTCATTCCACCGATTCTGGATCGAAGCGTTTATGACGAGGTCATTGATGTGGAAGCCGATAATGCAGTTAAGTATGCGCGCCGCGCTGCAGCAGAGGAAGGAATTCTCGCTGGAATCTCAGCCGGAGCTGCGCTCTGGGCTGCTTCACAAGTCGCACAGCGTGATGAGATGTCCGGCAAGAATATAGTTGTAATCATTCCTTCATTCGGAGAGCGATATCTCTCAACCATTCTCTATAAAGATTTAATGGATGCTTAAATGTTGAAGCAAATGATGATGTAATGATTTATCACGATGTGACGCTGGGCTCCACAAAATATATGAAGGGCAAGCGCCATCCGACGATCCTTGATGGAGTAGTAATTGGAGCGGGGGCGCGGGTCCTCGGCCCAATCACAATCGGGGAAGGTGCCCGGATTAGCGCGAATAGCGTGGTAACTCGGGATGTCGCCGCCCGGACTAACCAAGATGAGGGTGAGCTTTTCGCTATTTAGCGAGGGAGTTAACATCTCCGTAACGCGCGTGGGGCAATATCTGGCCCATGACTTCCCCGAACGAGAGCATTAATAAGCAAGAAGAGTTCGTGCTGCGAACCCTTGAAGAGCGCGATATTCGCTTTGTCCGTCTCTGGTTTACCGATGTGCTTGGTTATTTGAAATCTGTTGCGATTGCCCCACCGGAACTTGAGAACGCTTTTGCCGAAGGAATTGGTTTTGATGGTTCGGCAATTGAGGGGTTTGCTCGTGGAACCGAGTCGGATATGTTGGCAAAGCCCGACCCAAGTACCTTCTCAGTTCTGCCGTGGCGAACTGCGAAGCCAGGAGCTGCGCGAATTTTCTGCGACATCGTCCTTCCGGATGGCACTCCATCTCCCTCTGATCCAAGAAATGTCTTAAAGCGAACTTTGAAGCGCGCCGC
>RGJX01000039.1 GCA_010023045.1 Actinomycetota bacterium | reverse complement strand
AGCCAAATTCTTATCGCATTTTTCGCAGCAGTATTTGTGTTTTTGCTGGGCTTGGTACTTGACCTTCCTTACGCCGCCGCTTTAGGGATGTTGATTCTCTTTGTTGCACTCATCCCGCTCGTGGGCCACTTCATCGGGGGAAGTATCGTCTCCCTTGTCGCGCTCACCCAATCCCCCACTAAAGGATTACTGGCGCTACTTCTTTACACTCTTTATGTACAGATTGAGAATTACTTGATTACACCGCGAATTATGAAACGTAATCTCTCAATTCCAGGGCTCGTAACGATTGTTGCCGCGCTCCTTGGAACTTCACTACTTGGGCTAGTGGGTGGCTTGCTTGCTGTGCCGATAGCTGCCGCCATCTTGCTGATTATGGATGAAGTGGTATTTCCGAAAACCGATAATTCTTAAGGGTTAAATTTACTTAGGAATTGAAGCAATTAATTTCTGGGTATAGGGGTTCTTTGGGTTATGGAAGATATCTCTCGTGATTCCAGATTCTACGAAGATGCCGCTTTCCATTACATATACTCGATCGCAAAGGTAGCGAATAACTCCTAAATCATGGGAGACGAGCACTACTGATAAACCGGTGGCAATTAATTCTGCGAAGAGTTCAAGTAGTTGCGATTGGGCAGATTGATCAATCGCCGACGTTGGTTCATCAGCAAGTAGAACTTCTGGTTGCGCCGAAAGTGCTCGGGCAACAGATGCGCGCTGGCGCTGGCCACCTGAGAGTGCGCTTGGGTATTTGCGCGCATCTGTAGCGCTAATTCCCATTCGCTGTAATAGGTTGTGTGCGATCTCCATCGCATCTTTACGCGAAGCATTTTGGTGATGCATAACCGCCTCGGTGACGGCATTGATAATCCGCATTCTTGGATTAAGGCTTGAGTATGGGTCTTGAAAAACCATCTGTACGGCTTTTCTTAGTTCGCCAGGATAAGCCTCATTTCCTTTGAAAATATTCTCACCTTTGAAAGTTACTTCTCCGCTTGTAGGTGTTTGCAGGCCAGCCAGTACGCGCGCAAAAGTTGATTTACCGCTTCCAGATTCGCCAACAACGCCAACTACTTCAGTCTTATCGAGGTAAAAGTCCACCTCTTTAACTGCGGGAACTATGAATCCATAGGAGTTGAAAGTGACCGAGAGTTTCTTTGCTTCAATTAGATGGCTGCTCATTTAGCACCACCATAAATCTCTTTATGCCTTATACAAGCGCTCCATTGGGAGTCATTGACTTGTACAAACGGCGTGGGATCAGTACTTCTACATACATCTTTAACAAAGTCACAGCGATCAGCAAAACGACATCCGGTTGGCCATTTCCCAACCGAGGGTGGCTGGCCTTTAATGGTGCGGAGCTTGCCGCGCGGCTCAACCAAATCAATTCTCGAATCGTAAAGGGCATGGGTGTAGGGATGAAGTGCTGCGGTTACCTTCGAAGAGGGAACTTTCTCGATAGTCGCGCCGGCATGCATCACCACGATGTCATCACAAACTGAGTTGATGAGCTGTAAATCATGCGAAACTAGAATGATTGAGGTATCAAATTCTTTTCTAATGTTGCGAAGCAATTCCATTATCTCTGCTTGAACCGTTACATCAAGTCCCGTCGTAGGCTCATCAGCAACTATTAATTTAGGATTTTGGGCAATCGCACAAGCAATCATCACGCGTTGCTTCATACCGCCGGAGAGCTCATATGGATATTGCTTTAATACAACTTCGGGGCGACGAATCTGGACTAACTCTAAAAGTTCTATGGAGCGACGGCGCACTTCCTCTTTTGATTTTCTACCGCCCTGGGTGATCGCTTCGGCAAGCTGCGCACCAATACGCATGACCGGGTTCGGTCCGGCGAGCGCTGATTGTGGGATATAGCCAATCTTGTGTCCACGAATATTGCGCCAATCTTTTTTGCTTGCCTTGACTAGATCAATTCCTTCAAAATCAATAGACCCGGAGTGAACGTAAGCTCCACGTCGATTTAGAGTGCCAACAAGCGCGCGGCAGAGCATTGTCTTGCCCGAACCCGATTCACCTATTAACCCGAGAAGTTGACCCTTTTGTATTGTTAGTGAAGCTGTGTCGACGATTCTTAACCGAAGCCGGCGGGTGACTCGCACATCTATGCGAATATCTTGAATCTTGGCTAGAACATTACTCATTAGCTTGCCCGATCTCTCCGTGAAAGACCTTCCACAATAAGTGAAATTGAAACAGCAGACCAGCAGAGTGCTAGGCCAGGAAAAACCGTAATCCACCATGCCTCACCAAGGAACACTCGTCCATCGGCAATCATCGAGCCCCACTCGGCAGCAGGTGGCCGCGCGCCAAGTCCAAGGAAGGAAAGTCCAGAGATAATCACGATAACCAAGATGAAATCGCTCAGCGCGTAAGCGAGCGTCTCTGATGAAACGTTCGGTGTCACATGCTTGAAGATAATTCTTCTTCTTGGGTAACCCATCAAGCGGGCTGCCTCCACATAATTTTCACGGAGCACGATTTGGGCTCTAGTCCTTGCGATACGTGCATATCGGGCCCAATTCATGAGCGCCAAAATGATAACAACGTTAAATAGACCGGGACCTAAGAATGTAACCATGGCGATTGCAATAATCAGAAGTGGAAAAGCATTAATTCCGTCAATAATTGAGCCAACTAGACTTAAGAAAACTTTATTTTTCGCAAAAGCGAGCAAGATTCCAATCAAAGTGCCAATAAAGAGCGGAATGCTTACTCCAAGAAAGGCAACACCTATATCAGCAGGAACGGCAGCTAAGGTTCTAGAGAGCATGTCTCTTCCGAGCTGATCTAAGCCAAAGGGATGCTGCCATGATGGGCCAGCTAAACCATCACCCACTAATTCGTCAGGTGCATATGGAATAAAGAGCGGCCGGGCGAAGCCCAGAATTGTGATTGTAAGAAACATCGAAACACCACAGATAATTCCAAAACCACCAGGAAGGGCGGCATACTCGCGAATTCTTCTAATCACAATTTCACGCGCCGATCCAAGAGATGGGCCAAGAGATCACCAATAAAACTTAAGAAAACTGTGATGACACCAAAGAAAATCAAGATTCCTTGAACGACTGGATAATCGCTAGCTAGAACTGCTCCTACTAGCTCTCGACCTATGCCGGGAAGGGAAAAAATAGTTTCGAGAATAACGGTGGCCCCGAGCATGGTTCCCATCATGTATGACATAAGGACGATTGTTGGAGCAAGTGAAGGTTTCAAAATATAGAACCAGAAAAAGCGAATTCTGCTCACACCGCGAATGATTCCGGTTTCGACAAACTCTTCGGAGCGAGTATCTACTACCGAGGCCAAGAGAACGCGCGAGATAATTGAAACGAGAATTAAGGTGTTGATAGCTATCGGCAACCAGAGATATCGCATATTTCCGGGGAATCCTGGTTCATATCCGAAGACTGGAGCCCAATCCCTTTGCACGCTGAAGAAGAGAATTGCGACCATAGCGATAAAGAAATTTGGAGTTGCTATCACAATCGAAGTAAAGGTTCTAAATGAATAAACCCAACTTGCCTTATTGGACCATCCGATGAAAACTCCGATCGGAATTGAAATTAGAAAAGCAAATAAAAATGAGAAGGCGATATACGTCAAAGTTAGTGGAAAAGTTTTGGTGATAATCTCTCCGACAGAAATACCCGAAACAAGCGAGGTTCCAAGTTCTCCCCGACTCAAGTCGCTGAGATAATTAATAAATTGTTGGAATGGATTTGCATTTAATCCAAGTTGTTCGCGAAGAGCATCAATTGCTTCTTGTTCAGCTCCTGCGCCAAGCCGTGCCGATGCAGGATCACCCGGCGTTACCCTCATTAACGCGAAAGCTATAACCATCACCCAGAATGAGATTGAAAAGGCCCGAATGGTCCGACCAAATATCTTTCGGGCAAGCGGGCTAGTTGATTTAACTTTCATATTCCTTTTTCTGGGTAGCGTTTTTCGTAAAGAACTCGGGTGGCTTCTTTTTGAAACCACCCGAGTTCAAGATTCGGGGATACTTTTTGAGTATCCCCTCCTTGCATCCCTCGATTTATTGCAAGTTAATTACTAGTCCAAAGGAAGAGCCGGATTAGTGGCCACAATGAACTGTAACTGACCTGGGAGAAGTGCGTTTACTAATCCCGGAGCAATACGGCTGCCCGAAAGATAGAAACGAGTTCCAATCGGAATGAAGATTGATTGCTCATAAGCAATCTTTTCTACTGCTGCCAACTTATCTTTAATGACCGCAGGACTCTCAGAAGCTGCCGCCTCATTGAGTAACTTCTCAGTTTCCGTCAGAAGTGAGTTTGGAACGTTTGCATTGTTTGCCCAGACTCCGCCTGGCTTGAACCAGTTAGAGAGCTGGAGAATGCCGGTAGCAGCATTGTTACCAAACCACATCATCTCCCAATCACGCTTATTGATGTAATTAGAGATATTTGTATCTGGTGTCACCATATCGATAGTTACATCGATATTGATGTTCTTCAAGCTGTCCTTAACGATCTGTGCAGCGTCTTGCCAGAAGATGCGGTTAGGAACAGGCATATTGACTTTGAAGCCTTTTGCATAGCCTGCTTCTGCCATCAACTTACGAGCCGCCGCGTTATCACGCTTGCCATCTTTTGGAAGTGAGCAGAGGTAATAATCGTTCTTGAACTCGAACTGCATTCCGCAAGATGGCTTTGAAAGGCCAGCAAAAGCGGTACGCATGATTCCAGCGCGATCAACGGCTAGTGAGATTGCACGGCGAACGCGCGCATCCTTTAGAGCAGCATTTGGTTGTAGTGGACCCATGTTGAATGCCAACATGAATACGCCTGAGTCCTTCTCACCGGTTACGCGGAAGCGAGTCTTATCCCACTTAGTCTTTGACGCGCTAAGTGGAAGTTCCATGGCGTAATCAACGTCGCCAGCCTGGAAAGCTGCGAGGCGAGTGTTGCCATCTGGGATAGTGCGAACCTGGATCTCCTTAACGACTGGCTTTGCCCAATAGTTTGGATTTGCTACCGAAACAAAGAGATCTGTACCAGGTACAAATGTCTTCACCATCATTGGGCCACCGGCTACTGGATTCTTGAAGTACTCCTTCGCCTTGGCTTCGGTATCAGTTTTGCTTGCTGGATGAATTCCAAAGAACTCTTGAGCTAGAGCAAAGTTGAAATCTGGATATGGGCGCTTTAGCGTCCAAACAAGAGTCTTGCTATCTCTTGCTACTACTTTATCTACAGCATCAATGTAGGAAGCTGAACGCTTGGAGTTAATCCAGCGATCAAAAGCATTCACCGCATCTGCTGCCACAATCGGGGTGCCATCAGAGTACTTAGCATCTCGAAGCGTGTGTGTGATGGTCTTCTTATCAGCAGAAATAGTTGCGCTTGCAACAAGATCTCTACGTGGCTTGCCATCGTTATCAAAGCGATAAAGCTTGCCCTGAATGGTGTAAGCCATCTGACCCTCGGTGTAACCACCGACTGGATTAATTGGATCTAATGATTGAATACGATGCAGAGCACCGTAAATAATCACATCGCATTGGGCATTTGCTGGCTTTGAACGCAAATTACAAGTTGCACTTGGTGCAGCTTGAGCAGCTTGAATTCCGATTAAGGAACCTGCCACTACGGCCAACGCAGAAGTGAGGGAGACGAGAATTCGTCTAGTTCTGCTTCTCATTAACGTTTCCTCCTTTGTGAACGGTTAACGATTAACCGAAACTGTAATGTATGCTCGAGAGAATAAATAGAGGCCCCGGAAATATTTTTCGGCGTGTTTGGAGGCAAATATGGCCAAGAATCTCTTCGATATAACTGGCAAGACCGCGCTCGTCACCGGAGCCCGTAAGGGAATTGGCCTGGCAATGGCCCGAATATTGGCTGAGAATGGCGCGGATTTAATAGTCGTAAGCTCAAAACAGGCGCCCGATGATGAACTCACGCGC
>RGJX01000038.1 GCA_010023045.1 Actinomycetota bacterium | reverse complement strand
CAAAATCGCCAAAAGAATTAAAAATAGGTCTGTCATATTAACTCCATTAACTCTTAGCATTATTCATCTAAGGCCCTGTTCACTAAGGAATCTGCATGCGAGTTCATCTCGCGCGGAATCCATTCGTATTTGATCAGGTTCGCCGGATGCGCATCTCGAACCATTAGCGCCATTTTCTTCATCTCGTGATTCTTGATTTTCCAGTTACCGCTCATCTGTTCAACTATTAACTTAGAGTCCATTCGAGCTAAGACTTGCGCTTCTGGGTCTAATTGGTGAATTGCTCTCAACCCCGCTATCAAGCCGCTGTATTCAGCAACATTATTTGTAGCCACTCCAATGCGTTCGGATAACTCGGCCACTAATTTTCCCGATTCGCTGATTACGGCGCCAAATGCAGCCTCGCCCGGATTACCCCGTGAGCCACCATCGGCATAAAGCAGAAAGTTTCGCGGCATACTCAAAACCTAATCAAAATTCGACGACATTCCTCGCACCTTACAACTTCATCATCCGCTACAGACTTCAATCGAGTTAGCTCTGCGGCATTCATGGTTAGATGGCAACCAGTACATTGATTTCCCACCAATTTTGCAGCCCCAACTCCATCGCCACTAGTCCTAATCTTCTCGTAGAGAGCGAGAAGTTCAGCATCAATTTTTGAAGCTAAATCTGATCTTGCATGACTCGTGCTATTCATTGATTGCTCTAGAGATGCTATTTCTTCTTCCTTCATTAATTTCAATTCATCTAAGCGAATCTCAAGAGCTCGGCATACCTCTTCGAGTTCCTTGATCCTTAAATCAACGCCTTCGACTCTGACCATAATCTCAAGCTCAACATCCTCCACCTCAGCACGTCGTTTCGCTAGCGATCCCAACTCATGCTGTAACTGCTCGAGTTCTTTAGGACTCCCAAGTCCTGAAGCTAGCCGCTTCTCATCCTTTTCAATACGACTCGCCACTTGCTCGACATCAACTTCAGCGCGCGAGAGTTCATGCTTGATGTCATCTCGCTCTGTACGCGCTGCGACTAACAGATCTTGCTTCACTGAAAGCTCGCTCGAGGCTTCATCGAATTGGCGAGCGACTGGAAGTGTGCTTGCTTTATGTTTGATTTGGATCAAATCAGAGTCGAGTTGTTGTAAGGCCAAAAGTTTTTCTTGGACTTCCCGCGTCGCCTTCACCCCTCGATTCTATGCCAGCGAAAGAGGTGCGCCTAAAACTAGAGAATTTCTTTAAGAAGCTGGGTAACGCGCCTTTCAATCTCATCCCTAACTTTTCGAACAAATTCAATGTTTTGACCTGCGGGATCATCAAGGGCCCAATCCTCATATCTTTTTCCAGGATAGAACGGGCAGGCATCTCCACATCCCATAGTGATAACGACATCGCTAGCTTGGACTGATTCATTGGTAAGCACCTTTGGCTTGCGGTTTGCTATATCAATCCCTTTTTCCTTCATAGCCTCGACGGCGACAGGATTAATGCTCTCTTTTGGTGCGCTTCCAGCCGATAGAACTTCTACCCGACCTTGACCGTAATGTTCCATGAAGCCCGCGGCCATTTGCGAGCGTCCCGCGTTGTGAACACAAACAAATAGGACTGTGGGCTTGTTACTCACGGCTTGCATTGACCAAGTAATTTGAGAGCGCCAAAGCCAGCAAGCCTCCAAGAACTTGGGCTGGAATAAATAGCGCAAGAGATTGAGGAGAAATACCTGCTAACGAGTCCGTGAGCATTCGCCCGAACGAGACGGCAGGGTTTGCAAATGAAGTCGATGATGTGAAGAAGTATGCCGAGGCTATCCACAGGGAAATCAAGGAAGCGCGGTTTCGAACTTTAAATTTACGCCAACTTGCGACCACGATCAGCACAAGCCCGAAACTTGCGACAACTTCAGAAATAAATATGTTTGCTCCAAGACGTTCGATTTTAGAGACGCTCAAAATTGAGTAATCAAAGAGTAGGTGCGCTAAGCCAGCGCCAAATGTTGCACCGAGAATTTGCGCCACACAGTATTGAAGGAAATCAATCCAAGCTAAATCTTTCTGAACGGCCTTAACTAAAGAAACAACTGGGTTGAAATGGGCACCACTTATTGAAGCAAACAAGACTATTGCTACGTAGAGAACGGATACGGTGCTCACCATATTTACCAATAACCAAATGGCGCCATCCTTTGTCCAATTTGTTGCCATGATGGCTGATCCAATAACCGCTGCGGTTATGAAGGCTGTTCCGGTGAATTCAGCAACTAACTTGCGCATCCTCGAAAGATAGCGCTTAGCACCTCTAGAACTTAAAACGACAGATGAACGACGGGTTAATTGAGTGAAGCTTGGCCCGCTCGACGTAGGTGAATTTGTAAAGTGGTTGCCAATTCAACTTCTCATACAAGGCAATGGCCGAGAGATTGTCGCTATTTACCCCTAAGCAGAGAGTCTTTATCCCTCCGTTTAGCGCCACCCGCTCTACCGCTTCCATCAGTTTGGCCCCGATACCCAATCCCCTCATGTCGCTATGGACCGCTACCGATGCAACTACATGCTCACCCGATTCCCAACGCGAGATGGCTGCTACGCCAGCTAATTGAACTTCATGGCTGACGCATGCCCACTTCACAATCTCTTTGTTTCCGGGAAAAACCGAAGACTTCGGAGCGTGCAATTTCAAAAAGGCATCAATCTCTTCGTCTGTAAATTGAACCGTATTAAGCCCTTCAATTTTTCTTTCTTTGATCTGAAGAAAATAAGTTTGCCAATCTGATCTCTCTTTTGTTTGAATTTCATTAATTCCCTTAGCGCCTCTCTCGAAATTTATCCGGGGCCAAGAATCCTTTACTGGCGGATTAGAGCCGACCGAGAAAGCAATCGGGGTGTGGTCTTCTCGATACATCGAAATTCCACCCTCGTTATACAAAAGTTCAATGAATTTATCTCTGGGGACCCAGGTCTTGAAAAGGATTAGCACACGTTCATTTTTTTGCAGAAATTCTGATGCCGAATCGAAATCAGTGATTGACTGTGCCATCACCCCTAAACTCTAGCGCTAGTATCCACTCCTTGTGAGCAACGGACTTGGGCCCGACTTCAATCGCATCTGGAGCGCAGGTCTTCTAACAAATCTTGCAGATGGCGTACTTCGCCTTGCTGCACCACTTCTTGCAATCACGCTAACCAGAGATCCCGTATTAATTTCACTCTTATCCGCGTTGTCGCTCTTGCCGTGGTTATTCTTCGCAGTTCCTATTGGAGCGGTTGTAGATCGAGTCGATCGCAGGAAAGCGCTCTTCTTGGGAAATCTCGCTCGCGCCATCATCGGTCTTGCGGTCTCATACATCGTCTATCAAGATGCGATGACTATTGAAATATTGCTTTTAGCTACCTTCTTATGGGGGGTCTGCGAAGTTTTAGTCGACACAACTTCTCAAGCAATACTCCCTGAGATCCTTAAATCTGATCAGTTGGAACGCGGAAATTCTCGCCTCAATACGGCTGAAGTTATTGTCGCCCAATTTGTAGGGTCTCCCCTTGGTGGCCTTCTGTACGCAGTTGCGATAGCGCTTCCGTTTTTCTTATCTGGAATAGGTTTTGCAATTGCCGCACTAATAGTCTCGATATTCCCATTTCACACCTCACTCAAGCCGGCCGAACGAGCCCCGGACGCTCCGGATCCTCACTTTCTAAATGAGATCAAGTTCGGCATCAAGTACATGTATGAAGAGAAGCGCATCTTCCACCTTGTAGTAATAACAACACTTCTTGGTTTCTTCTTCTCGCTTTCTAATGCAATCGCCCCCTTATTCATTATCGAAGAATTGGGCGTAGAGCCTCGATATCTTGGAATTCTTCTGGCTATTCAAGGATTAGGCGCTTTAGCAGGATCAGTTTTAGCTCCCCGAATCTCTAAGACCATGGGACGAGGACGCGCCCTCGCATTTAACCTCTTGATTGCATCCCTTCCGATATTTATCATCGGCTTCGTTCCTAATGTTTGGTACTTCTTACCACTGGGCGTGATTATTGGAGCGACAATCTCGGTTTGGAATATTCTCTTGATGAGCGTCTATCAGAGCATCATTCCGCGGGAACTATATGGGCGAATCCACGGTGCTCGTCGAACAATTGTCTGGGGTCTAATGCCAATTGGATCGGTTATCGGAGGCTTTGTTGCGCGTGGCGGTTTACGTCTTCCCTACATTATCGGCGGTTTGATATCCCTAATAGTTGTAGCTTTCTCATTTAAGAGAATCGTTCAGATTGGTGAAGAATCAGTCGCTATCTCAAAAGAAAATGACAAATAGCTACTTTGGTCGGTGACCGCATCCCTCAGGCTTACTGCAGCAACAAGTGCAGTTATTTGGCGGACAACCACAGGGACATTTAAAAGTTTCTGTCACTTTCTCTCCTCTTTGTAACGGCTATGCGTACCAAGAAAACACAAGAACTGCGATTACTGTAACAACAATTAACCAGCGAAAAAATTCATCCTCTCCGCGACGGTGATTTCGACTCTTTGCTTCTGGGTCTAAGTAAGTACGACCCATCTTCTGCCATGAACGAAAAGCCATCAAAGCAGTAAAGCCAATTAGAGAATAAAAAAAGGTCTGCAGGTCCATAGGTGCGGATTCTTACATCACTTAATCACCATTTCTACCTAACCCACGGGCTTATATATAACGATTGGCTATAAGGATTAGATTATCTTTGCCAGGTGGAACTCGTAGCCCGCCCTGCATCAGAAGCAGATGTATCAATAGTTAGAGAAATTGCCGACTCTAACCTCAAATCCTTTAACCCTTTGGAAAAGACCATTGGCGAGATCGAGGCTAAGCACTTCATAAGTGGCTTCTTTGAGCCGGCGATAACAAGATTAGTTAAGAACCAAGATTCTGATGTTTGGCAGGGTTTCATAACACTAAATCCAGATAAGTCTAGATCTCGGTTCTACCTCGATATCTACACTCTCCCGGGCGCCGGAACGCTTGAAGCAACATTTGAGCTAGCGATTTCCCTCGCTCGAGATTACGACCCCAGCTATCAGCTATGGGTTGGTAAGCAATCGAAGGATGAGGAATATAAGGAGATTCTGTTTAAGAGAGATTTTAGCCTCTTGCGCCGTTATTGGACTATGGAGATGGACTTGCCTTCGAAGTCTGAATACAGGTCTCCTTTGAGATCTTCTATTCGAGAGATTGATTTAGATAATTCTGAAGATTTGAGTTCATTCCATTCCGTAAATCAGGATTCATTCAGTAAACATTTTGGCTTTAAGCCTCGCGCATTTAAGGATTGGAGTGAGTTAGTTCTTCGTAATCGAGAAGAAGCTAACTTGCGAGTTTGGTTACTTACGATTGATGGTGAAGATGTCGGATTTTTGGACTGTGATGATGAATTAGCTCATGAAGATGCCGGTTTTGTTGCTGGTCTTGGGGTAAGGCTTGCTCATCATGGCAAGGGATATGGTGAGGCGCTTCTTCAGTTTGCCATCGATTTTTACTCGGAATTGGGGCGCAAAAAGTTATGTCTCAGCGTTGATGCTGGCAATGAAAGTGGCGCATTGCGACTATATGAAAAAGTTGGCATGAAGTCGATTTCTGAGTGGCATCATTACGAGAATCCAAACTGGAGTCGTTAATCTGTTTAACTATCTAATATAGGGACGGAGTTCGACTTTTCGATTACAAGCTAGAGAGCCGGCTAGCGCCAACTTCTTAGCATCTTCTTCTGTATTCGCCTCAATCAACCAGAAACCGAAATTTTATAACTCTTCAAGCAAATGAAAGTTATCTCTTTCATTAGGGCTGTACCTATGCCCTGTCGCCAGAACTCGGGATCGACCGCAATCGCTTCTACATAGCCCGTGCTCTCTTCAATGCCATCAAATTGAATCGGCCTATAGGTAACGGCTCCGTGCGCCACAATCCTTCCGTTGCACCTTCCTATAAGGCGTGTCCCGCCAAAGCTGTGTTGCCAATCTTCCTCGGAGAAGTCGCCTTCGAAAGCCCTTGAAAGAAGTTCTCGGATGGAGCTAGTTATTGTGGAAGACAACGACTCTTCACAGATTTCAAAAGTAACTGGAAGTATCAAGTTACGTCCTACCGCAGATAGGGACGGAGTTCGACTTTTCGATTACAAGCTAGAGAGCCGGCTAGCGCCAACTTCTTAGCATCTTCTTCTGTATTCGCCTCAATCAACCAGAAACC
>RGJX01000037.1 GCA_010023045.1 Actinomycetota bacterium | reverse complement strand
AGGAGGATCAAGATCAGCGAGATTCCATCTACTCCAAATTGGAAGTTAACTCCGAGAGATGGAATCCAGGAATACTTCTCAACGAATTGGAAACCAGGTCTATCAATTTCAAAATTGAGCGCGACAACTGCCGTCGCTACAAAAGTAAGAATCGATGTAATTAGAGCAAGCTTCTTAATGTTCTCCTTCTGAGAATTGCCGAGAAGGGAGATAAGTAGGGCACCTAAAAGAGGGAGTGCGGCGATAATCGTCAAGGTCATATCGTCACCACCCAAATAGTGCCAAGAATTAGGAGCGCGCCAATCAAGATGAGTAGCGCGTAATTGCGGACATAACCGCTCTGAAGTTTGCGCATACCGCGGGCGCTACCGAGCATAGTTGCGCCAACTCCGCGTACTGCGCCATCAATAACTTTCTCGTCTGTGGCAAGCAGTGTTTGAGTTAACTTCTGACCGGGGCGCATAAACATAAATTCATTCGCGTCATCTTGTAACAGATCGCGTCGCGCAGCACGTGTGAAGATGCTGACATCATTCGGAGCTTCACTTGATTGCTCACCGCGATACTTAAGAAGTGCGATTGAGACACCGATAATCACAGCTGTTACGGCAAGAATTGAAACCACAATTGGTGGCAAGAACTCAACATGCTCGTGCTTATGCTTATCGACTACCGGGGCAAGCCATGTAACAAAGGCTTTTCCGCTACAGAGAAGGTATCCGGAGGCAACTGAGCCAACCGCTAGAACAGCCATCGGCGCCCACATCAAGACGGGCGATTCGTGGGGGTGTGTGCCCTCTGCCCAACGTTTATTTCCGAAGAAAGTCAATAACATCACGCGGGTCATATAGAACGCGGTGATGATTGCACCTAGTAGCGCCGCGCCACCAAAGATGACTCCTTGAACGCCGCCTGCATTAAATGCAGTTTCAATAATCTTGTCTTTGGAATAGAAGCCGGCAAATGGTGGAACTCCGATGATTGCGAGATAACCAAGTCCAAATGTGATCGCCGTAATTGGCATGTACTTCGCAAGTCCGCCGTAGCGACGCATATTCACTTCATCATTCATGCCGTGCATTACCGAACCTGCGCCCAAGAACATTCCAGCTTTGAAGAATCCGTGAGTTAGCAGGTGCATGATTGCAAAGGCATAACCTGCTGGACCAAATCCTGTAGCAAGAATCATGTAGCCGATTTGGGACATCGTTGAGGCAGCCAGCGCTTTCTTGATGTCATCTTTTGCAGTACCGATAATGGCGCCGAAGAGAAGTGTGATTACACCGATGATTACAACAGCAAGTTGTGCATTTGGAGCTGCATCAAAGACGAAATTGGAACGAGTAATCAGATAAACACCGGCAGTAACCATCGTCGCGGCATGGATAAGCGCTGAAACAGGTGTTGGACCAGCCATCGCATCCCCGAGCCAAGCTTGTAGTGGGAATTGGGCTGACTTGCCGGTAGCAGCAAGTAACAACATAAGTCCCATAGCTGTAACTGCAGTTTCGCTAGCCCCACCAACTTTCTCTTCGATACCGCTAAAAGAGACGCTGCCAAAGGTCGCGAAAGCAATCATGATTGCAATTGAAAGTCCAAAGTCACCGACGCGGTTCATGACGAATGCCTTCTTGGCCGCGGTCGCATATTCAGGTTTCTGGTTCCAGAAGCCGATTAATAGGTATGAAGCAAGGCCCACGCCCTCCCAACCTACATAAAGGCTTAAGTATGAATCTCCGAGAACCAACAAGAGCATGGCGGCGATGAAAAGGTTCAAGTAAGAGAAGAAGCGTCGGCGATCGCGATCATGGGACATATACGCAATCGAATAGATATGAATAAGCGTTCCAACGCCGGTAATAAGAAGTACAAAGGAGATGGAAAGCTGATCAAGCAAGAGCCCAGCATCAACCTGGAGATCACCAACCGAGATCCAAGTAAATAGCTTCTGGGTGACGGCTCGCATCTCAACAGCGCGATCACGCATCGCAAGGAACTCAGATACGCCTATGAAGAAAGTGCTCGCTGCAATTAAGGTGGCAAAGATATGTCCCCACTTATCGGCCTTGCGACCGAGAAGCATTAGGAGCGCCGAGCTAAAGAGCGGTAGCGCAATTAAGTAAACCAAGTTCGATGAAGTCATTAGCGACTCAACAGACTTGCATCATCAACCGATGCAGATCGACGGGATCGATATATAGAGACGATAATCGCAAGGCCAACCACAACTTCACATGCCGCAACAACCATCGTGAAGAATGCAATGACCTGTCCTTCTAGATTTCCATTCATCCGTGCAAAAGTTACGAAGGCAAGATTTGCAGCATTCAACATCAATTCGATACACATAAAGACGACAATTGCGTTCCGGCGGATAATTACGCCTACTGCGCCAATCGAAAAGAGAAGCGCAGAGAGGTAAAGGTAATTTGTTGGATTCACTTCTTATCCTCGCCATCTAGCTTCGGCAGGCCTTCAAGTGAGTAGCGCTTAACCTCTTGAACATCGCCTCGTTGGGCAATCAAGTTCGAGATTGAAAGATCTGAAGGGGTTCCATCAGGAAGTAGCGCCGGCACATCAACAGCGTTATGACGGGCAAAGACTCCTGAGCCCGGAAGACCGGCAGCTGTTCCGATTGATTCGCCGCGGAAGCGGGCGGTAGCGCGAACGCGCTGGGAAAGGCGGGCTTCCGGTGATTTCTGGGTATGAGCTAGAACCATGGCTCCGAGAGCTGCGGTGATTAAAAGCGCCGAGATGATTTCGAAGGCCCAGACATAGGTACCAAAAATCAATCCTGCGAGGCCTTGGACATTTCCATTCCCATTAGCGATCTCTAATCCAACGGGATCCCTTCCGGTCGTTGCGCGCGCAATCAAAGAGGTCAAAGCTGCTGCAAAAGCGAGTGAGGTGAAGATGGCGACGCCACGGAGGCCCTTGATGTTCTCAACTAGTGAGTCTGATGAATCAACGCCAACCAACATCAAAATAAATAGGAAGAGCATCATCACCGCGCCGGTATAAACAACGATTTGTACAACTCCGAGGAATGGTGCTTCTTGAATCAAATAGAAAACTGCAAGCGCAATCATCACAAATGCCAACAAGATCGCTGAATGCACGGCTTTCTTCACCAAAAGCATTCCTAGCGCCGCTAAAACTGTTAACGGTGCAAGCGTCCAGAAGACTATGACTTCACCGGTCACTTATTCACCTCTTGTGACGGGTGAGCCTCTTTGATCTCACCGCGGTAATAAGTATGGTGATCGGCACCCGGATACATTGGATGGGGCGGCATCAACATTCCGGCACGAAGTGGTGCGAGCAAATCTTCCTTCTCCCAGATCAATTTCTCACGCTTATCGTCGGCGATTTCATATTCGTTTGTCATTGTTAAAGCGCGAGTTGGGCAAGCTTCGATACAGAGGCCGCAGAAAATACAGCGAAGGTAATTGATTTGATAAACCTTGGCATGGCGCTCACCAGGTGAGAGGCGGTTTTCTTCTGTGTTGTTCTCGCCCTCTACGTAAATTGCATCAGCTGGGCATGCCCAGGCGCACAACTCACAACCGATGCACTTCTCAAGTCCATCTTCATAGCGATTGAGTTGGTGGCGACCATGGAAACGGGGCTGAGTTTCAACTTTCACTTCTGGATATTCGACAACTAACGGCTTCTTAAACATCGTTGAAAAGGTCACCCAGAAGCCCTTGAGCTGCTTGAAGAATGGCGAGGCTTCTTGGCCCGTGACGGGAACGCTCTCAGATGCGGCTTTCTCAATCGCATCAGAGCGCTTCGGTTGAAGTTCGAAATCGCTCATTATTCGACCTCCTCGATCTTCGCCTTAGGTAGGGCAGGGACAGGGAACTTTGGTGCTGGCATTTCTGGAACATAACGCGCAGCATCTTCAGCCTTCTTCTTACTTGATTCATAAAGCGATGTTGCGATTAGCACTGCAAGAACAACGCCGCCAGTGAAGGCTGCGATGATGAATTGCGAAGCGCCCTCTTGGGTAAGAAGGCGGAGGGTTGCAACTACGAGAATCCAAGCAACGCTCACTGGAATCAAAACTTTCCAACCAAACTTCATGAACTGGTCATAGCGAAGTCTTGGCAGCGTTCCACGTAACCAGACGAAGAGGAAGAAGAATAGAAATACCTTTAGTAAGAACCAGATAAAGGTAAACCAACCACCAAGCCAGCTCTCAGTAAATCCAAGACCTGGAGGTGCCGATGGCCCACCAAGGAAGAGCGTTGTAGCAAGAGCTGATACCGCGATGATATTTACATACTCAGCCAAGAAGAAGAGTGCGAACTTCAAAGATGAATACTCGGTATGGAAACCGCCAACCAATTCACCTTCAGCTTCTGCTAAATCAAATGGAGCGCGATTAGTTTCGCCAACCATGGAAATCACATAGATCACAAATGATGGGAAGAGAACAACTGCATTCCACCATTGGGATTGCGCTTGCACAATATCTCCGGTCGACATAGATCCGGCATACATAAATACCGCCACAAATGAGAGGCCCATCGCGATTTCATAAGAGATAACTTGTGCGCTGGAGCGAAGTCCGCCGAGAAGCGGATAAGTGGAACCCGAAGACCAACCTGCAAGAACGATTCCATACACACCAATTGAGGTCGCCGCTAGAACATAGAGAACTCCGACTGGGATATCGGTTAGCTGCATGATCGTCTCTTCGCCGAAGAATGAAACTACGCCAGTCATTGGGATAACGGCGAAGGCCAAAAAGCAGGTTGCAGCGCTTATGACTGGGGCGAGAATAAAGACAATGCGATCAGCTGCTTTAGGAATTATGTCTTCCTTAAGCGCCAACTTCACGCCATCTGCAAGGCTCACCAGCATTCCACCTGGGCCAGCTCTATTTGGACCAACGCGAAGTTGCATCCGCGCAACAATCTTTCGTTCGCCATATACAGCAGCAAGAGTTAGTAGAACGCAGAGAATAAATACCAATAGACCTTTGACGATGATCATCCAGACTGGATCATCTAGAAGGATTGATGCGTATTCGCTCATGCCTTCACCACCGATACTGGGCCGTTAACAGCGCCCAGGGATGCAATCGCTTTACTGGTCGCTGAGTTACGCGGGATCCAGACTGAACTCTCTTCCATATCTTTGATCTCACAAGGAAGTGTGATTGATCCACTCGAAGTTGAGATTCGAACGCTATCGCCATTCGCAACGCCAAGTTTTTCAGCCCGGGACTTTGAAATGACTGCAACTGATGGATGAGCTGTGCCGGCAAGATTTGCTTCGCCATCTTGGAGCGAACCTGCATCTAGGAGTAAGCGCCATGATGAAAGAAGTACCTCACCACTTGCATGAGCGATTTCCTTTGCAGAAGTTGGCGTAAAGCTAGCGCTCTCATCCCAATTGCCGAGCGAGTTAAATTCTTTTGCTGCTGCCGAGACAGTCGGAAGATTTATCGGTGCACCCATCTCATCGGCAAGAATTGAAAGGATTCTTACATCGCTTCTCGTTAACGAATCAGCAACTGCAACATCAAATGAGCGTGAGCGACCTTCCCAATTAACAAAAGTTCCGCTCTTCTCAACTACCGCTGCGACTGGAAGAACCACATTTGCAATTTCAGTGATTGCGCTCTTGCGAATCTCAAGTGATACAACAAAAGCCTTCTTTAAACCATCGTGCAGGTGCGCTGAGATATCAAGCGGATCAACGCCACCGATTAGGAGCGATTCAATCTCGCCATCATGAAGCGCCTTCAAAATACCTTCGGTATCGCGTCCTTCGCTCGCAGGAAGAGAATCGACGCCCCAGGCGGTCTGAATATCAACGCGGGCTTTCGCATCACTTACTGGGCGACCTCCGGGAAGAAGATTTCCAATCGCGCCAGCCTCAAGTGCGCCCCGCTCACCAGCTCGACGTGGAATCCACGCCAATTTTGCGCCTGATGAATTTGCGAGTCCAGCCGCAGCAGATAGACCACCGACCGCTTCAGCTAGTCGTTCACCGACCAAGATGACTGACTTTGAAGTTAGGCCACTAATACTTGGAATAACGCTCGCTTCATTTCCAGCAGCGCACTTAATCAATTTAGCGTTCAATTTCTCGCTACCGCGGCTCGCAAAAGGCGCAACTGTTGTAATTGAGAGCGAGCGCTTACGTACTTGCTTATAGAGGCGTAAGAAAACAATTGGTGATTCTTCTTCAGGTTCAAAGCCAAGAAGTACAACCTGATCTGCGCGATCTAAATCTTTGTAATTTACTTCCTTGCCAACAACATATGAGGCTAGGAAATCGCGCTCTTCTCTGCTTGAAACGCGAGCGCGAAAATCAATATCGTTTGTGCCAAGTGCAACTCGCGCAAACTTTGAATAACCATATGCATCTTCAAGAGTTGCACGGCCACCAACTAGAACTGCGGTGCGGTTTGCTTCTAGTCCAGCGGCTGCTGCTTGTAGCGCTTCAGGCCAAGATGCTTCTCGA
>RGJX01000036.1 GCA_010023045.1 Actinomycetota bacterium | reverse complement strand
GGGTTATTTATCTCAGCCATATTAGGTTTGATATTTGTTTGGAATACGTTGCGATAAAGAAGAACTAGGCCAAGCAAGAGAAGAATCGTTGAAATAAAGATTGTGCCACCAGAGAGATCAATTGAAGATAAAAATGTTGCCCCAGCAAATGCTCCGATTCCTCCCGGAATTGCTAATCTCTTTAAGATTGTGAAGTCAACGTTTTCGCGGTGCCAGTGTGAGACACCGGATGCAAGTGTCGTTCCAATCTCAGCGGCGTGAACAGCAGCCGAGGCCACAGCAGCTGAAGTTCCCAGCGTTAAAAGAAGTGTTGAGCTAGTAAGACCAAAGCCCATTCCAAGTGCGCCATCAATTAGCTGGGCGATTGATCCGGCGAGTGCGAAAAAGAGCCAATTCATAGGACTTTATTGATCAATTTCTCGACATTAGAGGCGATTTCATCTGTTCCATCTAGGACTAATTCTGCATCACTTGGTGGCTCATAGTCCTGACCAACTCCGGTGAGATTTGGAAGCGAACCATCTTTTGCTTTCTTATAGAGACCCTTTGGATCACGCTGGGCACAAACCTCTGCGGGGGTCTTTACCCAGACTTCAATAAATTCACCATCATCAAATAACTCACGGGCATAATCGCGATCTACCTTAAATGGGCTAACTAGCGCAACTATCACAACGAGTCCAGCATCAATCATTAATTTGCCAACTTCGGCAACGCGTCTTACATTTTCAGCGCGATCTTCTTTAGTGAAACCTAGATCTTTATTTAATCCAAGACGCAAGTTATCGCCATCGAGGACATAGCTATGAATCCCAGAAGCAAACAACCTGGTTTCAAGAGCATTTGCGATGGTTGACTTTCCTGACCCGGATAGACCGGTCAACCAGATTAACTTGCTGCGTTGGCCTTTCTGTTTCGCCCGCGCCCCTTTATCAATCTCATAACTGTGCTTGGTGATATTTGTAGCACGACGTAGCGCATGGACAATCATGCCCGCCCCAACGGTTCGCAAAGTGACGCGGTCGACTAGAACAAAATTTCCTGAGTTTCGATTATCAGAGTACTTAGTAAGAGGAATTGCGGCATCGGTGGCAATCTCAACAACGCCAATCTCATTCATTTGCAAGGTCCGTGCGGATTCATGATCACCATTATTGATATTCAACTTATGGCGTATTGCAGTAATACTTGCAGGGACCATCGAAGAGCCATTGACAAGGTAATAAGAGCGGCTGTGAATTAGCTCTTCTTCATCAAACCAAACAAGATGTGATGAGAAGCGGTCGGCTGGTTTGGTGTAATCGTCGGCACGTTCGATGAAATCACCTCGCGTGGCATCGATATCGGGCTCAAGAACCATTGTTATTGCCTTGCCGGTAGGGGCTTTTTCGAGGTCGCCCTCAAAGCTAACTAATCGAGCGACCTTTGCCCTCCGCTCACTTGGAAGAACAACTACTTCATCGCCAGCCTTGAATTCGCCTTGCGAGATCGTTCCGGAAACCCCTCGGAAATTATCGGCACGAGAGATTAATTGGACGCACATTCTTGAGTGATCAGTGGCGCTCTCGGTATCACGCCAAGCTTGAATCTCTTCTAGTAGTGAACCACCTTCATACCATTTCGTGCGATCAGTTCGATAAGTGACGTTATCGCCCTCTAGTGCGCTAACCGGGATGAAGGAAATGGATTTCATCTCAAGGCGATTTATAGTTGGTTGAAGTTCACTAATGAGTGAGTCATATACCTTCTTATCGAAATTCATTGCATCTAATTTGTTGATTACAACAATAACTTTCTTTACACCCATCAACGAACAGATAGTCAGGTGGCGTAGCGTTTGCGGGCGAATTCCACGGGTAGCATCAACAAGAACTAGCGCGATATCTGAGCGTGATGCTGCGACTGCCATGTTGCGGGTGTATTGCTCGTGGCCTGGAGCATCAGCGATGATGAGTCTTCGGCCATCAAGTAGCGACATTGAACGATATGCAACATCAATTGTGATGCCTTGTTCTCGTTCTGCTTCTAAGCCATCAGTAAGTAAGCTGAAATCAATCTCGCCAGCTGGGATGATTGAACCTGGGCGACGAGTCTTCTTGGTGGCATCGAGCGTGTCATGTGGAACAGAATCAGTTTCAACAAGAAGGCGACCAATTAACGTGCTCTTCCCATCATCAACGCTTCCACATGTCAGAAGTCTTACGATTGGCGTGAGTTCCATTAGAAATATCCCTCGCGCTTCTTCTTCTCCATTGAATCTTCATTCTCGCCATCAATTAATCGGGTGGCGCGTTCACTTAACTTCACACCCATGACTTCTTCAACGACCTCTTCAAGGGTGGTTGCCGTGGATTCAACGCCGGCGGTAAGTGGATAGCAACCGAGAGTTCGGAAGCGCACCATTTTCATTTCGGGTTGCTCACCATCTTTCAACGGATAACGCTCGTCATCGACCATGATTAATTGAGTTCCGCGCTTGACGACAGGACGCTCTTTGGCGAAGTAGAGTGGATTCACGTAGATATTTTCGAGATGGATGTAGCTCCAGATATCTAATTCAGTCCAATCTGAGATCGGAAAGACGCGCATTGTCTGTTCTGGTCTAATTTTGGTGTTGTAGGTACGCCATAACTCAGGACGCTGTTGGCGAGGATCCCAGCGATGTCCAGATTCTCGGACGCTAAAGATTCGTTCTTTGGCGCGGCTTCGCTCTTCATCGCGTCTTGAGCCACCAATAGCAGCATCAAATCCATATTTATCAAAGGCTTGTTTAAGCGCAACCGTATTCATCACCCGAATGTATTCAGAGATTCCATGGCTAAACGGTGTTATCCCGTTCTTCACACCTTCTTCGTTTATGTGTGCGATCAATTTCAAGTTATGCATCTTCACAACTTCATCGCGGAAAGTAATCATCTCTCGGAAATTCCAGGTTGAATCGACATGTAGAAGAGTGAATGGAATCGGTGCTGGATAGAAAGCTTTGCGGGCTAGATGAAGGATTACCGTTGAATCTTTACCGATTGAATAGAGCAGTACCGGATTTTTAAAAGCGGCAGCTGTCTCGCGAAGAATCTCAATTGATTCATTTTCGAGAGCGCGGAGAATTTCTGGACTGCTACGCACCTCGAAATCCTACAAGTCTTGAATTGGGAAGAAGAGTTTGAAGGTAGCGCCGTGTCCAATTTCCGATGTGACGCTCACCGTACCGCCATGTGCGCGCATAACGGCATCAACAATTGATAAGCCAAGCCCAGTACCTTCTCCACCATTTCTCACTCTTGATGGATCGGCGCGATAAAACCGCTCAAAAATTCGCGCTTGATCCTCTTTAGAAAGCCCCGGACCGTTATCACTAACTTCAATAGATACGCCCCTTTCCCCTTCTTCTAACTTCAGCCTTATCTTGGTTCCGATTGGAGTATGGGTTCGAGCGTTAGCAAGGAGGTTAGAAACGACTTGGTGGATTCGCATCGAGTCGCCAAGCACAAAGACATCATCGCTAGGTAGATCGACTTCAATGGGATGGTTTGGCCCGGCGACTTTGGCCGAGGTAACGGCTTCATTTATTAGAGTTTTCAGATCAATCGGGCTTCGCTCCATCTCGCGGGATTGATCCAAGCGCGCAAGAAGCAGTAAGTCCTCTACAAGCGTGGACATTCGTATCGATTCTTGTTCAATTCTTCGTACCAACTCCCCGGTCTTCTCTTCACCCTTGATGGCACCTTGGCGATGCAATTCTGCGAATCCTCGGATAGCGGTAAGCGGAGTGCGTAATTCATGTGAGGCATCGGCAACGAAACGACGTAACTTATCTTCACTTGCCTTTCGGGCTTCAAATGATTCTTCAATTCGCGAGAGCATCTGGTTTAGCGCCCAGGTAAGTTTTCCAACCTCAGTATCACCGCGAGCTTCAGGAAGACGGGCGGTGTAGTCACCTTTAGCAAATGCTTCAGCAGTCTCTTCAACCTGTGTTAGCGGCTTAAGGGAGATGCCGATAATGCGTCTTGCAATAAATGCTAAGAAGAATAAAACAACAATTCCGACTGCGAAGAAAAGGAAGCGAAGTTGGTTAATAGATTTCTCAACGCCATCGAGTGAGACCGCGGTTAAAACGCTACCGATCTCACCGGGAAGTATGCGAGCAAGAACGCGATACTCCGAGCGATTACGATCATTACCCTCAATCGTGAAGGGCTTTCCAGCTTTACTTTGTAATTCTGTAACGCTCAATCCACTGATTACATTTTGGACTTGTTGTGGACTCTGGGCGCCACCAAGAGTTCCCATTACGACTCCATCACGATCAAGCAAGCTAATGCTTATCTCAGAAGGGACCTCGCGGATCGGCTCAAAGGGCTGAAAAAGCGGCTCATTTGAGTTATTTGTTTCCTCGCGCTCGCTTGTAATTCCAGCACGATCTAGCCGGATTCCAGAAGTAGTAGAAATTGCTTCGAGTTGGGCATCGACCTGTGCAATTAAGAAAGTGCGAAATGCGTTCTGGGCGGCGAAATCAGAGCCGGTAATACCAAGAGCGCCAAGAATTACAACGCCGAGAACCAAGCGATTTTTCAAGCTCCACTGCCCAGGGGCAGGCTTGAACTTTCGCAGTGGTTGGTTCACAGCGAAAGATTACTTCGCTGGCAACCGGAGGCGATAGCCCACGCCACGCACCGTGTGAATGAGCGCAGGTGAGTAGATATCAATCTTCTTACGGAGGTAGGAGATATAGGTTTCAACGATTCCCGCATCACCACGGAAGTCGTATTGCCATACATGATCAAGAATTTGAGATTTTGAGACTACGCGATCCGCGTTAATCATGAGATATCGAAGTAGCGTAAATTCAGTAGGAGATAGATCAATCATATTTCCAGCTCTGCGTACTTCATGGGTTGCTTCATTTAATTCGAGATCAGCAAAACGAATTGTCTCTTCATCAATTGGCGAGAGAACAACTCCGGTGCGGCGAAGTAACGCGCGTAGCCTTGCAACCAACTCTTCTAAACTAAATGGCTTTGTAACATAATCATCGCCACCAAGTGTTAGCCCTTTAATTTTGTCATCGGTTGAATCTTTTGCGGTTAGGAAAAGAACTCCAACTTCTTGGCCACTTTCACGGAGTTGGCGACAGACTTCGAAACCATCAAGGTCGGGGAGCATCACATCGAGAATTAGCGCGTGCGGCTTAAACTCTTCGGCAACTCGTAACGCTTCAGCGCCAGTAGCAGCGGTGCGGACATCAAAGCCAACGAAGCGCAGGCTTGTGGTGATTAGTTCGCTAATGCTCTTCTCATCATCGACGACAAGAACGCGCTGTGTTGCAACTTCGCTCTCAGGGGTCATGGTGGGCTCTCTATCTAGGGTGGCGGTGGGTTTCATGGGCCGGATGATTGCCCCTCAACTTTAGAACTTCCTGAGAAGTGGCTGGGGCGTCCCACCGAATTAGCGATACACAGGGGTGGATAAAGCTGTGGAGAATTACAGGCGTGTAATTAGTTTTAGCGCCAGCGCGTAGCGAGAGAGAAGCCGACTCCGATAAATGCGAAGCCGACGACCATGTTCCAGGCCCCGATATCAGGGATTGGGTATGCGGTCTGGGAGATATAGAAGGTCACGATCCAAGCTAGGCCGATAAGGAAAGAACCGAGCATGACTGGCACGAGCCAACGAGGGCTCTCCATCTCCAGCGGATTTTCGACCACGAGGTCTTGCTGGGGGCGGTTATCTTTCTTCTTCTTACGGATCCGCGACTTAGGCATGGGCGTCAGGTTACACGAGAGGATGAGTACATGGGAACCCGGATCCTAGTTATCGATAACTACGACTCCTTTGTTTTCAACCTCGTTCAATATCTCGAGCAACTGGGAGCGCAGTGCACCGTCGTTCGCAACGATGCAGTTGATGCAACCGAAGCCGACAAATATGACGGAGTTTTAATTTCACCTGGCCCTGGGACCCCCGAAGCTGCCGGGGTCTCCATCGCGATGATTAAGCGCGCGGCGCAAGAGAAGAAACCGCTCCTTGGAGTCTGTCTAGGACACCAAGCTCTCGCAGTGGCATATGGCGCAACCGTTGATCGCGCTCCAGAGTTACTACACGGAAAGACTTCTCAAGTTTCACATGATGGAAGCGGTGTATTTCAAAATCTTCCCTCGCCTTTTACCGCAACTCGTTACCACTCACTTGCGATTAAAGAAGAGACGCTTCCAGGCGAACTTATAGTCACAGGAAGAAGTGAGAGCGGCGTTGTTATGTCAGTGCGCCATCGCGATCTTCCAATTCAGGGCGTTCAATTCCATCCCGAATCAGTTCTCACTGAACATGGCCACCACTTGCTTGCAAATTGGTTGGTTGAGTGTGGGATGAAAGATGCAGTTAAAAAATCTGAAGGGTTATCTCCGGTCTTTAGCCGTTAGTAGGCGCTTTATTAATAGTGATTGTTACTGATGAACCGATTATCTTCGTCTCACCAGCTGTAGGCGCTTGCGCAATTACAACTCCGAGCGGTTGGTTAGCATCGAAAGCTTCGACAGTTTTGACTAAGAAGCCTGCTTGAGTAAGAAGGGTGCGAGCTTCGATATCGCTCTTGCCAATAAGGTCTGGGACCTTCACATTTCCACTAGCAATCTCAAGAGTTACACCGCTACCTGCTTCGATCGTGGAACCTTGTTCTGGGGTAACTTTCAAGACGATTCCTGGTTGCTCTTCCGAATCGAC
>RGJX01000035.1 GCA_010023045.1 Actinomycetota bacterium | reverse complement strand
ATCTACGGTGTACTTGAGAAGCAGTTCCGTAACTATTACACCGAAGCGAGCCGCCTTGCTGGTAAGACTGGTGAAAACCTTCTTATCCTCTTGGAGTCACGCCTCGATAACGTCATCTATCGCGCTGGCTTTGCAAAGAGCCGCGATATGGCGCGCCAACTTGTTCGTCACGGACACATCTTGGTAAATGGAACGAAGGTTGATATTCCGTCATATCGAGTATCTCAATATGACATTGTCGATGTTCGCGCCAAGTCACAAGATCTCACACCATTCATCGTCGCAAGCGCTGAATATGGTGAGAAGTCTGTTCCGGCTTGGATCGAAGTTGTCCCATCCCAGATGCGGATCATCGTCCACGCTCTACCGACCCGTTCGATCATCGATACCCAGGTCCAAGAGCAACTAATCGTTGAGCTTTACTCCAAGTAATTAATAACTACTTGGCAAGAACCAAAAAACTTCATAAAAGTAACGAGGAGAGAGATCAAATAGCGGATCTCTCAGAACAATGGAGGAAATAAGTGCTAATTGCACAACGCCCCGTACTAACTGAGGAAGTAGTAAGCGAGAATCGCTCACGGTTCATCATCGAACCGCTTGAGCCAGGTTTCGGCTACACCCTTGGAAACTCACTCCGCCGCACTCTGCTCTCATCAATTCCGGGAGCTGCTGTAACAAGCATCCGAGTAGCTGGAGCGCTCCACGAGTTCACCACTCTGGAGGGTGTAAAGGAAGATCTCACAGATATCGTCCTTAACATTAAGAACCTCGTTCTCTCATCGGATAACGACGACCCAGTCGTCGCCTATATCCGCAAGAACGGTTCGGGCACAATCACTGGTAAGGATGTCGCGGTTCCAGCCGGAGTCGAAGTCCATAACCCAGATCTTCACATCGCAACTTTGAATAGCAAGGCAAATGTTGAGATCGAACTTACGATCGAGCGCGGTCGCGGTTATGTTGCTGCGATCCAGAACAAGCAAGTAGGCGCTGAGATCGGCCGTATCCCAGTCGACTCCATCTACTCACCTGTACTTCGCGTTACCTACAAAGTAGAAGCAACACGTGTCGAACAGCGCACCGACTTTGATCGCTTGATCATCGATGTTGAAACTAAGAGCTCGATGTCCCCACGCGATGCGATGGCATCTGCTGGTAAGACGCTCGTTGAACTCTTTGGTCTTGCACATGAATTGAATTACGCGGCTGAAGGCATTGACCTTGGACCATCCGTTCAAGATGCAGCCCTTGCCGCTGATCTCGCGCTTCCAATCGAGGATCTCGATCTAACAGTTCGCTCTTATAACTGCTTGAAGCGCGAAGGAATCCACACCGTAGGTGAATTGCTATCTCGTAGCGAAGCTGACCTACTTGATATCCGTAACTTTGGATCAAAATCAATCGATGAAGTGAAGGCGAAAATCGCTTCCATGGGCCTACAGCTCAAGGATTCACCAGTCGGATTCGATCCAACGAAGCACCAGAACTATGGCATCGACGAGAATCTCGTTGATGAGCAAGCGTAATTAGGTAAGCACGAAGGAGAAATCATGCCTAGACCATCGAAAGGACCGCGTCTTGGAAGCGGCCCGGCACATGAGAAGTTATTGCTCCGCACTCTCGCAGAGCAACTCTTCGAGAATGGCAAAGTTCGTACGACCGAAGCAAAGGCTCGTCGTCTCCGTCCGCTTGCCGAGAAGTTAATTACCCATGCCAAGAAGGGTGATCTATCTTCACGTCGCGAAGTAATGGCGGCTATCTCAAATAAGAGCGTTGTTCATACTCTCTTTACTGAGATTGGTCCACGCTTTGCTTCACGTAATGGTGGCTACACAAGAATCACAAAGATCGGTCCACGTAAGGGCGATAACGCACCTATGGCGGTCATTGAAGTTCTTGCTGATTAATTAGTTTCATTTTTCTGATGGAACCCACTCTCAATCCTGGGAGTGGGTTTCTTCGTTTTCGGGTTGATTTCACTTACGACGGAACAAATTTCAATGGTTGGGCCCGCCAACCAAATCTTCGAACAGTTCAGAGCTCCATGGAAGAAGCGATTACTGGTCTTACACGAAGCGAAGTCGAACTAGTTGTTGCCGGACGAACCGATGCCGGAGTTCACGCTACCGCCCAAGTCGCACATTTTGATCTTCCGGAGCGAGATAAATATGGAAAGGAGTGGCGCTGCGAGGATCTCATCTATCGCTTAAATCGAATGCTCGATGAAGATATTCGGATAAATTCAATATCGCTCGCTCCCGCTTTCTTTCATGCCCGCTTCTCTGCGCTCCGCCGCAAGTACATCTACAAGATTGCCGATGGAAGGCGCCAACTCGAGCCACTTAAGCGTTTTGATATCGCACCTTGGTATCGGGATCTAGATGAGAGAGCGATGAATGAGGCGAGCCAACTTCTCTTAGGCGAACATGATTTTGCTGCGTTTTGTAAGACTGGAGGAGTAGGTACGACTATTCGTCGCCTCGAAATATTTAAGTGGCAGCGCGAGAGTGATCTATTGATCGCAGATGTTGTTGCTGATGCTTTCTGTTATTCGATGGTGCGGAATTTAGTTGGAGCCTGTGTCCGTGTTGGTGAGGGAAGATTTGAGCCAAAATGGGTTAAAGATGTGCTGGAGAATCGAGAGCGAGTGAGTGAAAGTTTGGTATTCCCAGCTCGTGGACTAACTCTGGTCGGCGTTGAATATCCACCCGAAGATCAATTAGAAGCACGTGCAAAAATCACGATTGCGCGTCGGGATGAGGATTAATTGAAGAAGGTACTTACAACTTTGGTCTCGCTAGTGCTTCTAATGTCGACGGCGACTCAGCTAACTTGGGCCGCAAATCCCAAGGCGGGCACAACGTGCAGCAAGATTGGCGTGGAGCGAAGTATTGGTAATTCGATACTTAAGTGCACCAAGAAAGGAAAGAAGAGAATCTGGGTTAAGTCCAGAGTTGTCTCAGCTCCAACACCAACACCAACGCCAACTCCAACTCTTACACCAACACCAACACCAAAGTCTCTAACAATCTATCGAGGTGGCTCTGGTGGTGAAGTGGGAAGCAAGACTAAGAAGAGTGCAGAGTTGAATTTTTCGCCGGCGGCGACAAACAGAAATCTCAAGCTTTGGGTGTTTGACCCGGAGAACTCGAATAAATCGCTTAATTCGCCGGGGATCTTCTACAAACGAGATGACGGCGATTGGACCTGGGCAGGTTCGAACTTAGATGGAACTGTTTACGTGAATCTTCCGGAAGGAAGCTACATCTTTGACACCGTGGAACCAAACCAGAACACACAGAAATACAAGAGGAAGACCTACAGTCTAGTAATTGACTCAAAACTAGTTCCAAAAATCTCTGGCTTGATTGCAAATAGTCAAGGAATCTTCACAGTAACGATTGACCTGCAAGTGGGTTTACCTTTGTTTCAACCAAAGAATGTCTGTCAATTAAGAAGTCAGGATGGAAGTTCAACACTAAACAATGGCTTCCCAAGGTCATCTGAAAGGTTGAGGGATACAGGAGAAATTAGAGCGCTAATTATTCCTGTTGATTTTCCTGATGTGATTGGCTCAGGGAATCCGGCTGAGGTCTATCACGACATGGCAACCAGTATGGATGAGTTCTTCAAGAAAATGTCCGACAACAGAGTCTCTTTTTCGTTTCAGATATTTCCCACTTACTTGAGGCTAAATTTCAAATCTGATGAATTTGGGTTGGGTCGCTGGAATAGCGGTAACTCTTTTGGTTACTACAAAGCCGCAATTGATGCAGCTGATCCATTTATTGATTTCTCAAAATTCGATGTTGTCTACATACTGAGCCCACGCAGTATTCCTTGGTCCTCTATTGCATATGGACCCGCTTTCCCCGTGAGAGTAGAAACAGATGATGGTTGGATAAGTAATGGAACTTTCTCAGGAGCAGACGCTTATCAGAGAATTTTGGGAGCTGACTGGAAGTGGATGGCCCATGAAACGGGGCACCTTTTTGGGTTACATGACCTTTATACCTCTGGATCTCAAAAACCAACGTATGGGGAATGGGATCTCATGTCGAATAACTTCAGCACTCGCGCGATCGAGTTAAATTCATGGAATCGATACGTAACAAATTGGCTGAGCGACTCACAAATAGATTGCCTGGATAAAGCCACAATTGGCACCGCAGCACTTACGAGAGTGCTAATTCCCCTTTCAAGCAACAATTTGGGGCAGAAAGCTCAATTTGTGAAGTTGAGTGACTCAAAAATTCTAGTAGTGGAATACCGGAAGAATGGTGGATTCGACATACTTCCTGCAGGTAATGAAGGAGTCCTCATCTATACAGTTGATATGACCGTAGCGACCATGAAGGGCGGATGGTCTGTTCAACGGAGACCGGGATCTACCAACCAAGACTTCTTAGACGCTGCTTTAAGAGCTGGCGACAAGATTACTGTTGAAGGTATTGAAATTGAAGTTGTTAACACTTCAGAGATTTCTGCAACACTTCAAGTGAGGAAGTCCTAATTTGGGTCAGATAAATGTTTCGGGCGTCGAATACGCGTTATCTGATGGCCGAGTATTGCTAAGTGATGTCTCTTTTCGCGTTGGAGATGGCGCGAAAGTTGCACTCATTGGTCCAAATGGATCCGGCAAGACAACTTTGTTTCGAATGATTGCAGGTGACTTAGAAGCCGATAGTGGAACTATCATCGTTACTGGCGGGCTTGGCATCATGCGCCAGTTCATTGGCTCTATCCGTGATCAATCAACAGTCCGAGATTTACTGATTTCAGTTTCATCACCAAAGATTCGCGATGCCGCGAAGAAACTTAAGGATGCTGAGGCGGCGCTTACAGCAAATGATGCCGAAAAAGAACAGATGGCTTATGCCCAAGCGCTGGCTGATTGGGGCGATGCCGGTGGCTACGAAGAAGAAGTTCTCTGGGATATCGCCTGTTCAAATGCGCTTGGAAAAACCTTCGATCGCGTAGCAAATAGAGAGGTCAATTCACTTTCCGGTGGCGAGCAGAAAAAGCTAGTTCTGGAATCGCTCCTAAAGGGCAATGATGAAGTTCTGATCTTGGATGAGCCTGATAACTATCTAGATGTCCCCGCTAAGCGATGGCTTGAAGAAGAGATTCGTAACTCAAAGAAGACGATCCTCTTTATTAGCCATGATCGTGAATTGTTGGCGGCAACAGCTAACAAAATCGTCTCACTTGAACAAGGCGTAAATGGAAATTCAACATGGATTCATGGTGAGGGTTTTGATACTTATCATGAGGCGCGTAAGGCAAGGAATGCCCAATTCGCCCAACTAGTTGAGCGTTGGGAAGATGAACATAAACGACTAAAGGAACTAGTTCTAACCTTGCAATGGCAAGCGGCATCCTCACCAGATATGGCATCGCGTTATCGCGCTATGCAGACCAGGCTACGTAAATTCGAGGAAGTTGGCCCTCCGCCCCCACCGCCGATTGAACAACATGTGAAAGTGAATCTTCGAAGTACAAGAACTGGTGAACGTGTTGTTACATGTGAGTCGCTTACTTTAGAGAATCTCACCGAACCATTTGATTTTGAAATCTATTATCAAGATCGAGTAGCAATTTTGGGCAAAAATGGAACTGGTAAATCACATTTCTTGCGTAGATTGTCAGGCGATGAAACAGTTCGATATACGGGTACCTTCAAATTGGGTGCACGAGTAAAGACTGGTTTCTTCGCCCAGACACATGCTCATCCTGAATTTGAAGGAAAGAATTTGCTTGAGATCTTGTGGGAGCAGAACTCTCTACAACTTGGTGCGGCAAAGAGTGTTCTGGGTAGATATGAATTAGCAGAACAAGCGGAACAACTCTTTTCAACTCTATCTGGCGGCCAGCAAGCGCGTTTCCAAGTTCTTCTTCTTGAGTTAGCTGGCGATACTTTGTTATTACTTGATGAACCTACGGATAACTTAGATTTAGCGAGCGCCGAGGCATTGGAGCGTGCACTTGCTTCATATGAAGGAACAGTCATCGCAGTCACCCATGATCGATGGTTTGCCCGTGGGTTCACTAGATTCTTGATCTTTGGTGCGGAGGGTCAGGTCTATGAGAGCCCTGAGCCCGTGTGGAGCCACTGATTTTGACCCTCCTGAGAGGGGCGGGTAACCTTCCCCTTCTGCCTCCGCAGCCTCAAATGTGGCCAGTGGAGCTGACAAATAAGTAGTAATAAAGAAGAAAGAAGAAAGCGAGTTCGCCGTGCGTACCTTTACTCCGACCCCGAATGATGTTGCGCGTAAGTGGTATGTCATCGATGCCCAAGATGTTGTTCTAGGTCGCCTTGCGAGCCATGCTGCAACACTTCTTCGCGGAAAGCACAAGGCAACTTTCGCTCCCCATATGGATATGGGTGACTTCGTGATCGTCATTAATGCTGACAAGGTTGTTCTAACTGGAAGCAAGATGACCGAGAAGATTGCATACCAGCACTCCCAATACCCAGGCGGTCTAACTGAGCGTAACTACGCGCTCCTCATGGATAAGTTCCCAACCCGCGCTGTTGAGAAAGCAATCAAGGGGATGCTCCCTAAGAATTCAATTGGGAAACAGATGGCTTCGAAGCTAAAGGTTTATGCCGGACCTAACCATCCTCATGGATCACAAGCTCCGACTCCATATGTTTTTACTCAAGTCGATCAAACCAAGTTGGGCAAGTAAAGGATGATGATGTCAGAGAACGAGACAACAACCGCATTTAGCTCTAGCACTCCTGCTGGTGCCACAAACCGCGCTGCAGTAATCGCACCAGGCGCTGGCGTTGGTCGTCGTAAAGAAGCGGTTGCTCGAGTTCGACTTGTCCCAG
>RGJX01000034.1 GCA_010023045.1 Actinomycetota bacterium | reverse complement strand
TTTCTTTCTTCTTCCAATCTATGCATCCACAGTCTTTGCGCTTCAAGATGTTGATGGGAGCTATTCGCTAGATCCAATTGGGCGCGCTTTTGAAAGTGAAGAAATAGTAAATTCGCTTCTTTTGACCCTGCGCATTTCAGTACTTACAGTTTTCTTGACGCTCATAGTCTTAGTTCCAACGGTCGCTTGGCTACACGTGGTGATACCTAAAGCCCGTAAATTTGTTGAGTTTCTATCTTTATTGCCGTTGGTCATTCCGCCAATTGTCCAAGGTGTGGGTTTTCTCTATTCAATGCCTAGTTTCCTAAAGGGAACGCCTTACGCACTTGTATTTGCCTACCTGATTTTGGCACTCCCATTTACTTATCGCGCTTTAGATGCAGCATTCAGTTCGATTGACACTAGAACGCTCTACGAAGCTTCCCTAACACTCGGGGCTAAATGGCACACCCTAATATTCAAGATTTTAATACCGAATGTTCGTACCGGAATTTTTGCCGCAACCTTCTTGATTCTGGCACTGGTTCTGGGTGAGTTTGCATATGCATCACTTCTCCTATGGGACACCTTCCCAACGGTTCTTGCTGTTGCTGGTATGGGAGATGCATCAGCAGCAGTCGCGCTATCCGTGCTGAGTCTTCTAGGAGTCTGGCTCGCATTGAATGTAATCAATCTACTTAACAAATCCAACCGAAGTGTAATGAACGTGGGAGTAGGATAAATGGCACGAGTCAGATTTTCGCGCGTGAGCAAGAAATACGGAAACACCGAAGCGCTACGTGACTTCAACTTAACTGTTGAAGATGGTGAGTTTGTCACTTTGCTTGGACCATCTGGATGCGGTAAGACGACAGCGCTCAGAATTCTTGCAGGATTGATTCAACCGACTAACGGTGAGATCTTCTTTGATGACTTGAACTTAACCACAGAGTCTGCCGCTAAACGAGATATCGGCATGGTTTTTCAAGCTTATTCACTCTTTCCCAACCTCACTGCCCGTGAGAACATGGAGTTTGGATTGCGAGCTCGGAAATTGAGCACACTTGAAGTAATGAATCGAGTAAATGAATTGATGGAAGTTACTGGCCTCTCGGAACATCGAGAGAAATACCCTCATCAACTCTCCGGTGGACAGCAACAACGAGTTGCTCTAGTAAGAGCCTTAGCTATTAGGCCGCGCGTCCTGCTTTTAGATGAACCCCTCTCGGCGCTAGATGCTCAAGTCAGAGTGCAGATTCGTGAAGAAGTTCGAAGATTGCAACGAGAATTTGGTATCACGACAATATTTGTAACTCATGATCAAGAAGAGGCGATGTCCATTTCAGATCGCGTAGGAATCATGGAGAAGGGTGAATTGCTGCAGATCGATCAGCCTAGAAAACTCTACGATAATCCAGAACATACATTTGTAGCTAGATTCTTTGGCAAAGTTAACGCCATTGAAGTTCAACCAATATCTTCACAAAGAGTAAGGCTCTGGAATAAGGAGTTCGACACCTCATCGAATTCAACCCGGAGGGGAATTGCAACAAAATCGTGGGCGCTCGTTCGGCCAGAAGCGATTGTGGAATCTAAAGAGGGAGAAGGCGCACCTGGGCTCATTCAAGAGATTTCATTCCTAGGTCCAATTACAGAGATTCAAGTCTTGGTAGGAAAGAGTGATTTGATCACCATGACTACATCAAGTAACGCCGTTGCAAATCGGAAAATAGGAGATCGGATTTGGGTCAAAGTTGATGCCAAGGAATTATTTGTGGAGGTGGAATAATGCATATTATTGAAAGATCACGGATCGTCACGGCAAGACCAGATGAGAACGGTTGGCGAGAGTTATTGCTAGATCGGGATAATAATTACTTCGGAGAGCCACCAGTTGGAGTTGCACGAGTAATCGCAAACTTTGTGCATATTTCAGATACACATATTTGTGATGCCCAATCACCAGCACGAGTTGAGTATCTAGATCGTTACGCAGATCCGCATAATCCACTATCAAAAGTTATAAATTCCTTGGTCGGTACCTATCGCGCACATGAAATGTTCACAACTCAAGTCTTAGAGAGCATGGTGCAGCGCATTAATCGCATCAAGAAAGCGCCTATAACTCTAGAGGGAATTGATGCCGTGATTGCGACGGGCGATATCACCGACAATGCTCAATCCAATGAACTGGATTGGTTTATGCGAATTATGACTGGAGAGCGGATAAGACCAGATTCAGGAGCTCGCGATAAATGGGAGGGTTTTGGCGGAACTATCTACTCAGAACACTTTTGGAATCCAGAGGGTACGCCAAAGGGCGAGCGAGATGATCAACCCAGGTCAAGCTACGGTTTCCCGGTAGTACCAGAACTAACTCACGCAGTTAGGGCATCTTTCTTTGCCTCTGGGCTAGAGAAGGAGTGGTTTGCGGTCCACGGTAATCACGATGCGCTACTCCAGGGAACGGTAGTTCCCGATGATCTACTTCGAAGAATTGCAATCGGAAGTCGCAAATTTGTCGACTTGCCTGAATCAGAAGTTTTGAAAACTCTCCAAGCGATAAGTGAGTCAGGTCCAGCTAGTTATCCAGATGGTTCTCTTGCTAGCTCCGTTGAAGTGACTCCAGATATTCAGAGAGATTTCCTAACGCAGAACATGTTTGCCCATGCGATGTCAGCGCATGGAAATGGCCATGGGTTTAATCAGGAAATTGCCGAAAGAGGAGCCCGGTATTGGGTGCGCAGAGTTGGAGCTGCAGTTGTAATCTCATTAGATACCGTCAATCCTTATGGTGGTTGGCAAGGCTCACTTGATCTAGCGCAGTTTGAGTGGCTAATTGATACCATCTCACAGAATCGTGGAAGTTATGTTGTAATCGTCTCGCATCATCCCTTACAAGATTTAGTAAATGGTTATTCACCCAATGGATTGAAGCGGATATTAAAAGAGGATTTGCTCGTTGAGCTTTCGAGATTCTCAAATGTAATCCTCTGGCTCGCAGGCCATACCCACCGAAACAAAATTACCTACTTTGGGCCAGATGAATATCGTGGTTTTTGGCAGATCGAAACTTCAAGTCTCATCGATTGGCCTCAGCAAGGTCGAATCGTTGAAGTATTTGAGGATAGAGATGGTGAAGTATGTATCGGTACGACGATGTTTGATCATGCGGGAAGTATTGGAATCGATCCATCCCATATAAAGCTCGATGATGTTCATAACCTTGCTGGACTCTCAAGGCTTTTGGCCGTTAATGATTGGCAGCGGCGAGGAGGGCCCTTTGCGATTGAGCGTAATGAGGGTCAGCCGCAAGATCGAAATGCGTTCTTACATCTCCCAGCGCGACTGGCAATCTCCCACCGCGCGGCCTCGGCTTAAATCAACCAGCAATAAGTGCGTGTAGCCCGACTTCGACCATATCGTTCAAAGTCCGCTCACGAGCCTCGGAATCCATCGCCTCATGGGTAAAGACATGATCGCTAATAGTCATGATCGCAAGCGCTCTACGGTTCTTACGGGCCGCAATTGAATAAAGCTGGTTGGCTTCCATTTCTAGGGCTAGAACGCCATGTTGTTGGAGTTTCTTAGCTGAATCAGTCTCGTCATAGAAGAAGTCCATCGAAGATACGCCACCCACGTGGACGCGCTCGAACTTCTTACTTGCTTCGTAAGCAGCCATTAGAAGATGGAAATCGCAATGCGGGGCAAAATCAAGTCCATTTGTGAAACGACGGTTGATGTTGGAATCAGTAGATGCAGTCATGGCAAGAACTAAGTCGCCGACTTTGGTTTTATCTTGGATACCGCCGGCTGTTCCAATTCGGATTGCGACTTGAACATCGTATTCATTGAAAAGTTCAGTTACATAAATCGAAGCAGATGGAAGTCCCATACCGGTACCTTGAACAGATACTCGTTCACCTTTATAAGTTCCGGTAAAGCCGAACATGTTTCTTACCGAGTTGTATTGCTTTACGTTCTCAAGGTAATTATCGGCAACCCATTTAGCTCTAAGTGGGTCACCAGGAAGAAGGATTCGTTCGGCGATCTCGCCCTTTGCTGCTCCGATATGTACGCTCATAGTTAGCGAACAATAACAAGCACGGCAGCAATAAAGTGCGAGATGAAGGCTGCGGCGGTTAGCGCGTGGAAGAGTTCATGGAATCCGAACCAATTAATGGAGAAGTTGGGCTTCTTCAGCGCATAGATAATCGCACCCGCTGAATAGAGAACTCCGCCAAGGGCGATTAATGAGAAGACCAATAAGCCACCGGCCTCATAGAAGTCGGGGAAATAGATGAAGGCCGCCCAACCTAGAGCGAGATAAATCGGCACGTAGAGCCATTTCGGAGCATTGATCCAGAAGACGCGGAAGATTCCAGATAGAAGTGCACCTCCCCAAACGAGCGATAAAAGTATTACGGCCTGCTGCTTTTCGAGCATGTAGATAGAGAACGGGGTGTAGGTGCCGGCAATCAATAGCGGGATATTGGCGTGATCAATCCGGCGCCAAACCGCCTTAGCGGCGGGGCTCCAGGGAACCCGGTGATAGATAGCGCTACAGGTAAATAGTGAGACTGCAGTAAGAGTGAAGATTGTGAGAGTTACTCGACCGCGAAGCTCAGAAGTTATGGTTACGAGCGTTAGGCCGGCAACCAGCGCAAGTGGTGACATAACTAAGTGGATGATGCCGCGCAACTTCGGTCTACTTAATACGTTCATAGACACCCTTCATAGTCTTATCAAAAGTCAGCAACTTAGCTTTTTCGTGAATCGCTGTTGCGATGATTATTGCGTCCGCTAAAGCTATCTTGTTTGACGATCGGATTTGAGCGGCTCTAGTAGCTACATCAATATCGACAGGAAGAATCTGAGGTAGCGCTATTCGCAATTCCTCAGGAGTAGTTGGGGAGTCATTACTCTCGAAGCCCACTAATAGTTCAGCGTAAGCGAGGGCACTTACGGATGGCGCAGAAGCTAGCTCTTCAAATTCGCGGAGCGCTTTCTTATGATTTTCATCTTCGTTATCAAAGAGCGCTATTAGCCAAGAGGTGTCTGCGTGACTTTTTTGTCCCACTCAGCGCGCTCCTTTTTGTAATCAAATTTTGTAGCCAGGCCACTCATGCTTCCAGCGAGCTCGCGTAGGGATTTCTTCCAATCTGCTTCGTCAATCGAAGCTATAACAATCCGATTTTCTTTATCGATCATGAATTCAACGGGATCTCCGGGGTTCAAATTCACTTCGCGAAGTACCTCCACCGGTATTGTGATCTGGTTTTTCGAACTTACCCGAGAAGAAGTGGCTCTTCCGCGCCTCGGGCGGGGAGCTGTGGATTTCTTTCCGCTCTTCTTAGCCTTTACTTTGTTAGCCATAAGTAAAGGCTAACCCTATTTTGGTCGGCGTGTCGGGGGCTCAAAAGCGGCGTGTTTGGCTCACTTACCCGTTTTGACCGTCTCGCGGGGCTTCCTATAGCCTCGCGCCCTTGTGTCCACAGGAGCGACACACCCGACCGCGTGGGTCGGAGTTTGAACGGGATGGAGATACGTAGTGCCAACAATTCAGCAGTTGGTCCGCAAGGGTCGCGTTGATAAGTCTGACAAGACAACAACGCCGGCTCTAAAGGGAAGTCCACAACGTCGCGGTGTTTGCACGCGCGTTTACACAACAACGCCAAAGAAACCGAACTCAGCGCTTCGCAAAGTTGCACGTGTTCGTCTCACATCTGGAATGGAAGTAACTGCTTACATCCCAGGTGAAGGCCACAATCTTCAAGAGCACTCCATCGTTCTTGTTCGTGGCGGTCGCGTTAAGGATCTTCCTGGCGTTCGTTACAAAATCGTTCGCGGCTCCCTCGACACTCAAGGCGTGAAAGATCGTAAGCAAGCACGTTCACGCTACGGAGCAAAGAAGGAGAAGAAGTAATGCCACGTAAAGGTCCAGCTCCGAAATCTCCAGTCGTCGCAGATCCGGTTTATAACTCTCCGGTTGTAACTGCGCTAATTAATAAAGTTCTTTCACATGGAAAGCGTTCAACCGCTGAGCGCATCGTTTATGACGCGCTAGAGAATTGCCGCACTAAGACTGAAGTTGATCCAGTCATCACATTGAAGCGCGCACTCGACAATGTAAAGCCAGCCGTTGAAGTTCGTTCACGTCGCGTTGGTGGAGCTACTTATCAAGTCCCTGTCGAAGTTAAAGCGGCACGTTCTATGACTCTTGGTCTTCGTTGGTTAGTTGATAACGCTCGCCTCCGTCGCGAGAAGTCAATGGCAGAACGTCTTGCTAACGAAATGATTGATGCATCAAATGGTTTGGGCGCCGCCGTTAAGAAGCGCGAAGACACTCACAAGATGGCTGAAGCAAACAAGGCGTTTGCTCACTACAGGTGGTAATGATGGCGACCGCAACTGCATTGGATCTCTCAAAAGTCCGCAATATCGGCATCATGGCCCACATTGATGCTGGTAAGACGACTACTACTGAGCGCATCCTTTTCTATACCGGTATTAACTACAAGATCGGTGAAGTCCATGAAGGCGCTGCCACTATGGACTGGATGGAGCAAGAGCAAGAGCGCGGTATCACCATTACCTCGGCTGCAACTACTTGCCAATGGAAGAACCACACCATCAACATCATCGATACCCCCGGTCACGTTGACTTCACTGTTGAGGTTGAGCGTTCACTCCGTGTTCTCGATGGCGCTGTCACGGTTTTCGATGGCGTAGCTGGCGTTGAGCCACAATCAGAAACAGTCTGGCGCCAAGCTGACAAATATAAAGTCCCAAGAATTTGTTTCGTAAATAAGTTGGATCGTACTGGCGCAAGCTTCGATCGTTGCGTTGAAATGATTGGTTCACGTCTTGGCGCGAAAGCGCTCGTTCTACAAATCCCAATCGGCGTCGAAGCTGATTTCATCGGAGTCGTAGATCTAATTGCGATGAAGGCTCTTACCTGGAGAGGCGAAACTCAAAAGGGTGAAGATTATGTTGTCGAAGAGATCCCAGCCGATCTCAAAGATAAGTGCGACAAGGCTCGCCATGACATGATTGAAATGCTCGCTGATTGTGATGATGCAATCATGGAGAAATATCTTGGTGGCGAAGAGCTAAGCGAAGAAGAAATCATCGCTGGTATCCGTCGCGCAACTCTCGCTTACAAGCTAACCCCAGTTCTAACTGGATCTGCATTTAAGAATAAGGGCGTACAGCCCATGCTCGATGCGGTAACTCGTTACCTCCCAAGCCCACTAGATATCGATGCAATCGTTGGTTCAAAGATGGGTAATAAGGAAGTCGAAATCTCACGTAAGCCTGATGCATCAGAACCTTATTCATCACTTGCTTTCAAGATCATGAGCGATCCACACCTTGGAAAGCTCACCTTCGTCCGTATTTATTCGGGCGTTCTTGAGGCCGGAACCGGCGTTCTGAACTCCACAAAGGATCGTAAAGAGCGGATCGGAAAGATCTATCGCATGCACGCAAATAAGCGTGAGGAAATCCCACAAGCCTCAGCTGGCGACATCATCGCCGTGATGGGCCTTAAGGACACCACTACTGGTGACACTCTCTGCGATTCAGATAATCCGGTAATCCTTGAGTCGATGGACTTCCCAGATCCAGTTATTCACGTTGCGATTGAGCCAAAGACAAAGGGCGATCAAGAGAAGCTTGGCGTAGCTATCCAACGTCTAGCTGAAGAAGATCCAACTTTCCATGTCCGTACCGATGAAGAAACCGGCCAGACCATTATCGGCGGAATGGGCGAACTTCACCTTGAAATTCTCGTTGATCGTATGAAGCGCGAATTTAAAGTCGAAGCAAATGTTGGTAAGCCACAAGTTGCTTACCGCGAAACACTTCGCAAACCAGTCGATCGTTATGACTACACACATAAGAAGCAGA
>RGJX01000033.1 GCA_010023045.1 Actinomycetota bacterium | reverse complement strand
CCTTGTTATCGCCTTGTGGGATAAAGCCCCACTTCATTCCAGTTGGAAAGCCTGCGCCACCACGTCCGCGTAGGCCAGAATCTTTGACCGTTTTAATTACATCATCGGGCGCCATCGAGAGCGCTTTTTCAATCGCTTTGTAGCCACCGTTTCGCTTGTAGCCCTCAATGGTGAAGCTATCTTTCTGATCCCAGAAAGCGGAAAGTACTGGCGTCAACTTTGTCATTACTTGCCTCCTTCTTTGGCGATCTTCAAACCTAGAAGTGTGGGCTCGCCAGCTTGGACGCCTTCGTTGGCGCGACCATCGTTGATTCCGGCGAGGACTTCAGAGTTTTCTTTCCAGGTAGGTAACTTCTTCGGTCCACGAGTCGGAGCTGGTGGATTTCCAGCGCGACAAGCATCAACTAAATCCTTGGCGGATTGGACAGTTTGGTTGTCGTAGAACTCCCAGTTCACCATAACCACCGGTGCATAATCACATGCAGCATTGCACTCAATATGTTCTACTGAAACTTTTCCATCGCTAGTTACTTCATCATTATCGATGCTTAGGTGTTCCAAGATAGATTCATAAATCGCATCGCCGCCCATAACCGCACACAAAGTATTTGTGCAGACACCAACGTGATATTCGCCGACCGGTTTGCGCTTGTATTGGGTATAGAAGGTTGCGACAGCGCTAACTTCAGCGGTTTCAAGGCTTAACTTCTCAGCAATCACTTGGATTGATTCTGGAGTCACATAACCATCGCGCGCTTGAGCAAGATGCAAAAGCGGCATGATTGCAGAGCGCGACCGTGGATAGCGCTTAATGATTGAATCGATCAAAGCATCATCATTTCGTAGTGACATTAGCGATCAACATCTCCCATAACTGGATCTATAGACGCAACAGCACCAACGATGTCAGCGATCAAAGATCCTTCGCACATCGCACTTGTTGCTTGGAGGTTGCTAAAGGAAGGGGTGCGGAAATGAACTCGATATGGGCGGGTTCCGCCATCGGAGACTAGATGAGCACCTAGCTCACCTCGTGGGGATTCAATCGGAACATAAACCTGGCCGGCTGGAACACGGAAACCTTCCGTAACGATCTTGAAGTGATGGATTAACGCCTCCATCGAAGTTCCCATGATCTGGCGGATATGTTCTAGTGAATTACCTAATCCATCTCCACCTAGTGCAAGTTGAGCGGGCCAAGCAATCTTCTTATCAGCAACCATCACGGGCGCGCCTTCAAGTTTCTCTAACTTGTCACAAGCCTGTTCGATTATTCGAAGTGATTGCTCAAGTTCTTGCATTCTTATTAAGAAGCGACCATAAACATCGCATGTGTCGGCTGTAACTACATCAAACTTGTAATCCTCATAGCCGCAATATGGTTGAGTCTTGCGTAGATCCCAAGGCATTCCAGTAGCACGGAGAACTGGCCCAGTAACTCCTAGCGTGATACATCCAGCAAGATCTAGATAACCAACATCCTTGGTGCGCTTCATCCAAATCGTGTTTCCGACAAGTAGCTTCTCGTTATCTTTGAAGTTCTTCCGTAGTTCTTTTACGAGTTCGCGAATCTTGGGAACTGTGTCGCTTGGTAGATCTTGCGCTACTCCACCAGGGCGAACGTAAGCCATGTTCATGCGAAGTCCAGAAACCATCTCGAAGATATCTAGGACTTTTTCGCGCTCGCGGAATGCAAAAAACATCGGTGCCATCGCGCCAAGCTCAAGCGCACCGGTACCGAGTGCGACCATGTGAGAAGAGATGCGATTCAATTCCATCATTAAGACGCGGATAACGCTGGCGCGCTCTGGTACTTGGTCGGTGATATTCAAGAGCTTCTCAACCGCTAGGCAATAAGCAGTCTCATTAAATAGCGGCGACAGATAGTCCATTCGCGTTACAAATGTGACGCCTTGGGTCCAGGTACGGAACTCGGTGTTCTTCTCGATTCCGGTATGTAGATAGCCAATTCCGCATCGAAGTTCAGTGATTGTTTCGCCTTCGAGTTCCAACATGAGTCGAAGAACGCCATGTGTTGATGGATGTTGAGGACCCATATTCACGATGACGCGCTCTTCTTTTGCGCTGCCAATCTCGCGCGCTACTTCGTCCCAATCGCCACCGGTAACCGAATAGATTCGACCCTCAGTTGTTTCGCGTGAAGATGCAAATGTGCTCATCGGTACGACCTCCTCTCATCAGGAGCCGGAACAGTTGCGCCGATATATTCAACTGGAATTCCACCGAGTGGATAATCCTTACGTTGTGGATGTCCGGGCCAATCATCTGGCATCAAAATTCGTGTTAGCGCAGGATGACCATCAAAGATAATTCCAAACATGTCGTAGGTCTCGCGCTCATGCCAATTATTTCCTGCCCAAACCTCAACCACTGATGGAATGTGGGGATCAGAATCTGGAACTGAAACCTCAAGTCGAATTCGACGATTGTGAGTCATTGAAAGTAGTGCATAGACAGCATGTAGTTCGCGGCCCTGATCTTCTGGGTAATGAACGCCACTCACTCCAAGACATACTTCAAATAACAACTTGTCACGTAGCACTAGCGCTACTTCAACCAACTTCTCGCGCTTTACATGAAGCGTTAATTCGCCGCGATCAACAATTACTTTCTCGATTGCATCATTGAATTCTGGATATGCGCGCTCTAACTCATCGGCAACATCATCAAAATAAGAGCCATAGGGGCGCTGTGAAGAACCTGGGTTTGCTTGCTGGCGAACTAAACCACCGTAACCTGAGGTGTCTCCGGTGCCACTAACACCGAACATTCCTTTATCTTCGCTCATCACTCAGCCTTTCCAAAGACTGGGATTTGATGGGTTGGAAGTGAAGCTAGCGCAGCCTTTTCAACTTCTGCGATGACCTTCTTGCGGTTTACGCCAAGCTTCTCATCTTTGATCTGTTCATGAAGCTTGATAATGGCATCCATCAACATCTCCGGACGCGGTGGGCAACCAGGTAAATAAATATCCACTGGAATGATGTGATCAACACCTTGCACAATTGCATAGTTGTTAAACATTCCACCTGATGATGCGCAAGCGCCCATTGATAGAACCCACTTTGGTTCAACCATTTGGTCATAGATCTGGCGAACAACTGGCGCCATCTTCTGCGAAACGCGACCGGCAACAATCATCAAATCTGCTTGGCGAGGCGAAGCTCGGAAGACTTCCATTCCAAAGCGCGAGATGTCGTACTTCTGGGCCGAACCAATTGCCATCATCTCAATCGCACAGCAAGCTAGTCCGAAGGTCGCTGGCCACAAAGAATTGCGGCGCATGTATGACGCTAACTTCTCTACCGTTGTAAGTAGAAAGCCTGAAGGGAGTTTCTCTTCTAGACCCATTAATCCCACTCCAATCCGCCGCGTCGCCATACATATACATATGCAACAAATACTGTGAGGATGAAGATCATCATCTCTACCAATCCAAATAGACCTAATTCATCATAAGCAACGGCCCATGGATATAAGAAGACAATTTCAATATCAAAGATGATGAAGAGCATCGCTGTTAAGAAATACTTGATGGGGAACCTGCCGCCACCTTGTGCCTGGGGACTTGGTTCGATTCCGCACTCATAAGCATCTAACTTGGCGCGGTTATATCTCTTGGGTCCTGCTAATGCCCCGGCGACTACCGAAAATGCTGCGAATCCAAAGCCGATAGCTCCAATTACGATAATCGGGATATAGGGATTCACAACGTGTAATCCTAAGTGAGCCCTATAAAAGGGGCGAAATTAAGAAGGCTTGATGCCTGTGTGAACTGCCACAACGCCCCCAGTGAGGTTGGTCCACGTGGGGTCTTTCCAGCCATTAGCACTCATTTTTCGAGCCAGCTCGCCCTGATCCGGCCATGCTCTAATCGATTCAGCCAGATACTCATATGCGACTGGATTGGATGAGGTCTTTCGCGCAATTTTTGGAAGTGATCTCATCAAGTAATTCATATAGATCTTTCGAAACAACGGAAAAGTTGGTGTTGAGAATTCAACAATTACCATCCGGCCACCGACTTTAGTAACACGAAGGGCTTCGCGGAGCGCTGCTTCATAATCTTTAGTATTTCGAAGTCCAAATGAAATTGTGGTCACATCGAATTCATTATCACCAAAAGGTAATTTCAAAGCATCGCCCTTTACAAACTTTAGATATGGACGAGCTTTTCTTCCCTGTTCCAACATTCCATCTGAAAAATCAAGCGAGATTACATCAGCACCAGCTTTATACAGAGGCTCACTTGATGAACCAGGGCCTGCTGCGATATCGAGGATCTTCATTCCAGAAACTGGTTTGATTATCTTCACAACTTTCTTACGCCAAGCTTTAGTGCGACCCAAACTCAATAAATCGTTAACTAGGTCATAGCGGCGCGCTACGGCATCAAACATTGTTGCGACCGCTTCGGGATCTTTACCTAGATCTGCTCGACTCACCGGCTCATCATCCCGAGCGGTACGCTACCTTCACAAGTCGAGGCGAGGTCCATGCATACTTCAATCACAACTGAGCTTTTGGGTGAACACCCGGCTCTCCTCGATATCGCTATTCCCGAATTGAGCGGGGACCAAGAGTTAACTTCTTGGGTTCGTGGTGGCGATGGATTAATTGGAATCGGTATTTATAAGCGTCACGTTGTTAAAGGCTCAAATCGCTTTGCTGAGGCGCGCAAATGGTGGCGCAATGAAATCAGCACTATGGAGATTCATAACAATGTCCATGGAACTGGGACTGGCCCAATACTTTTTAGCTCGTTCTCATTTGATTCCGCTGAAGAATCAATACTGGTTATCCCCCAAGTTGTGATTGGCCAGCGAAATGGAAAATCATGGATCACTTGGATTGGGGCAAAACCACAACCCGGGCTCCAGAAAGCGGCCATGGAAAAGAGCGCTCTGAACTTAAATTGGAGTGGAAGTAATGGTGATGTCTGGCAGGACCGAGTCGCTAGAGCGGTTGAGAAAATAAAAGGTAACCAACTTGAGAAAGTAGTACTGGCCCGATTTGCGACTGCGACTACTAACACATCAATCAATCCGAGAAACCTATTAAGAGAACTTGCTAATGAATACCCATCAACTTGGGTCTACTCAAATACCGGACTAGTAGGTGCAACACCTGAACTGTTGGTAAGACTTAGCAAGTCTCTTGTTACTTCGAGAATTCTCGCCGGAACAATCCGTAAAACAGGAGATGATGAAAGAGATCTAGCCCTTGCCGGATCCCTTGCTAGATCTTCTAAAGATTTAGAAGAACATGAATACGCAGTACGGTCTGTCGCGCACGGCTCCATCCATCAGCTGCGGTATGCGGAACTCCTACCGAAATCGCCCAGCGAACTATCGATGAAATCGAGGGTATCTCGCGCGGAAGATATGCCGGACCAATCGGCTGGATCGATGCTAATGGGGATGGTGAATTAGGTATTGCGCTTCGTTGTGGCCAAATCTCTGGCGATGCTAAATCAATCAGAATTTATGCAGGTTGCGGCATCGTTGCTGGCTCTGATCCTGAGCGTGAATATGCCGAGAGCCAAGCAAAACTTCTTCCCATGCGAAGTGCTTTAGAGAACCACTGATTCCTTGTAGCGCTTAATCGCGTTCATTAAGAATTCTGCATTTGCCTCTCGGGAAGGCATCTTGGCGATAATTACATGGATGGTTGGATGAATCCGCTGTAGCGCTATGTGTAGCTCTTTCGCTGATGTAACTACTTCATTCGATATTCCAAATCCAGACGCAATTTTCGCTAGGTCTCGGTCATGTGGAGTCCCAAAGATCTTTTCAAATCCTTCAACGCCTTGCTGGGGCAAAGTCGAGAAGATCCCACCGCCATTGTTATCGACCACAATGATTGTTAACACATCATTAGTGGGATTACTTAAGGCCGAAATGTCGTGAAGAAAGGCAAGATCACCAAGAATCGCAAAGGTCTCATCGTGATGAGTAGCGATGCCCATAGCTGTTGAGATATTTCCATCAATTCCCGCAAGACCGCGATTTGCATAAGTGATTACATCGGCTCTTGGGTTGGCGAAAGCTTCCAGATCGCGGATTGGTCTTGATGAAGCAACAAAGAGCGCAGAGTCATTCTCTAGGTCAGCTGCGACTAATGAGGCTAAAGCGCCCTCGGACCAATCTGGATAGGTGGAAAGTGCTTCCTTCGCAAGAGTTTCATATTTGTGCCATTCCTTATGCCAATCAATATCCGTCTCAACTTTTGTTTTTACTGTTGGTATTTCCTCAAGGATCTCATCAGCAGTTCTTGCGCTATCGATCCGCTTTGTGCGTGGATCAATAACAAGAGTTCGCTCAGCAAGCTGCAAATAGGCATTTGTTGAGCGAGATAAAGTTGTTCGTCCAAAGATTATCGCTAGCTCTGGCTTTAGCTCGGTTCGCACTCTCTCATCAGATAGAACTATTGGAGCGTGTGCAATTGCATCTTTAAAACGCAAAGGATCTTCGGAAAGAATAGGTGCGCCAAGCTCGCGAGCCAACTTCTCAATCTCGCTTTCAGAGAATCCTGCTCGGTCGTGGCCGACAATTACGACATTACGTTGAGTTGATACTTCGAGATGGCTTTTATGTGTTGCGCCTCGCTCTAATTCTCTGTGGTGGATTCCAGATAACCAATCGTGTGAATCTTCTGGCAATAACGGTTCATCAAATTGAAGATTTATATGTACCGGCCCAGAACCATTGAGTAAATGCTCTAAATCAATCGGGGCAGCGGTATCAACCGAGTGGCGCACAAATTCACCGAAAATCTTCCCTTGCATAGTTGTTTGATTAGAACCGGTTTTACGCAACCGAGCGGGGCGATCTGCAGTCAATAGAAGTAAGTTGTTATCGCTGTGATGCGCTTCAAGAACTGCTGGGTAGTAATTCGCTACTGCCGTTCCGCTGGTACAAATAACTGGGACATATTTACCAGTTGCTTTTGTAATTCCTAGGGCAAAGAAGGCCGCCCCTCGTTCATCAATTCGAACATGAAGTCTGATCAAACCTTTCGCTTCTGCTTGGTAGAGCGCAATTGATAGCGGTGCATTTCTAGATCCTGGCGATAAGACGGCATCTTCAATCCCAAGTTCGATTAACTGGCGAACTGTATTTCGAGCAAGGTTTGTGGAGATGCTCATCCCAAAACCTCCCAACAACGCTTTATCCGATCGCGCCACCACTCTAATCGCTCTTTTGGCGCTGCGAATCTCTCAAGCGCCTCAAGATTCGGGTTTGGCGAGGTTAGCGAGATCGCTCCATCTTTTATCTCATGGGTTGCGATATCTGAAGTAAATAGTGAGCCAGTGGCAAGGCCAGATGCGTATTCGAGCTCTGGAATCGCTGCGGCAAGGCGAAGTCCGTGGGAGATTCCGATTGCAGATTCCAATGCGCTAGAAACTACAACAGGCAGTTTGTGATGTTCAGCAATCGCAATCGCTCGCTTTACTCCTCCGAGAGGTGCAACTTTGAGCATTAGTACATCGATTGCACCATTGAGGCTAATCGCAAATGGATCTCTCGCTTTTCTAATTACTTCATCACCTGCAATCTTCACGTCGACGCGCAGGTTTTCTTTGAGTCTCTTTAAATCGTCTAGCTCTGCAACCGGCTGTTCCACATACTCGAGCTCACCAATTTCTTCGTAGATAGCCCTGATATTGAAAATTGCATCATCAACGCTCCAACTTCCATTTACATCGACCCGAAGTTTTGCCTTAGGTGCTATTTTCTTTACCTGCTCAAGTCTTGCGAGATCTGATTTCAAATCATTACCGACTTTTACCTTAAATACCTCAGCGCCTGGATATAGCGTGATGAGACTCTCTATCTCTTGAATTGAATTTGTTGCTGGGATAGTTCCATTTATCTTGATTGAATCTCTGAACTTAGGAAATTCCTTTGTCGTAGCAGCTTCAATTCCGCTCCTTAGCCAATTAGCGCACTCGAAATCGTCATATTCAAGAAAGGGAGAGAATTCGCCCCAGCCCGCCGGGCCTTCAAAGAGCGCTACTTCTCGTGTTGTAATTCC
>RGJX01000032.1 GCA_010023045.1 Actinomycetota bacterium | reverse complement strand
CGCCGAAGAGGAATTGGGCGAGCGTGCGTGAAAGTTCGGTCTTACCAACACCGGATGGACCAGCAAAGATAAATGAACCGCCGGGACGACGTGGATCTTTAAGCCCCGCTCTTGTTCGGCGAATCGCTTGAGAGAGCGCCTTGATTGCTTGCTCTTGTCCGATCACGCGCTTGTGAAGTTCATCTTCCATGCGGATAAGACGTGATGTCTCAGCCTCAGTTAGTTTGAAGACTGGGATACCGGTAGCGGTGGAGAGAACTTGGGCGATTAACTCTTCATCAACTTCAGCAACGACATCGAGATCGCCGGCTTTCCAGCTCTTCTCGCGCTCTGACTTTTCAGTCATGAGTTGCTTCTCTTTATCGCGAAGCGATGCAGCTAATTCGAAATCTTGGCCATCGATCGCAGATTCTTTTTCTTTACGGACTTCGGCGATCTTGTCATCCATTTCGCGTAGCTCCGGTGGAGCGGTCATGCGGCGGATGCGAAGGCGCGAGCCGGCTTCATCAAGAAGATCGATTGCTTTATCTGGGAGGAAGCGATCGGAGATGTAGCGATCAGCGAGAGTTGCAGCAGCAACTACCGCGTCATCAGTGATGGAAACTTTGTGATGTGATTCGTAGCGATCACGAAGTCCTTTGAGGATTTCGATGGTGTGAACGACTGATGGTTCTTTTACCTGGATCGGTTGGAAACGACGCTCAAGTGCAGCATCTTTTTCAAGGTGCTTGCGATATTCATCAAGAGTTGTAGCGCCGATTGTCTGGAGTTCGCCACGAGCGAGCATTGGCTTCAAGATGCTTGCAGCATCGATTGCACCCTCAGCTGCGCCAGCACCAACCAGGGTATGAATTTCGTCGATGAAAAGAATAATGTCGCCACGAGTGCGAATCTCTTTTAATACCTTCTTTAAGCGCTCTTCAAAATCACCGCGATAGCGAGAACCGGCAACAAGTGCGCCGAGGTCGAGTGAGTAGAGCTGCTTGCCTTTCAAAGTTTCTGGGACATCGCCGCTAACAATTGCTTGGGCGAGTCCTTCAACTACAGCAGTCTTTCCGACGCCGGGTTCACCAATGAGGACTGGGTTGTTCTTGGTGCGGCGGGAGAGAACCTGCATTACGCGCTCGATTTCCTTCTCGCGTCCGATGACTGGATCGAGTTTTCCTTCGCGAGCTGCGACGGTGAGGTTTCTTCCAAATTGATCTAAAACTAGAGATGTTGCAGGAGTTCCCTCGGGTGCGCCAGCAGTTGCGGCTTCTTTACCTTGGTAGCCAGAGAGAAGTTGGATTACTTGTTGACGGACGCGATTTAAATCAGCGCCGAGTTTTACGAGAACTTGGGCGGCAACGCCTTCACCTTCACGGATAAGTCCAAGAAGAATGTGCTCGGTTCCGATGTAGTTATGGCCGAGTTGTAGCGCTTCACGAAGCGATAGTTCGAGAACTTTCTTTGCGCGCGGAGTAAAAGGAATATGTCCAGATGGAGCTTGTTGGCCTTGGCCGATGATCTCTTCTACTTGTGCGCGCACGCCTTCGAGTGAGATTCCCAGAGCCTCTAAACCTTTAGCGGCGACGCCTTCGCCTTCATGAATGAGTCCAAGGAGGATGTGTTCGGTACCGATGTAATTATGGTTGAGCATGCGCGCCTCTTCTTGGGCGAGAACCACCACGCGTCTTGCTCTATCGGTAAAGCGTTCGAACATTTATTACTCCTTATGCCTCTTGAGGGCTAGCGTAATAGAGGCGGCCCGGAGGGGCGAGACCAATATTTCCCGTCAAGATATGGGACTTTGTGGGGGTAAGAACCTCAATATTTGGGTATTTATTCCAGCACGAGAAGCATTCGGGTATTTCCCAGGGTATTGGGCTTGACGCTCTCGAGGTCGAGGAATTCAGCGATACCTTCATCGTAAGAACGAAGTAGCTGTTGGTAGACCTCAGGTTCGACTGGAGCGCCGGTAATCTCTTTAAATCCGTGGCCCGCAAAGAATTTCGTTTCAAAAGTTAAACAGAAGAGACGCTTTAAACCTAACTTCTTTGCGCGCTCGATAATTGTCGTGAGAATTTCGTGGCCAATCTTCTTGCCGCGATGCTCTTCAATAACAGCGACTGTTCTTACTTCGCCAAGATCTTCCCAGAGTACGTGAAGTGCACCGCAACCAATGATCTTTCCATCTAGTTCAGCGACTACGAACTCTTGGACATCTTCATAAAGCGTTACCGTCTCTTTAGCGAGCAAGCGACGTTGCAAGGTATACATATCAATTATCTGGCGGATTGCCTTGATATCTGTCGTTTTGGCCGGGCGGATTACAACGCTCATTAATTCTCTTCTGGTTTAACTAGTGGAAAGAGAATTGTTTCGCGGATACCAAGACCAGTTAGCGCCATAAGTAGGCGATCGATTCCCATTCCAACTCCTCCCATCGGAGGCATTCCATGTTCCATGGCGCGGAGGAAATCTTCATCTACTTGCATTGCTTCTAAATCACCTTTGGCGCCAAGTTTTGCCTGTTCAACTAAGCGTTCGCGTTGAATAACGGGGTCGATTAGCTCGGAGTATCCGGTGGCTAATTCAAAGCCATCAATATAAAGATCCCATTTCTCGGCGATACCTTTTCGCTTCCGGTGTTCCCTAACTAGAGGTGAGGTATCGACTGGGTAGCCCATGACGAAAGTTGGTTGATTTAATTGATCTTTGTAGACGAATTCAAAGATCTCTTCAGCTAACTTTCCATGGATCCACTTGGGATCGACCTTTAGGCCGATGTTGTGGGCGATGCTCTTTAACTCTTCAAACTTAGTTTCTGGGGTGACTTCACTTCCAACCTTCTCGGAGATCGCGCCATAGAAATCTACTTCGCGCCAACTTCCACCAAGATCGCTCTCGCGTCCATCGTGATGCATGACTTTATGAGAACCGAAGACCGCCTTCGCCGCGTTCTGTACGAGCTCGCGGGTTAACTCCTTCATGTTCTGCCAATCGGCGTAAGCCCAATACATCTCCAGCATCGCAAATTCTGGTGAGTGGCTTGAATCCGCGCCTTCATTGCGGAAATTACGGTTGATTTCAAATACTTTTTCGATACCGCCGACCACACAGCGCTTTAGAAATAGTTCTGGTGCGATACGTAGAAAGAGATCCATATCGTAGGCATTTGAGAAAGTCTTAAATGGTCGAGCGGCAGCGCCACCATGCATGACTTGGAGCATTGGGGTTTCAACTTCGATGAAACCGGCTTTATCAAAGGTAGAGCGGAGCGATTTAAGAACTTGGGGGCGGACGCGCGCCGTTTCTCTCGCTTCAGGGCGGACGATTAGATCGACATAACGCATCCGCACGCGGGTCTCTTCATTTAATGGATTATGTTCGTTAGGAAGAGGTCTTAGCGATTTAGATGCAATTACATATGAATTAGCAAGGATGGAGAGCTCGCCGCGCTTTGAGGTAATTACCTCACCAGTAACGCTGACAATATCTCCGATATCAACATCGGCTTTCCAGGCTTCGAGTTGGGCTTCGCCAACTTTATCTAGCGAGAGCATTACTTGAAGTTCGGTTCCATCGCCTTCGCGGACCATTGCAAAGCAGAGCTTTCCGGTATCGCGCTTGAAGATGATTCGTCCAGCAACTGATTCGATTACGCCAGATGGTGTATCGGTAGCGAGATCTTTAAAGCGCTCACGGATTTCCTTTAAAGTTGCAGTGCGCGGGACTTGGACGGGATATGCCTCAACGCCGCGAGCAATAAGTGAATCGCGCTTCTCGCGCCGAATTCTTAATTGTTCGGGAAGGTCACTCTCCGTCATAGTGACGTGAGTCTATCCATTCCGCTCATGCACAAGGCGGAGCCCGATAAGAGTTAAATCAGGTTCATGAAATTCCAGGGTCTCACTTATGCCAAGAACTAGTGGCGCTAATCCACCGGTAGCAATGACTGAGACTTTTTCATTATTTGGGTAGAGATCATCGAGCTCATCAGCGATGCGATTTACCAAGCCATCGACCTGGCCAGCAAAGCCATAAATAGTGCCGGATTGAAGCGCTTCTACGGTGTTCTTTCCGATTACTGACTTTGGCTTAATCAGCTCTACTTTTCGAAGCTGAGCGGCGCGAGCGGCAAGTGCTTCAACTGAGATTTCAATTCCTGGAGCGAGAGCGCCACCAAGAAACTCACCCTTTGGAGATACGACATCAAGATTTGTGGACGTTCCGAAATCAACGACGATTGCTGCGCCATCTTTCCCATAGAGATGATGAGCAGCAAGGGTATTGACGATGCGATCTGCGCCAATTTCCTTTGGATTATCAACTAACAATGGGACGCCGGTCTTTACGCCGGGTTCGATGATGGTGGTTCGGATATCTTGAAAGTAAGAGTTGACCATGGTCCGTGCTTCGCGGAGTATTGCCGGAACGGTAGAACAAATCGATAGCCCTGAGATTGTGTATCCGGTGATTAACGAACGCCATTGCAACCAGATCTCATCGGCGGTATCGCGGGCATCGGTCTTAACTCGCCAGCTATCAACTAACTCATCTTCATGAAAGAGTCCAAGAACGGTATTTGTATTTCCGATATCAACGGTGAGAAGCATTAGAAGTCCAATCCAATATCCAAGATAGGGGCTGAGTGGGTTAGAGCGCCGACCGCGAGATAGTTAACGCCAGTACTTGCATATGCCCGAGCAGTTTCAATAGTGAGACCGCCGGAGGATTCCAGTTTGGTGTTTGTGCCTTTGGTGATTTCGATAGCTTGCTTAGTTAATTCCAAATTCATGTTATCTAAAAGAACCACTTCGGCTTTAGCCGAAAGCGCTTCCTTTAGTTGCTCGAGGTTATCTACCTCTACCTCAATCTCCATTCCTGGAAATTCTTTCCGCACTCGCGCAACCGCTTCGGTGATCGAGCCGGAGGCTGCGATGTGGTTGTCCTTGATGATCGCGCCATCGGAGAGGTTCATCCGGTGATTCATTCCCCCGCCCATGCGTACTGCGAATTTCTCGAGTTGGCGCATGCCTGGCGTTGTTTTTCGGGTATCGCGAATCTTTGCTCCGGTGCCTTCGATGGCATCGACCCACTTTTTTGTGAGGGTAGATATACCGGATAGATGGCTAATGAAGTTAAGTGCGATCCGCTCGCTTCGCAAGATATCTCTACTCTTACCTTCGATTACCAAGATGTTCTCGCCAGCTTTAACTTCTTGACCACACTCTTTCTCATACTTGATAGATGTGATTCCAACTCTTTCAAAGACAAGAGCAGCGACGCAGGTTCCCGCAACTACGCCATCTTTTCGAGCACGCATAAATGCCTTAGAGGTTTTATTGGCGTCGATTGTTGCAAGCGTGGTCTTATCGTCACCTTCGGGCATATCTTCGACAAAAGCGTGTGAGATGAGATGCTCTAGCGCTTCGATATCAATGCCGTAACTCTCTAATTTAGCGATGCAAGGCGCTGAGGTCATCGAACACCTCCTCATAAGTAGAACGCCAATTTCCTATCTCATCTAAACCTTGATGGATCCGCTTCTTCCAACTATTTGAAGTATCGGCAAAATCCTCCCGCCAATGTGAACCACGTGATTCGGTTCGCTCTAAGGCAGAGCGAGCGATTGCGGTAGCAAGGAGATAGAGATTTGTGGTCTCCCAAGCTTCGACATTTGCATAGATGGTTGTGGCATCTTTTAATCGATCAAGAGTGGCTAGCGTTTCCTTTAAAGATTTCTCGGAGCGAACAACTGCAGCGCCGCGCGACATAGCGCGTTGCAATTCACCACGGACTGATGGCGAGATAAGAATTTCAATTGGATCTGGGGTGATTGGATCTTCCCAAGTTTGTAAGTTCTTAGCGATATCTTCAGCAATCCGTGCGCCGAATACAAGGCCTTCTAGAAGTGAATTTGAGGCGAGGCGATTGGCGCCATGTGCGCCGGTACAAGCCGTTTCACCAACTGCATAAAGGCCCGGAACTGAGGAATGGCCATTTAAATCAGTGCGAATTCCACCTGAGGCGTAATGCGAGGCTGGGGCTACCGGAATTAGGTCGGTGGCTGGATCGATACCTTGTTGAGTACAAGATGCATGGATATTTGGGAAACGATCAGCAAAATCCTTGATCTCGCGAGCATCTAACCAGACATGTTTAGCGCCACTCTTTGCCATCTGGCGGGAGATTTCCTTTGCGACTACATCGCGTGGTGCAAGATCTGCAAGCGGGTGCACATTTTTCATAAAGCGCTCGCCGCGATCATTTACAAGGAAGGCGCCTTCGCCGCGGACCGCTTCACTAATTAAAGGTTGTTGGCCACGTGAGTTTTCACCCATATAGAGGACTGTGGGATGGAATTGAATGAATTCAACATCAGCAACATCAGCACCAGCTCGAAGTGCGAGCGCAACTCCATCACCCGTTGAGACTGCTGGATTTGTTGTCTGTGAGTAAACCTGACCTAAACCACCGGTTGCTAGAACAACAGCGCGTGCCAAGATTTGGCCAACCCCATCACGGCTACCTTCACCGATAACGTGGAGCGTTACGCCACAAACTCGACCACTTGCACCTTTTAAAGCATCAAGAACAAGTGCATGTTCGATAACTTCAATTCCGGGATCCTTTGAGACCGCTGCAAGGAGTGCGCGCGATACTTCAGCGCCAGTTGCATCGCCTCCGGCATGGAGAATGCGATTTCGTAAGTGGCCACCTTCGCGAGTTAGCGCAATCTCTCCAGTCTCTGATTTATCAAAGACAGCGCCGCGTGCAATCAACTTTCGCACCGCTTCTGGCCCTTCAGTTACTAGAACTTTTACAGCTGGCAAATCACATAACCCAGCACCGGCAACCAAAGTGTCGCGTTCATGATCTTGCGGTGAATCACCAGGTCCCAGTGCTGCGGCGATTCCGCCTTGCGCCCATTTAGTCGATCCTTCATCGACTTGGGCCTTAGTTATAAGCATTACGGAGAGGTTATGAGAGCGAATTTGTAACGCCGTAGTTAACCCGGCAACGCCAGAACCAATTACTACTACATCGGCCGAAGCGCTCCAACCAGGAAGTGGTGCACGTAATCTCATAGCTTCACCAAACTTGGGGAAATAGCTACGTTATCTATCAAGCGAACGCCATCTACCCAGCCAGCAACAATGGCGCGCGGTTTAGCGGTATTTTCATCTGCAACTTCAAAGCTATCTTCATCAATAATTTCGGCGTAATCCAAATTGAATTCGGGTTCTTTCTCTAACCTCGCTAATTCCAATTTCATCTCAGCTAGTGAATCTTTTCTAGAAGCAGCGCTAAGTGCTTTTGAAATTGATTGAGCGGTGAGCGCTCCTGCTTTGCTAAGTCGGATATTGCGAGAAGAGAGCGCAAGTCCTGAGGTTTCGCGGATGGTGGGAGCCGAGATAATTCCAATTTCAGGATGTAGCTCGGCAGCCATTTGTTTAATTAGAAAGAGTTGCTGGAAATCCTTCTCACCAAATACGGCAAACTTTGGCTTAACTAAATCAAACAATCTATTTACAACTGTGAGCACGCCATCAAAATGGCCCGCTCTACTTGCACCTTCAAAGCGTTTACCTAACTCTCCAGCGCTTAGTTTCTTCTCATTGCCGGGATATAAGCCGCTCACCTCAGGTCGCCAGAGAACTGTTGCGCCCGCTTCCCTTGCAAGGCGCTCATCGATTTCAGGTGTCTTGGGATATTTAGCGAGATCATCCTTATCTTCAAATTGCAGCGGATTTACAAAAACTGAGACCACTACTTCATCGCAATATTCGCGAGCGATCTTTATGAGGGATTGGTGGCCAGCATGAAGTGCGCCCATGGTTGGCACAAATGCGCATGGGCGATCGAGGGCCGTAAGGCTTCGTTCTATTCTCATTTCTAGCTCCAGTCCGCTTGGGGTACCAGGCTCGTAAAGTCTACTTTCTCAAGTTAGAGCGGCCAAAAGTTCGCTCACCGAACCTCTTCCGGGAAGGTACGCCGCTGGATCAATCTCTAACCAAGGCTCCAAAACGAAGCGTCTTTCATGGGCTCTTGGATGGGGCAAGGTGAGAGATTCACTTTCCATAAAGAGCCCATCTAAATCAATAATGTCGATATCAATGAGTCGCGCGGCGTTTTGAAAGGAACGAGTTCTACCAAGAGCGCTCTCGATTTCAAGGAGCGCATTCATTAAATCCAGCGGCTTCCTCTCAGTCTCACCGGTTAGTACAGCATTTATGTAATTAGGTTGGGAATCAGGAACTCCGAAGGGTGCAGTTTCATATAAAGATGAGACTGCAGTTACTTTTAGTACATTCTTGATTTCCGCAATCGCACTAGCAACTTGGGTCCGTGGGTCACCAAGATTTGCACCGAGTGCGATTACTGCTTTCATCGCTTCTTTTTGAAAGTTACCGAGACATCGTCAAATGGGACCGATATTGGCGCTTTGGGTTTATGGACGGTTACTTTCACTTCTTCAATCAAGTCAAAGGAATGAAGAACTCGAGTAGCGATTCGATCGGCGAGCGCTTCGATTAGATTTACGGACGGACCTTTTATGACTTCAACAACCAATTTAGCGACTGCGTCATAATCGACAGTCTCGCTCAAATCATCTTCTTCAGCAGCCTTCTCTAAATCAAGTTCTAATTCGATATCAACGATAAATGGTTGCGGGCTCAACTTCTCTTGCGCTAAGACTCCATGTGTTCCATCGGCCTTGATACCCGAAATTCTTATCTTCTCGCTCATATTTAGGAGTCTATCTTTTACTAAGCGAGTTGATTGTTGCAATTACCTCACGATGCGGCTTCACCGAGTGAGTGCGCACAGCCCATATGCCTTGCTTCGCCAT
>RGJX01000031.1 GCA_010023045.1 Actinomycetota bacterium | reverse complement strand
ATCTACAGGATTACTCACCATAATCATTGGTCATGCAACTTTTTGTATTGTAATTGTTTATAACAATGCAATTGCAAGATTAAGAAGAATGGGAACTTCGCTTCAAGAAGCATCGATGGATCTTGGTGCAAATGGATTTACTACATTTAGATTAATAACTTTGCCAAATTTGGCTTCGGCGTTATTGGCAGGTGGTCTTTTAGCCTTTGGTCTTTCTTTCGATGAGATTATCGTGACAACTTTTACAGCTGGAGCGGGTCAGACAACCTTGCCAATCTGGATTTTCCAGAACCTCTTCCGGCCAAATCAGGCACCAATAGTTAACGTAGTTGCTGCGGCTCTAATCTTGATCTCAATTCTTCCCATCTATTTCTCCCAGCGATTAACGGCGGAGAAGGAATGAAATTTGTAAAGCGCACCTTAATTTTCCTTATCATCTTCTCGTTGGCACTTTTTGGCTTCACCAAAGTGATTCGCTATCCAGATCCCATTTCTACAATTCGCCTTGGGTTAGCGCCAGCTTCTAAGACTCCTACATTGATGCCGTGGCACGAGATTGCGCCCGCTGAAAAACCGATTGAAATCCCCAAAGGCGATGAAGTACTTCCAACTGAAGTCCAATATTTAAAGACCACAATGAGTTGGCAGGAATTTCTTGATGAGACTTACACAAATGCTTTCTTGGTAATTAGAAATGGCGTTCTGACTCATGAGTGGTATCGCGAGGGTTTCACTGCCGAACAACGCCTTCCCTCTTACTCGGTTGCTAAGACCATGACCTCCATAATGATTGGACAATTAATCGAGGCTGGAAAAATCAAAGAGTCGGATTACTTCATCGATTACTTCCCTGAGTATAAGAATGGAAGCGCCTTTGATCGCGTTACTGTGAAATCTCTTCTCGACATGCAAAGTGGCGTTGGTGTATCTGATAACTATCCAACTGGACCACAAGGCTGGGGAGTTGCAATCGCCCAGATGTACGCGACGACTGATCTCAATTGGTTCATTGGCAATAACCGGAAGATGTTCTTTGAGCCTGGCCTAAATGCGGAGTACCGAAGTGTTGATACCCAGATGCTTGGAATGATTATCAAGAAAGTAACTGGAATGAGGGTTGCTGATTATTTTAGTGAAAATGTATGGCAGAAAGTCGGTGCGGAATTCCTAGCAACTTGGAATGTTGACCGAGTTGGCGGAACCGAAAAGACGTTCTGCTGCTTTAACGCTGCCGCTCGAGATTATGCACGAGTTGGAATGGCAATTCTCAATGGTGGGTTCTCCGGCTCGACTCGAATTATTAGCCGCGATTGGCTAAATCGAATGAACACTTCAGTCGTTACTTTGGACCATAACTGGGGTTACGCCGCACAGGTCTGGCACCCATTCCCAGGTACTTCGATGGCCCTTGGTCTATATGGCCAATTCATCTTTATCGATCCTGAATCTAGAACTGTAATAGTCAAACTAAGTGATAACCCGCCCGGCAGCGATACCGAAGAGCCGACAGCTGAAGTTCTTTACGCGTTAGCTAAGGCGAAACGGTAGATCTGGTCTATCGGTAATAACTCCCGCCACTTTCCACTCTCTCAATTTTGGAATATAACTCTCCTCATTAACTGTCCAAACTAAAACTTCGTGATTTTTTAACCGCCTTCTTGCCCAATTCGATTTTTTCAAAAGCTCTATATCGATTGCCACCTTCTTTGTTGGGATATATAGAAGTCGCCAGCGATGCGCAATCACAAAGGCGACATCGATGACTTCACGTTTGAGCCTAAAAATTGCGAGAAGTGAGAATGACATAGCCGTGAATTTATAGCTTTTTGATAATTCACTTACTACTCGCTCGACCCTACCTCCGCTTAACACTGGATGCTTAGTCTCAATTAAAACTTCCTTATTGCTTGCATTGGCTAACTCGAGAAGCTCTTCTAAAGTAATTACCTCGGTTATCGCTTTAAGTTCCTTAAGAGTAAGTGAGGCAACTCGCTTCTTTACGCCGGCGATTCTCTTGGTATTACGATCATGAAAACAGACTGCAATCCCATCTTTGGTAAGTCGTACATCGCATTCAAATCCATCCGCACCAACATCTATTGCACCCTGATAAGCAGACCTAGTTGCTTCGGGATACTTGTAGCTAAAACCGCGATGGGCGTAGATTTTCATTTTGAGAAAATAAAACGGAGCGCCTTGCCAAAACCAGGCCAAGGATTATTGGTACGGAATAAGAAAGCTGCTCTATAAATTGGGGCTTTCCAACCAAATACTCGGCAAAATACTTTTGCTCGAGCAGATAAATCAGCCTCACTTCCCCACCTTGAACCAGAACTATCCTTTGGGTGGATGGCTAATTTCACCGGCAAGTGCACGCCTGATAGCCCTGCCCGAAGTGCATCAGCTATCAAGATGTACTCATCGCCAAGATAGTTAGTGGCTCCGGCTCCAAAGTCTTCATCGAATCTAATCTTCTTCTCTCTTAAGGCATCAACGCGCACCAACATCTCGTAGGTGGCAGCCCGCGCTGAATTAGTTAACTTTAAGGGAGTAATTTCACTCAAGTAGTTCTTCCGCAGAGTGTCCTCTTCATCAACTGCTTGGGCAAGGATAATTGAACATTCCGGATGAGCTTCAAAGTAAGCGAGCGCATCATTGATTCCAGTTTCGATAAATTTCATATCATCATCGCCAAAGAGTAAGAATTCACCACTTGCTCGATCAAGCGCCGCATTTCTACTCTTTGCAACGCCCTTGTTCTTCAACTCGACTAATCTTGCGCCTTGTTCGGCAAATACATAAGAACTTTCTTCTGTGTTCTGCACTAAGACAAGAATCTCTCGATCTTCTCGTAATTCTGGGTAACTGATTCCCTTTATGCGTCCCGGAAGGGTTGAATACGCAATTGTGAGTTTAGGTCGCTCACTCATTATCTTCGTCAGGGTTCTTTGCTCCAGCCTTTGCCTTCGCATAACGCATCAAGGAGCGAGATGTTGAGGTAAGAGATCCGTTCTGTAATCGAGTACCAAAGAAGAGGATGAGCGTATTTGCAAGACTTATATCGCCGTTGTAGCTCATGAGGAGTAACACTCCAAGTAAAACTGCAATACCAAAACCCGCGAAGAGTGAACCCAGCTCTGCCGCTTTAATCCGTGTTCCATAGCGTTTCTGGGGGCGAGCGCGTTTCCCATCTCGCTCAACTTGAAGCTCTTGTTGTACTTTGAGTTGCTTTGCAAAAATCCTTCCGATTACTGCAAGAATCACAAGTACGACTAGGAAGTTCACGGCAGCAAAAACAGGCTCAATAATCAAAGTAAAGGCGAGAACCGCGATTACTTGGGTTGCTTGAGTAAGGATATTTGAGACTTCAAATGCCATCGCCCACTCTGGGTTCTTTGCACCCCGCTTCTTCAATTTGCGGAGCGATTTAAAGGATCTTGCGAACGCCTTAACTCGATAGACCCGTTGGTAGTACTGGCTAACACGGGTCAAGATAAAGAAGATTGCAATTCCGCTACCCAAGAGGATAAATCGATTTCGCTCAATCTCGCCTTCTTGTACGACAATGTTTACAAAGAACTTCATAACAAGGAGTTCCGAAACTGAGATGACCGCAGCGAGCATCGAAAGAACCACTAGAACATATCGAAACCTTCCACCAGGAAAGAGTTCAGTGAAACCCAATTTGATCTCGCGAATAATTGAAAGCATCTACTTATCCAACTTTCTAGAGCTAAGAATTGATATCAGATGCCCGGCGGTCACAAATGCTGCAAGCGGCAATCCCATCCGTATCAGATTCTCATTACCGGAAAAAACCAATATCAAGATCGACATCTCAACAGAGTGAAATAGTCGCTGTACCGCAAATATTCTAAAGGGCGCCCTAGCTACCCGAATAATCATCGACTTGGCTTCTCCGACCGACTTACTATCAGCGAGTTTTGGTAAGCCCGCATAGGCTCTAGAAACATGAACTGCATCATTAAATCCCTTATTAAGGAGAATTAAGACTGAAATTAATGAACCTAAGAAAAGGAGCTCGTAATCTCCTTCGCCAATCCGCCAAGCGAGTGCGATTGGAATCAAGCTCTCCGTTAAGTAATGACCAACCCGATCTAAGAAGACACCTTTGGGAGATTGGGTATCGCGCCAGCGCGCAATTTCGCCATCACAACAATCCCAGAGCATTTGGAGTTGTGAGAGCAAAAATGCTAAGAAAAGCCCAAAAAGCCCCGGGATCTGCAGAGCAGCGCTGATGGAGATTCCCGTAATAATCATCAAATAAGTTACGCCATTTGCCGTTATCGGCGTCTTCAACAAAAGCCGAGTTAAATATGGAGAGAGTTTTCTTAAATACAGATCAGCAACCCAATGTTCGGCATTTGAGCGACCGGTCACCGAAGGTGGCTGACAGACAGCTCGTAACTGCTCGATTGTTGGCTTTGTGGGGCGCTGGCTCACCCGGCAATTCTATTCTGCTTATGTCCCATAACCCATTGAATAGATGAGAGCATAAGGAAGATGGCTGCGAAATACCACGTTATTAGGGTGATATCTACACCTGCTAAAAGCGCTAAACCAATTAAGAGAATTCGTCCACCAAGATAAAGGCCGAGTGCACTTAGCCAAAGAGGCTTTCTCTCATTCTGAAGCGCACGATAGAGATTGTCGTAATGATGGAAAATGATGCTAAAGAGAATTATGAAGCTTGGAATCCCTAATACATCTTGGTTTATGAAAATTGCAATGAGAACTAATGATTCAATCAAACGCAAAATGGAAGGTTCGATCCAACTAACACGCTTAGTAAAACTCGCTTTAACGCCAAGTAAGTCTGATTGATTCACAATTAGTGAACTCTTAAGGTGCTTCTTCTCCATCTCTTTGGTTCGGATAGTTCTACCGCGAAATACAACAAATGCAGATATAAAAGCAAGGATTGGCATGATCGTGAATGTGAACGCGGCGCCACCAATAACAGCGCTCGCGCTTATGACTAACCAGCGCTCACCTATTGGGAACTGGATTATCTTTCCTAGCCAATAACGGAGCCTTCCTTTTGGCTCTCTTTCTGTGGGAACAATTCCATCAAACTCGGCCATGAAATCAACCGGGGTAGTGAACTTGTCCTCAGCTCGAATCTTCACGCTCTGTGCGAAGTTGTAATCTGATAGGTGTCTAAAGGTTTGAATCACCATCATCGCCATGGCTGGAATCCACAAATTTCTACCTTCGAGTGATGCCCCATAGGCAAGTCCTAAGAAGACTAGATATTCCTTTACTCGATCAGTTACTGCGTCCAACCAGGCGCCTAATTTCGAAAACTTTCGGGTGTATCGCGCCAATTCTCCATCTACACAATCAACGATGATACTTACTTGCAACAAGATTGCTCCAAGCAAGGTAGATAGGAATGTGCCACGCGAGAACGAATACGCAGAATAAAGTCCGATTGCGAAGGATAGAAGCGTTACTTGATTAGGCGTAGCGCCAACTTTTACAGCAACCCAAGTAAGAATCTTCGAGAACTTACGCAAGAAGAAGACCGAAAAGAATCCATCATTAGCTCGGTTTGCCATCTTTAAGCGTAGAGCAGCGATATTTAGCCCCTTTATCTCACTTCTTACTCGCTCTCGTTCAAGTGAATCATCACTTCGTGACCATGGCGCACTCAAAACATCTACAGCATCCACTTTGATAGTGGCACGAACTAAAGCAACCAGTAGAAGATCTAGCGCATTACCTTTAGCTTTAAAGGCAATGGCATTTTCCAGAGCCGGGATGATTAAGTCTCGTTGTTTTTGACATAGCCGAAGTGCTCCAACAAAATCTCGATTTCCAATTGTTACTTTATGCGATTTTGAACTAGCGCTAGCAACTCGATTCTGACGAACTAAAGTATTTCCATTCTTAACAATCGCAACGAGAGCCGCAGACGTGCTCCTTGGATAATCGGTTAGGAGCTCTAGATGAGGATCTGTGATTATCGTGCGCTCATCGATTAGCAAGAGATCTTTTGTGGAACCTTTAAATAATTCCAATATTTCTAGAAGTGAGGTCTCGGCGGTTACCGTCAAAGAATCAAGTGCGCCGCTCATTTAGAGTAGTATAAATCTATGTCCATCCAAGTCGTGATTCTCGCTGCTGGAATGGGTACTCGTCTCGGAAAACCTTGGCCAAAACCCCTGACTCCTCTTGCAGATGGGCGCTCTATATTGCAACAGCAGATTGAGAATGTCCGGGGAGTTTTCGGTGAAGCGGTAAGAATCTCAATCGTCGTCGGATTTAAATTAGAGATGATTATGGAAGCGCATCCTGATGTCTCCTATGTTTATAACGAGGCCTACGACCAGACCAATACCTCTAAGAGTTTGCTAAAGGCGCTAAAGAATTCCCATGAGAGCGGCGTGCTCTGGCTAAATGGCGATGTCGTTTTTGATGCTCGCGTGCTTGAGCGAGTGAGTGACCGAATCCGCAATGAGAAATCTTTTGTCTGTGTTAATACTGCAGCCGTTGGTGAGGAAGAAGTCAAGTACACCGTTGATGGAAAGGGCTATATAAATGCTCTCTCTAAGAAGGTAGAGAACGCGCTCGGGGAAGCGGTGGGCATTAACTTCATCTCTAGCCACCACAAGGGCTCGGTTATTCAACAGCTAGGCGCTTGCGCCGATAACGATTATTTTGAACGAGGACTAGAACTTGCTATTGAAAGTAACGGAATTGAGATTGAGCCAGTCGATATCTCAGATCTCTTCGCAGTTGAGGTTGATTTCCAAGCAGACCTTGATCGCGCTAATTCACAAATCAACTAATCAGCCTCGGATAAAACATCTAGAACTAGGCCAATACCTCTAACTAATTCATCAATTTTCATCGTTGGTAGGCCGGGAAACTCGGTTGCTTGTTCATCCATTAATGGAAGATGAATGAAACCACTCTTTATATCTTTACTGGCGCAATGATGCTGCATTGAGTAGAAGATGTGATTACAGACAAATGTCCCCGCACTTAATGAAATAGCCGACGGTATTCCGTTATCGACTAATCTCTCAACTAATTTCTTTATTGGCAAAGTTGTGAAGTAAGCATCTGGGCCACCTGTAACGATTGCGCGCTCTTTTGGAGAATTACCAGCGTTATCTGGGATTCGGGCATCATCAAGATTTATCGCAATCCGCTCTGGAGTTATCTCCTTTCTCCCCTCGGCCTGACCTAGAGAAACGACAACGGAAGGTTGGTATAGATCAATCAATGCATTTAACTTCTTCGCCGACTCACCAAATGTGACCGGCAATACTTCTTTAGCTACAAGAGAGCGATGAGAGATTCTCTTGACAATTTCTTGTGATGGATTGAGCGCAGAATTGTGAAATGGTTCAAATCCAGTAAGCAGGATTCGCTCCATCAATGTTTTCCTCTCAGAATCTTTTGACCTAATTATGGGCTCCCTTAGAGCCCAATGTCAGCAAATTTAGAGATGTTCTCAAGAAGATTCGCTCCCGTAAGGCAAAACCCACCCACTTAAAAACTAAACATAAACGAGAAAGGACGAAACAGAATGAGGAACATCAAGCGCATCGCAGCTGTAGCAACAGCAACCGCGCTCCTCTTTTCGCCCATGTCAGTAGCTAAGGCGGAAGACGAGCCCATGAAGTCGATGCCTTTAACTGAGGTGCTTAACCTCAAATCAGCATCTTTTGATAACAATTTCAATGACTTTGATGTCTTTACATCAATCTGGATGGATGTCTGGGGCGCGTTACCAGAATCACCAGTCCAAGCCATCTCAAATGGAAATACCGCGCTAACTGCCTTTGTGCCAACAGATCGTGCATTCCAGAGAGTTGTTAAGTACCTAACCGGAAAGACTTTTAAGAGCGAGGCAAGGATTGCTAACGCAGTTATGAGTCTTGGTGCAAAGACTGTAGAAAAGGTAATTCTCTATCATGTCGTTGTCGGTGATCCGATTCTCTCTCCCGCTGCTCTTCAAGCAAATGGAGCTAAATTGAATGCTGCTGCTGGTGAGACAGTTGGAGTTCGCGTTAGCGGTACCACGATTACTCTCGTTGATAAAGCGAAGAAGCACACCAATGCAACTGTCATTCTCTCTGCTGTCGACATCAATAAGGGAAATAAGCAGGTTGCTCATGGGATATCCCAGGTAATGCTTCCAACCTTGTAAGCGAAAAAGAAGTTCAATTCCAAGCCGTACTAGTGATAGTAAACCTAAGGCCCTCGCGAAATGCGGGGGCCTTAGCGCTAATCTAGAAACATGGTCCGCGCCCTAATTCTGACTTTAACCTTGACTCTTGCGGCTATTCCGGTGCATGCATCGGAAATCAGAGTTGCCGGGATTACGGTTGATGTAAAGAGTTTCGATATCGAATCGACTAAATCTCTCGGGGGCAATGATCGTGGACCAGCTCTGGCTGTTCTTAAGGATGGGACCGTCCTCTTAGGTGGCGGGATGCGGGGTGGCTCGATCTTTTCTTGGAGCGAAGCGCGCCAAGAGTTAAAACTCCTAGGTGAAATGATGTCAAAACGAGAGCGTATTCAAGACTCTCGTTTTGCAATTACCGATATCGCAATACTTTCTGAGAACAGCGAGATAGCCAACCTGCTCATTTCCTTCCCTCGGCTCACTACATCAAGGTGCGTTGAGCTCGTTGTCTACAGAGCCACCTATGATCGAATAAAGAACTCACTGAAAAAGAATGAGCCATGGTTTAGAAGTAAACCTTGCGTTCCAATCTCCGCCGTACAACACGCAGCTGGGCGCATGGAAGTGATAAATGATCGCTCGGCTTACCTAACGGTTGGGGATCTTGGTTTTGACGATCTTGCAAATCGAATAAAAAGAGGCGACCTAGGGTCAATCTTTAGAATTTCCAAGACTAAAGTGGCGAGAATCTCCCAAGGTCATCGAAATCAACAGGGGATTGTGTTATTTAATGGCAAAGATCTTCTCGTATCTGAGCATGGTCCTCGCGGTGGCGATGAGATAAATCTTGTTGAGCGCGGTGTTGATTACGGCTGGCCATTCGTAACCT
>RGJX01000004.1 GCA_010023045.1 Actinomycetota bacterium | reverse complement strand
ACGCGCTTCAAGTTGGTATCTCAGCATGGCGCCTAGGCGCTGGTCGAGAGCGACAGGGCGAGAAAGTCCAAGCCGGCGCCGGTATTGAGATTCATGCAAAACCTGGAGCACAGGTTAAAAAAGGCGACCCTATTTTTACACTTCATACCGATGAGGCTGCGCGGTTTGAAAGAGCAGAAGCGGCTTTAGCAGGAGCCGTTGTTCTCGGTACTTCGGTGGCGGATAGCTTGCCTCTTGTTGTTACAAAGATTCTTTAGATACCTAGATTTTTAGATACCTAGATTCTTTAGATTCCGATTGGGTGCCAGACTGTTTTATATTCCATGAAGGACAAGATTCTCTTGAGAGAAGCGTCTTTCTCAAAACGATAAATACGCTTTAGGTTTTCAGTGCCTGCGCGCTTTATCTCACCATCTAGTTTCTTATCCGCGCCCGAGATATCAATTCCGTCAATCTCCATATGGCTAGCGAGCCAAGGAATTAATTCACTCTTGCTTCCGGTGAGAATATTTACAACACCAGCGGGAAGGTCGCTTGTGGCCATAACTTCAGCGAGAGATATTGCTGATAGTGGAAGTTTTTCGCTTGCAATCAAAACAGCAGTATTTCCACTCGCGATGACTGGGGCAAGTCCTCTAGTTAATCCAAGGAGAGATTCCTTTTCATCAGCGATTACACCAATAACACCAAGAGGTTCTGGGATGGTGAAGTTGTAATAGGGGCCAGCAATCGGATTTGTGCCACCGGATGTGGTTGAGATCTTGTCGGTCCAACCGGCATACCAAACCCAAAGGTCAATCGCGTCTTGAACTTGCTTACGCGCGACCGAATCAGAGACGCCTTCTAGAGCTTTGATTTCAGCAACAAATTGTTCAGTTCTTCCCTCAAGCATCTCAGCCATCCGGTAGAGGATCTGTCCTCTGTTGAAAGCAGTTGCATGTGACCAGCCTGAAAAGGCGCTCTTTGCTGCGACAACGGCATCGCGGAGATCCTTACGAGATGCGAGGGCTGGGTTCGCTATGAAATTACCTTTCTTATCTTTCAATTCATAGGAGCGTCCGGACTCACTTCTCGGGAAAGCGCCTCCGATGTAGAGCTTGTAAGTCTTCATAACATCAACGCGCATCACTTTGCTCCCTTGATGTAGGCCGCCAAACCATGGCGACCGCCTTCGCGGCCCCAACCAGATTCTTTATAGCCGCCAAATGGGCTAGCTGGATCAAACTTATTAAAGGTATTTGCCCAAATAACGCCAGCTTTTAATTGTTGCGCTGCCCAGAGAATCTTGGAACCTTTCTCAGTCCAGATTCCGGCCGATAATCCAAATGGAGTGTTATTGGCCTTTTCCATCGCTTCATTCGGGGTACGGAAAGTAAGAACAGATAAGACTGGTCCAAAAATCTCCTCCCGCGCAATGCGATGGGCCCCCGTGACTCCGGTGAAAATAGTTGGGGGATACCAGAAACCTTTAGCAGGCAATGTGCATGGAGCGCTCCAAATATTTGCACCCTCTTTCGTTCCTGATTCAGAGAGTTCTTTGATCTTCGATAATTGAGCAGCTGAGTTAATTGCGCCAAGATCTGTGTTCTTATCTAGCGGGTCTCCTACTCGAATCTTTGCCATTCGCGATTGCAACTTAGTCAGGAAGTCATCAACGATACTTTCTTGAAGCAGTAGTCGTGATCCCGCACAACAGACATGGCCTTGATTGAAGAAGATGCCATTGATAATTCCTTCGACAGCCTCATCAATCGGGGCATCATCAAAGACGATATTTGCACCCTTGCCACCAAGTTCTAAAGTGGCAGGAATTCCCCGGTCTGCAATTGAATTCGCAATTAGCTTTCCAACCTCGGTTGAGCCGGTAAATGCGACCTTATCGATATCGCCATGGTTCACTAACGCGGCACCTGTTGTTCCATCGCCGGTAACGATATTTACAACGCCAGCCGGGAGCTCTGCTTGCTCGCAAATCTCAGCGAAAAGTAGGGCCGTTAACGGGGTAGTTTCAGCGGGCTTTAGTACAACGGTATTTCCGGTTGCGAGCGCAGGAGCAACTTTCCAAGCCAACATCAAAAGTGGGAAGTTCCAAGGAATGATCTGGGCAACTACGCCGTAAGGTTTTGGATTATCACCGTATCCGGCGTATTCGAGCTTATCGGCCCAACCTGCATGATAAAAAAAGTGAGCCGCTGATAGGGGAATATCAACATCACGAGTCTCTCGAATGGGCTTTCCATTATCAAGTGATTCCAAGACTGCAAACTCTCGGGCACGTTCTTGAAGCAGGCGCGCAATTCTAAATAAGTACTTGGCTCGCTCTTTCGGTTTTGTCTTTGACCAGACCTTGTTATAAGCAACCCGCGCGGCCTTAACAGCTTTATCTACATCAGCTTGGCTGCCTTGTGAAACCTTTGCCAATACCTCTTCGGTTGCTGGATTGATTGAAGCAAACTTCTTCTTGGATTGTGGTGAGACCCACTTACCATTTATGAAGAGACCATATTCGCTCTTCAACTTTACGATGGCTCGCGATTCGGGAGCGGGTGCGTATTCGAAGATATCAGCGGCCATAATTAATCCACCGTAACATAATTAGCGCTTGAATATCTGCCATTGCGTAGTTTCATTCGCTGCATTAGAAGATCGTTTAAGAGCGCGCTAGCGCCAATCCGGAAGAGTTTTGGTGTCAACCACTCCGGCCCAGTGGTCTCATTCACTAGTACAAGTTGCTTGATTGCATCCTTAGTAGTTCGTATGCCACCAGCAGGCTTAACGCCGATTCTCTTACCCGTAAGCGAAAAGAAGTCTCGGACAGCTTCAAGCATTACTAGTACGACCGGCGGGGTAGCGGCTGGTGCAACTTTTCCGGTGCTCGTCTTGATGAAATCAGCTCCCGCTAGCATCGCCAGATAAGAGGCTTTGCGGACATTGTCGTAAGTGGCAAGCTCGCCCGTCTCCAAAATCACCTTTAGATGGGCCGTTTCGCCACAGAGAGCCTTAATTTCCCTAATTTCATCAAAGACCAATCCAAACTTTCCAGATAGAAACGCGCCTCGGTCAATCACCATATCAATCTCAGATGCGCCAGATTCAATTGCATCTTGGGTATCGCGCAACTTAACTTCCATAGAGGCTCTTCCAGATGGGAATGCCGTTGAGACGGCAGCAACTGGGATTGATTGACCACCGATTGAATCTAGGTAATCACGAGCAATTTTCACCATATCGTTGTAGACGCAGATTGCTCCTACATGGGGAACTGTTAAATCAGTAGGGTCCGGGCGAAGTGCTTTGGCGCAAAGCGATCTAACTTTTCCTGGAGTATCAGCGCCCTCTAAAGTCGTTAGGTCAACCATGCTAATCGCAAGGTCGATTGCTCTTGCTTTACTTGTTGTTTTGATACTTCGTGTGCCAAGCATGGCAGCTCGACCTTCAGCGCCGACTTTATCTACACCTGGCAAGTTATCCAGAAAAGCTCTTAGCGAACTTTCTGAGCCATCAATCAGTTTGCCGAGTGATTCGCTCATGCGCTTACGCTACCGCCATAAGGGTTCGGAATTCACGCTCGAGCGTATCTAGAATCGGGAGAGATTCTTCATTCGTTTTGGTAACGACCTCGATATAGCACTTCATCTTTGGCTCAGTTCCACTCGGGCGAACGATCACGCGATACTTTCCATCAAGCCAGATTCTCACTCCGTTAGTCGGCGGAAGTCCATCGCTTGGTCTCTCTAAGTCATCAAAGGCTGTGACCTTAAACCCACCGATTTCGCTAGGAAGGCTCTTTCTTAACTTACCCATGATGGCTTCAATATCTGAAATGCTCTTAGTTCGCACCGAAATCTGTCTTGTCCCATGAAATCCATACTTTTTCCAGATCTCATCTAGATAATCTGCAATCGTCCTTCCTTGGCGCTTTAAGTCTGCTGCGAGTTGGGCAATTACTAGGGCGGCGCTGATGCCATCCTTATCATTGACGGAATTAGCATCGACTGCATAACCAAGCGCTTCTTCATAGCCAAAACGGAGATTTTTGACTTTAGCGAGGTATTTGAAGCCAGTCAGCGTCTCTGTGAAGGGAAGGTTGTAAGCAGCAGCAATCTTCTTGAGGATTGAAGATGAAACAATCGAGTTGGCAAGCACGTTGATGTTGTTAGTTGTTTTACTGGCAAGGTATTCACCGAGTAGCGCACCAACTTCATCACCGCGAAGCATCCGCCAACCGCCATCATCAATGGCAGCTGCACAACGATCAGCATCTGGATCATTAGCAAGTACTAAATCTGCACTTACTTCACGAGCTAGCTTAAGTGAGAGATCAATCGCACCTGGTTCTTCTGGATTGGGAAATGCAACAGTGGGGAAGTCTGGATCTGGTTCTGCCTGCTCAGTAACAAGAATCGGTTGCTCAAATCCAGCTTGTGCAAAAACTTTAAGGAGCGTCTCCTTACCAACTCCGTGCATGGCGGTATAGACAATCTTCAACTTTTCAGGAGCTTCTGCTAATTTTGAAGTGACCTGGACATAGTCATTGACAATCTCCTCGCCCAAGATAGTCCACTCGGTGCCGCGCTTAACGGTGTTCAATTTCGGCGTCTTAGCGATTTCGGCAGAAATCTCACTATCAGTCGGTGAAATTATCTGGGAGCCTTCATACCTCACGCCCTTCACGGTCCCGCCAAGATAAACCTTGTAACCATTATCTTGCGGTGGGTTATGACTTGCAGTAACCATGACACCGACATCGCAACCAAGCTTTCGGACTGCATAAGCAAGGACTGGCGTTGGTAGCGGGCGAGGAAGCACAAATACTTCAAAACCAGCACCACTCATGATTTCAGCGGTATCACGAGTGAAATCTTCGGAGCCATAGCGAGCATCTCGTCCAATAACGATTGACTTGAGTGAGTTCATCCGCATGAAGCTGGCAATTCCATAGGCGGTCTTTGAAACAACAGCGCGATTCATCCGAGATGGCCCGGGACCTAGTGGGCCACGTATTCCGGCAGTTCCAAACTCAAGGAAACCTTGGAAACAGGCTTTTATCTCCGCAACTTCACCTGTTTCCAACCATTTTTCAAGTAGCGCTTTTGTCTTTGGGTCTGGATCTTCTTCGATCCAAGATAAGACTTCGCTTCTCAACTCTTCGCTTAGCTCAATAGTCATAGTTACGAAACCTTCAAGAGATTCTCAAGGAGCTTGCCGACTCTTTCAGCAGATGCTTTTCCGGCAGCAATTACCTCTTCATGACTTAATTTGTTCTTTGACAATCCAGCTGCTGGGTTAGTCACAAGCGAGATTCCAATTACCTCAGCCCCCATCGCATGTGCAGCAATCGCTTCAGGAACAGTAGACATACCAACGAGATCCGCACCCAAGATTCCAATCATTCTAATTTCGGCTGGCGTTTCATAAGTAGGCCCAGGCCAATGCGCATACACTCCTTCAGCGAGCGTCGGATCATATGATTTGAGTTGCGCTCGAAGTCTTGCGCTATAGACATCGGTTAAATCTACAAAATTCGCGCCTTTTATTGGAGATATACCGGTAAGGGATATGTGATCTTTAATTAAGACTGGTTGGCCAACTGAGTAATTTGGATTTATTCCCCCACAAGCGTTGGTAAGCACCACAATCTTTGCGCCCGCACTAACCGCAGTCCTCGTACCATGCACGACTGCATCTATTCCCTTACCTTCATATAGGTGAGTTCGCCCAAAGAAAATGAGGATATTCTTCTTGTTAATCGTGTATGAGGAGATATGTCCACCATGTCCCACGACAGTAGATTTTGCAAAACCAGATAATTTTGACATTTCAATGTTATGAGTCGGCTCGCCAAAAATGCTTGCAGCATCGCTCCACCCAGAACCGAGGGTAAAAGACATATCGTGGCTTGCTTTACCGGTTATCTCTGCAATCTCCTTAGCTGCGATTTTTGCAGCTTCGAGTGGTTGAGAGATTTGATCCGACATCTGCCTACCGTATCGCTCGTTCTCGCAGTTCGGCAATGTAATCATCGGGCGCACCAGCTTCGATTGCAGCAGCAACCATGATCTCTAGATAACGCGGGGATGGTCTTCCGCCTTCAAAGGAGTTCAATACATAGACGTAGCAGAGTTGCGCACCAGTCATCGTTTCTACTCTCACCCTAATTTTTCGATAGAGATCAGTTGTTACACCCTCCCACTCATCAAGGGCTGATTCATCTTGTTTTGTTAAGTCGTAGATTGATACAAATACGGAAGCTTGGTGATCTTCTGCAAGCGTTGCAACGGAACCTTCCCAACCTATTTCTTCGCCTCCAAAAGTGACGCGCCAACCGCGAATCCAGCCAGTTCCTAAATGAGGTGAGTGGGGAGCGCGCTGCAACATCTGGCGCGGATCAAGATTAGATCCATAGGCAGCGTAGAGAGTCATTATTTTCTCGTTACGAAATCGAACCAGTTGTAGCCAAGAGAGGTGATAGCGCGTTTTAGTAACGGAAGGGAAAGACCAATCACATTAGAAGTCTCACCTTCCACTCGTGCAATAAATGGTGCGCTCTTCCCATCAAGGGTAAAACCACCAGCGACATTTAGTGGTTCTCCGGTCTCAACATATGCCTCAATCTCTGCATCACTCATATCTGCAAAGTGAACTCTGGTTGCAGCGATATCGCTGATCTCTACTTCTCTCACGGTATCTATGATGCAATGTCCGGTATAGAGAACTCCTGAGTTGCCCCGCAACAATTTAGCTCGCTCAATTGCTCGCTCTCTTGTTAGCGGCTTACCAAGTGATTCTCCCTCGAACTCGAAGGTTGAATCACAGCCAATCACTATCGCAGGAAATTCAATTAGATTCTTTACGGTATGCGCCTTGACGATCGCAAGTGCGAGAACTAGTTCACTTGGAGAGAGTGATTCATATGCTGAATCTTCCTCATCGACCCCGCTCACAAGCACCTCAGGGGCTATTCCACTGCTCTCAAGAAGGCGACGCCGAGAAGGTGAGGCAGAAGCAAGAACTATTCGGGGCAACATAGAAGGTGCGATTCTATCTTGAGGTATCTTCACATTATGAGACATCGAATCAAGGTAGAAATAGGCGTAGCAGCATTTATTGCACGCGCCGCCGAGAGCCTTGGCCTAGAAGTCCGTTTAGATCAGCAAACCACTTCAATTCCAAACGATGAACATTTAGCCGTTGTCGCCATAAATTCTGCCCAGACTCAACTGGCAACGTATCCCGCAATTAGCGTCGCGAAGCTTCGTAACCGAGTTGTAGTAAAGCCCGCTCAAGCAACTGATGAGCTACTTAAAAATATGCAAATCGCAGTAAACGAGAGAGCAAAAAGTTCTAATCAAAGCGGGGTCGCTACCTATAGATTTACTCTCAATGGCAAGTTAATTGAAGTTAGTGATGTCATCTCCATCGATTCCATTTGGAGTCTTGAATATGCGCAAACATCAGTATTTGAAAATGCAGTTAGATCAGCGAATCAACTTCCACTAGGGAAAACCGAACTTCTCAACCAAAATTTTCTAGTGATTAATTTCGATGTGTCGCAAAATCTAGATATGACAGCACCATTCCTACATCTTTTTGCCCATGAACCTGGCTACCGGATAGTTAAATCCTCTAGCCATAGTGGATATGTAGCGCTTGCGGGAGAAATGAACTTATTCGAGAAGGTAAGCCATGCGGTTGATTACCTAGAGGGTGTAATCAACGAGTAGCGCGCCCTAGCGCACGGAAGTGCCAACCAGCGCTCTCCCAAGAAGCTTTATCTAAAGCGTTACGCCCATCGATGATATTTGGGCGGGCCACCAGGCTCTTTACCTTTATTGGATCTAATGCCCGGAACTCTTTCCATTCCGTTAAATGGAGAACGATCTCAGCTCCGGTTAAACACTCTTCAACTGAATTTGAGAAGTTCAATACTGGGAAACGTAACTTGGCGTTGGAGTTTGCCTTTGGATCAAAGACATATACATCTGCGCCAGCGGCTGCAATTTGGGCTGCAATATCTAGTGCAGGGGAATCTCTTACATCATCACTATCCGGCTTAAAGGCTGCTCCTAAGACCGCGATTCGCCGACCCTTTAAGTCTTCTCCCAAATCCAACCGAACTAAATCGATCATTCTCTGGCGGGCGCGGAGATTAATGGAGTCAATCTCACGGAGAAATTCCAGTGATTGTTTAGCGCCTAGTTCCTCAGAGCGAGCCATAAAGGCGCGGATATCTTTGGGAAGACAACCGCCGCCGAATCCAATTCCTGCCTGTAGGAATCTGGAGCCAATCCGTGGGTCGTAACCGATTGCTTTTGCAAGCACAGTCACATCTCCACCAGCGGCTTCACAGATTTCCGCCATGGCATTGATAAATGAAATCTTTGTGGCAAGGAATGAATTAGCTGCAACTTTTACTAATTCAGCGGTAGGCAGATCAGCTCGAATCCAAGGAACGTTGTTATCAAGTAGCGGTTTGTATGCGCGCTTTAAGATTTCTTCTGCGTTATCTGAGGTGACGCCAACAACTAAGCGATTGGGGCGAAGGGTATCCTCAACTGCAAAACCCTCGCGAAGAAACTCTGGGTTCCATGCTAACTCTGCTTTTGAGCCCAGTTCCCTTAATCTTTTGGAGAGGCGCTCGGCTGTTCCTACCGGGACTGTTGACTTACCAACAATGAGCGAACCAGTTTTTGCATGCGGCGCAATCGCCTCAAGGGCAGCATCGACATACTTCATATCCGCGGCGAGGGATCCTTGTTGTTGTGGGGTTCCAACACAGATGAAATGGACATCACAATCGCTTGCCGTAGCGAAATCTGTGGTGAATTTCAATCGACCGGAATTCACTTCTTGGATGAGTAACTCTTCTAAATCCGGCTCAAAGAATGGAACCTTTCCGACCTTAAGTAACTCAATCTTCTTCGGATCTACATCTACGCCAATTACATCAAAGCCGAGCGATGCCATCGCAGCAGCATGGGTAGCACCTAAATAACCCGTACCGATCACCGATAACTTCATAGTCGAAACTTACTATCCCTTCGATTCATTGCAGGGATTATCAGATGCAGTCTTAGTTCCAAATTTATCGACCAGACTTGGCGATGCCGAAGGCTCAGGGCGGACCTTGTCGATCAACGCATCATCATTTTTTATTCGCTCAAATAGCTCAGCGGAGAGCTCAGGATCCCAGAGAACTGCCGCAGATACCCCATTTTTGTTGTAGTTGTAATACTTCAACGGAATTGTAAGAGTTCTAACATTTGAAGCCGAGAGATTACGTAATTGTTTGCCAAGCGTTAAGAGATCACCTTGAGATAGCCCGCTATCGGTAGTAACGCTAGCGAGAGCCGAGTTGATGAAATCAAGGAGTTTAATCGGATTTAAAAGCACTCCAGCGCTGGTCGCCTTTCTTAGCATCGCTCCAGCAAATTCTTGTTGACGTTTCATTCTTCCCAGGTCACCTAAGCCATCAAAAGTTCTCGAACGGACATACTTCAACGAGTCGACTCCATCTAGAACATGCGTTCCAGCAGGAAGTGAGAGGTGACTCTTGGGATCATTGATATCTCTTTTAGTACAAATCTCAACGCCGCCAAGCGCATCGACCATCCGAACAAATCCCACAAAGTTAATCTCGACATAATGATCAATGCGGAGCCCGGACATATCTTCAAAGGTCTCAATTAGTAATGAAGCGCCACCCCAGTTATACGCAGAATTAATTTTGGAATAAGTAGCAGGAATTATTTTGTCAGAGGTTAGTGATTTGTGTTCCGGGATAAGTGCAAATGAATCGCGAGGAATCGAGATAATCGCGGCCTTGTCGCGCTTTTTGGAGATGTGAACCAAGAGCATGGTGTCGGAGCGTTTTCCAGCGGCTACGGCAGTGCTACCAACTTTTAACCTTCGAGTTTCTTCCCTCGTTAAACCCTCTCGAGTATCTGAACCAACGATCAGGTAGTTGATTGCAGAGGACTCTTTCTTGGGGCGATCCTCTAAGCCGGCAAATACATCGAGCTTAGGAATAGCGGCGGTGATTCGCCCCAATCCCAACCAGGTGATTCCGGAGAGCGCGACGATTGATATCGAAAGAATGGTGAAGAAACGAATCGCGCGGGGTGAAGTCACTCGGCAAGAGTAATGAAGCGATAGCGTTTATCCGTTATGAGAGATGAGAAATTCCTGGGTGATAATTCCCACGGTACAACTGAGCCACCTGTCTCGGTAATCCTCACTGTCGTCAACGAAGCAGCTCATCTTGAGGAATCAATCAACGCCGTGCTGAACTCGCAATATTCCGGTGCGATAGAGATTGCAATCTCGGTAGGGCCATCAAGGGATAACACACGAGAGATTGCGGATTCACTTGCCCAGCGTGACCCCCGGATTAAGGTGATTGAAAATCCCAGCGGTAAAACCCCTAATGGTCTGAATTCTGCAATTGCAGCAACGAAGAACGAAATTATTGTGAGAGTGGATGGCCACTCTTCCATTGGTCCTGATTACATCCGCGAAGCAGTTCGCACGTTACGTGAAACTAGCGCAGTAAATGTTGGTGGAGTCATGGCGGCTGAGGGAATTAAGCCATTTCAAAGAGCGGTAGCACGAGCAATGCGTTCCCCGATAGGAGTTGGCGCTTCTAGGTTTCATACCGGTGGCAGCGCCGGAAGCGTCGATACCGTTTATCTTGGAGTATTTAAGCGTTCTGCCTTAATTGGCGTTGGCGGCTACGACTCAAGATTTACTCGAGCACAGGATTGGGAATTGAACTATCGACTCCGGGAGAAAGGTGGAGTGATCTGGTTTAACCCAAATCTGACTGTCACGTATAGACCTCGTTCCACCTTTCGGTCGCTAGCAAAACAATATTTTGAATATGGAAGATGGCGTGCAGCGGTCACTCGCTACCATAAAGGCACCGCCAATTTCAGATACCTTGCTCCTCCTATAAATGTATTTCTACAAGCCTTCTCAATTCTTCTAGGAGCGTTCTGGGCGCCAGTATTTTTTATTCCAATATTTACTTATTTGGGAGCTATCTTGATTGCTGCCTTAGTAATTGGAAGAAGCTGGGCCGAAAGAATTAGGCTTCCAATTGTTTTGATAATCATGCATTTTTCCTGGGGAATTGGTTTCATCACATCACCACGCACCTTGATTTCCAATTCTTAACCAGTTAGCTCAGGTACCCTAATAAGCATGAAGTGGCGCGCACTTTTGGTAGCAATCCTGCTCATCTCAACTATCCAGCCACTTTCTCGTGCGACCACAACAATTCCAGCTGAATTTTTATTTGTGGGTTCTGGTTATGGGCATGGCGTAGGAATGAGTCAGATTGGTGCGCGCGGACAGGCTCTAGAGGGCAAGACCGCAAGAGAGATCTTGAGTCATTACTACCCGGGCACGGAAGTGACTCCTTTCCCGGATAACCATCTCATCAGGGTAAATATCGCAAACCAGGCTACTTCGGCATCAATTAGTATCGAAAAATCTAGTGGTGGTTTTAGCCTCTACCAAGGAGATATTCCTGCGACTGAAAACCCTGAGCCATATGGAAAATATGATGGAACTGTTACTGCAACTTTTACAAATTTTTCTGGCCAAATTGTGCCATTACTAACTTCACCCACCGCAAAGTTTGCCCCGCTACCTCCGAATCAATCCTGGACCATAAGGTGGGAACCAAATTCAATTATTGCTTTTAAAAGCGGTGATAAAAGCGGTAGATACAAATATGGCCAGATGACGTTTAAGAGCGTCACAACCAAGCTCACTTCTTATTTAGCCGTCACAACCACGTTGCGGTTACATGATGAATATTTATATGGAATTGGTGAAGTTCCTTCATCATGGCCACCAGCAGCCCTCGAGGCGCAAGTCATCGCAGCTCGTACTTACGCGCTAGGAAAGATTGGTCGAATTCGCAGCGAATGCGACTGCAATATCTATAGCACAACTGTCGACCAGAACTTTGTGGGCTATTCGAAGGAAGATGAAAAGGTAAATCGAATTGACTATGGAATTCTCTGGAAAGAAGCGGTCAATCGAACGTTTATAGATTCTGAGAGCGCTCTTGTGATAACTCAAGGCGGCCTTCCAATCAATGCCTTTTACTTTTCCTCAAGCGGGGGCAAGACCCAGAACATCAAGGATGTCTGGGGATCAGAGTTCGCTTATCTTCTTGGCGTACCAGATCCGTGGAGCCTAGATCCGAAGATAAATCCCCGTTATTACATGTGGACCCGCAGCGTCCCGCAAGCCATGATGGCCCAGGCTTTTAGCCTCCCCGATGTCATCGCTTTTACAATCGATTCCATCAGTCAGACAAATAGCGTTCTGGCAATCTCAGGTTATTCATCTGAAGGGAAGCGAGTTTCTTTAACTGGTGAGGTATTCCGCTCTAGAACAAAACTTCCTTCAACTTGGCTAAAGAACAATCTTCAAGAAATTGTTTATCCAGTATTTGTACCTGAATGTAAGCCAAATCCAGTTTATGAAGGGGTTTTCTGTAACGCTTAGCTTTAATTTGAATGCAGAACGCTATTTAATCCGCCCCAACTTCCGCTGCGGGCTAAAGCTTCTATAGAACCAGTCTTGGAGTTTCTTCTGAACAGTAAACCATTAGCACCAGAGAGTTCCCGCGCCTTAACTTCCTTACCATCTGGAAGCAAAACAATTGATCCAGCCGTTAAATAAAGGCCAGCCTCAACAACACACTCATCACCAAGAGATATTCCTAATCCTGAATTTGCGCCGAGTAAGGTCTTCTTGCCAATCGAGATTACCTCTTTACCGCCACCACTTAGCGTGCCCATAATTGAAGCACCACCACCAATATCACTTCCATCACCTACAACAACGCCAGCTGAGATACGTCCTTCAACCATTGATGCACCGAGCGTTCCGGCGTTGAAGTTAACGAATCCTTCGTGCATAACTGTTGTTCCAGCTGCGAGATGCGCACCAAGTCGAACGCGATCAGCATTCGCGATTCGCACACCTTCTGGGATTACGTAATCGACCATTCGTGGGAACTTATCGATTGAATAAATCGTAAAAGATCCATATTTCTCTCTGAGAAGCTCTCTCACATTTTCAAAGCCGGCTAGCTCGCAGGGCCCAACTGAGGTCCAAACGACGTTGTTAAGTATTCCGAAAATTCCATCTAGGACTGCTCCATGCGGCTTAATGATTCGGTGCGAGAGAAGTTGAAGCCTTAAATAAGCATCTGGAACATCCTTTGGGGCAACTTCTAAGTCGATTTCTATGGCGATTGGTTCGCGGCGAACGCCCCGAATCTCATCGACGGAGCTAAGGCTGGCGAGATCCGGCGCAACTGAACTACTTAGTTTTCCCAGTCCGAGAACTTTGAAATGGGTATCGAGGATCGCGCCACTCTTTGATTTTGTAACCAAGCCGTGGCCGTAAGCGGTGGACATGTGCCAAAGGTACCAACGCTCTAGAGTTCGCGGGTGAAGATTGCCGTCTACTGCGCATCATCTACTGCAGTTTCATCGAACGCGCTAAAGATTGGATTCTCTCTGGGTGAGGAGATAGCAAGAGCAGGTCATCAACTCGTTTGGGGCGGTGGCGCCATTTCTGTAATGGGCGAGGTGGCTAAAGGCGTGAGATCTCAAGGCGGCTACACAATTGGAGTTATTCCAGAGAAGCTAACCAACATCGAATTTATTGATAGCGATGCCCATGAGATGCACATTGTTGAAGATATGCGGGCACGGAAGGGTTTAATTGAAAAACTCTCTGATGGTTTCATCGCTCTTCCAGGCGGACTTGGAACCTTAGAAGAACTCTTTGAAATCTGGGTTGGCAGATATCTGGGTTTTCATGGAAAGCCCATTTCAGTTCTTGATCCAGATGGAACTTATGACTCGTTAAGAAGCGCGCTTGCAGATTTGACTGAGAAGAATCTTTTAAAACCGGGGCAGCATGAATTAGTTAAGTGGTGCGTTAATCCGCTTGATTCGATCAGCTATCTTGAGAGCGCGCATCGTGCTTAAAGATTTCTATGCGAGAGTCACAATCAATGCAACTGTAAACAAGGTTTGGCGTGCTTTGGTGGAGTGGGAAAAGCAAGGAGATTGGATGGCGCTGACTCGAGTAAGTGCATCAGACAACGGAGCTGATGATTCGGGAATCGGAACTACGATCGAAGCATTCACTGGAGTCGGACCATTTGGAGTTCTCGATAAGATGAAGGTGATTTCCTGGGAACCTCCGCATTTTTGCCGCGTTGATCACTATGGAAAAGTGATTAAGGGGATTGGTGAGTTTCGTTTAGTTGATCTTGGAGATAAAACTAGATTTGATTGGTATGAAGAGATAAAGGCTCCCGCCTTAATCCTCTTACTGATAAAGCCCTTCATTCTCCTTACGGTTAACTTCTCGCTTAGGAAATTCGCACGAACCTTTAATTAACGCCCTGCGGTGAGTATGCGCTGAGCGTAAGGTGAGCCTTGTAGCCTTAGCGTGTGGCGGAGCAGAAAAAGCAAACTGTTATAGAGCTCATTGCCTCTTTACCTGTTGAAGAGCGGATCATCTTGCTGCTCTACTTTGGACAGAACCTCTCTACTGCAGAAATCGCCATCAAAATTGGGGTCCCGGAGCGCTCGGTATCCGCCGTCCTTGCCTCAGGTCGAGCCCGGCTACGCGAGAGCTTCGATTTCCCCTCAACTGACTGAATGCGCGATAATTCGCTCCCTGCATTGCTGGCAAGTCGCAATGCCTAACCGAAGTGACTATCCGCAAGGCGAGCTGATAACGAAAGAGGTCGAAATGGCAGCCATGAAACCCCGCACTGGCGACGGACCTATGGAAGTAACGAAGGAAGCTCGTAGCTTGGTCATGCGGATTCCGCTGGAAGGTGGCGGCCGACTCGTTGTGGAACTCAATCAAGAGGAAGCTCGCAATCTCGCGGATGTCTTGAACACAGCGGTCTCGCTAATCAAGAAGTGAATCGACCCATCCCGAAACTGGGATCACGCAAGATCCAAAACCCATCGGGAGAGTCGCTAAAGGGCATTACCCATCTCGCACTTCCAGTTAAGTTAACGGGCGAGATAGCCATAAATCAAAAGTGGCGAAAATTTATCGAAAGTGAATTCGCTATAGATCTTCAAGAAGAAATCGACAAAGCAGGTAAGTCATTTTCAGCAAAGCTCGGCGAATTAATCGAGATTCCGCTAAACGAAACCAAGAAAAAGTTAGCTCGCATTTATTTGATTGGAATTGGCGATGCAAACCCAAATGATCTACGTAAGGTTGGAACGATTCTTGGTCGAAAAGTTAAGGCGACTACTTCTCACCTCTTATCGCTCTGCGCAGAGAATTCAAATCAAGCACTGGTTCATTTAAATGCCTTGGCGTTATCTACGTATTCATGGAGCACTAAGGGCGCTGCCGACAAAGAGAAGAAGATTGAGACGCCATCATTCACCCTTGCGGGTGACTTTGCGGCGGCAGTAAAGCGGAGCGAGGTTTTGGTAGCTGCGACTTGGAAAGCGCGCGATCTGATTCATACGCCTTCAAATATCAAATCACCAGAATGGATCGCGTCTCAAGCGCGCATAATTTGCAAGCGTCCTGACTTAAAGATCAAAGAACGCTCAGGTAGAGAACTCGCCGAGTTCGGTGGGCTTCGCGCCGTTGGAAATTCGAGTCGAAAGAACCCACCGAGATTTGTGGAAGTCTCATATACACCTAAAGGTGGAAAGAAATCTCCCCACGTAGTTTTAGTTGGAAAAGGAATCACATTTGATACTGGTGGAGTTTCCTTAAAGCGTCCTTACGATCTGATGGCGCCTATGAAGAGCGATATGGCTGGCGCTGCTGCGGTATTGATGACGGTCGCTGCAGCTGCGGATTTGAAACTAAAGGTGAGAGTAACTGGGCTTTTGATGCTGGCTGAGAATGCTCTCTCCGCAACTTCGCAACGACCAAGTGATGTGATTAAGCATTACGGCGGAACCACCGTTGAGGTACTAAATACCGATGCCGAAGGTCGCTTAGTTCTAGCTGATGGACTTGCCTATGCCGATAAGAATTTAGCTCCAGATTATTTGGTGGATATTGCCACGCTAACCGGGGCTGCCACTTTGGGACTTGGTCGTCAATATGGAGCTATGTATACGCGTAATGTAAAAGTAGCGAGCGCCCTAAATGAGATTGGTGAATACATAGGTGATCGAATCTGGCATATGCCCCTAATTGATGATTACGGAATTGCTCTAGAGAGCGATATCGCGGATTTGAATCACTTAGGAAATAAATTTAAATTCCAAGCTGGTTCGGTAACCGCAGCGCTCTTCTTAGAGAGATTTGCCGGAAAGCGTAATTGGATTCATCTAGATATCGCAGGGCCAGCAAGATCGGAAAGTGATGCGGGGGAGAATCCCAAGGGTGGAACTGGATTTGGCGTTCGCCTATTAACAGAATGGTTAGCAACCCTTTGATATCTGCATTCTCGGAACGCGGCGATATGAGGGCATTCGCTAATAACTACATCCCAGAAACTGAGATTATGCAGCGCGCCCGGCAACGCGGCGTTGAAATCGGTAGCTATGAGACAACACCCGCAGTTGGTTCACTTCTCCGTTATTTGACCCACCTAGTCGGAGCGTCATCAATCGTCGAAGTCGGAACTGGTTCTGGCGTAAGTGGGCTTTGGATCATCCCGTCAATGATTGATAAGGGACTCTTCACGTCGATTGATGATGAAGTCGAAAATGCTCGCCTGGCAAAGCAAGCATTTGATGAAGCTGGTTTCCCAAGTTCTAGATATCGGTTAATTACTGGAAATAGCACGGAAATTGTGGGAAAGCTCGCCGATAGCCTTTATGACATTTTCATCCTTAGAAAGAGTCGGGATATCTTCGAAAATGTCGAGAATGCAAATCGTTCATTACGTCCGGGTGGCGTACTTGTTATTGATCGCGCTCTCATGGGTGGAAAAGTCGCTGATCCGACCCAACGGGATGAAGCCACGGTTGCTTATCGCGATGCGATAAAGGTCATTCGTGAAGCAAGAGAACTCTGGATGCCGATGCTGCTTCCAGTTGGCGATGGCGTTCTAGTTGCCACGAAAATATAGGCACTTAGGATTACATCATGTTCGGCGTCGGAATGGGTGAGTTCCTCGGATTAATAGTCCTAGGTCTATTTCTAGTAGGTCCGGATAAGTTGCCCGGCGCTGCCAAAGATTTTGCACGGATGATTCATAAAGTAAGAAATTTCACCTCAGATGCTTCAAAGGAGTTAAAGAAGAATCTAGGGCCCGGCTTTGAAGATTTGGATGTAAAGGATCTAACTCCAAAGAATTTGGCAAAGAAAGTACTGGGCGATGCGCTCGAAGAGACTAAACCAGTTATAAACGAAGCCCGGGCACGGAGTAAAGAGCTTAAAGATATAGCCAAGATAGATCCTGATTTGCTATGACTGAAGCAATAAAGTCGGCAATCGAGAGTGAGTTAGCAAAGGTTTCTGATCCTGAACTCCATCGCCCCATAACTGAGTTAGGCATGGTTGAGCAAATTGAATTCAAAGATGGGGCTGCAGAAATTTCAATATTGCTAACTATAACGGGCTGCCCAATGCGGGATCGGTTACAGAAGGATGTTAGCGAAGCCGCGCTTAAGGTCTCCGAAGTAAAGAACGTGAAAGTTAACTTCGGAGTGATGAACGATGAACAGCGCGATCGAGTCAAGAAGTTACTTCGCGGTGGCCGAGAGAAATTCATTCCATTTGCCCAACCTGAATCTCTCACAAGAGTTATCGGAGTCTCATCAGGTAAAGGTGGCGTCGGGAAAAGTAGCGTTACGGTAAATCTTGCGGTAGCACTGGCGCAGCGCGGATTTAAAGTCGGATTGCTTGATGCCGATGTATATGGACATTCAATTCCTCGCGCCTTGGGAATAGAAGGTAAACGTCCAACCGCAATCGACCAGACCTTCATTCCACTCGAGGCGTACGGAGTAAAGACCGTTTCAATTGAGATGTTTAAGCCAGATCGTGCCGATCCAGTTGCCTATCGCGGCCCACTTTTGCACCGCGTCCTAGAGCAGTTATTGAGCGATGCATATTGGGGCGATTTAGATTTTCTACTTCTAGATCTCCCGCCAGGAACTGGAGATATCGCCATCTCATTAGGGCAACTAATTCCTGGTTCAGAAATCTTGGTAGTAACAACGCCACAAATTGCGGCCGCAGAGGTAGCCGAACGCGCCGGACGGATTGCACATCAATTAAAGCAACAGCTCATTGGCGTTATCGAGAATATGTCGGCCTACCTCCCACAGGGAAGTAGTACAAAGGTTGCGCTCTTCGGTGAAGGAGGTGGCGAAGAAACAGCAAAGCGGTTATCTAATTTGGTCGGCGCAGATGTCCCACTTCTCGGCAAGATTCCATTTGATATTGCGCTTCGCGAGGGTGGGGATAACGGCCAACCTGTCGTAGTGTCTAAACCAGATTCACTAGCCGCTCTTGAGTTTGAGAGCGTTATTGATCAACTCACAGTTCGTAAGAAATCGCTACTTGGAGTTCGACTCGGGCTTAGTACCTGAGCTTTCCTGTAGTTTCTTAATCTCTTCAACTAAATCTTTACGCATAGCGGCTAGCTCTCTAACCATGTATTCGGTTACAGCGAGATTTCGCTCATCCCGACTCCGATCTTCTTGTGAGGTCACACGATCACGATCAGCTTGACGATTTTGCGCGAGCAGGATTAGCGGCGCTGCATAGGAAGCTTGTAGTGAAAGTAACAGGGTGAGAAAGATAAAGGGATACTCATCGAACCTGAATTCGCTTGGACCAATCGCATTCCAAACCACCCAACTGACAACGAATACGGTCATATAAACAAGAAAACGCGCAGTTCCGATAAATCTGGCAAAGCGCTCTGAGAGTCTTCCTAAAGTTTCTGGATCGTAGTTAGGTCGAATCGTTCTTTTGGACTCACGTGGAATCGAGAGCCTTGATTTCTCCTTCATGAGAGATCCTCCCCATCTCTATTTCGCCAATTCTCGGGTAATAAGTGATCAAGTACGTCATCAACCGTGACCGCTCCCAGGAGCCGGTTATGTTCATCAACCACAGGCAGCGCAATCAGGTTGTAATTGGCAAGATTCTTCACAACTTCATTAAGCCCCGCTTCCGGAGATAACGCAGTCTCAGTTGCGTCGACAATTAATCCTAGATTTAGCGCGGGAGGCTCCCGGAGCAATTGCTGGAGATGAACCACGCCGATGAGCCTGCCGGTTGGAGTCTCAAGTGGCGCTCTACATACAAATACTTGTGAGGCAATTGCTGGCGCAAGTTCGGTGCGCCGGATAGCAGCAAGAGCATCAGCAACTGTTGCATCAACGTCAAGAATTACTGGATCAGTCGTCATCATTCCGCCGGCCGAGTAATCCTCATACTTCATCAAGCGACGGACATCCTCGGCATCAGTCTCTTCCATCAAGTTCAAAAGTTCTTCCGCGGTCTCAGGTTCAACTTCTTTGAGAACATCAGCAACATCATCCGGAGCCATTTCCCCTAAGACATCGGCGATCCGCTCTTCTTCAAGGTTTGTTACCAGCGCAACTCGATCCTTGTCATCCATCTCTTCTAAGACATCGGCGAGCTTGTCGTCATCCAAACCTTTGACTAGTTCAGCGCGTTCGGTAATCTCTAAATCCCGTAGCGTTTCCACAACTTCTTGGGCGCTCATCAATCCCACATCATCATTATTAGTATTTCCTTGTAGCGCACTCAATCTTGATTCAAATTCAATCTCACTCCACGCAAGAGTATTTGTGGAGTTTCGACGCAGCCCACGCTCGCGCCGCTTTAAATGCACCAAAGTCAATCGCCAATCCTTGGAATCAGTCAGTTCGATTCCGAGATCTTCCACAATCCCAAAGTCAGCGCTTCCGCGGATGGCAACTTCACGATCTAAAAGTTCCTCAAGTAGCGCGACTTCACCATGGTGGGGTTGGTAGCGACGGATATTGATAGAGCCAGTTACGAATAATCCACCATCTTCAATGGAGGTGACCCGCGTAGCCGGAATGAAGATTCGGCGTCGTTGAGGAATTTCAACAATGAAGCCGAGGATTCGGGGGTTTGCGCTAGAACCAGGGTTTGCAACTACCGCATCGCGAACTTTTCCTACTCGATCACCATTTGGATCAAATACCGGAGTACCTGCAAGCTTGGCAAGAAATATCAACTTGAGCTGTTCTTTTAACATCGGTCACCTCCAATCCAAAAAGCTATGGGAAAGGCTATCTGATAGTACGGTTGAGGCGTGCGCGACCGAGATCACTCAAAACTTCCAACAGGAAGAGATATCGGTCTTCTTACATTGGTCATCATCGGGATAGGTACATCTGGTCCGGTGATTGCTCTCAGCACTATGCCGATATTGGCCCTCATATTCTGGAGAAATCTCGGCGGATTCTTCTTAGTTCTTCCGTGGGCATTCCGTGAGTTAGATCTGAGTAAGCCTGAGGTAAGAGTTGGAATCAGATTCTCATTCCTCTCTGGAATAGCGCTGGCACTTCACTTCATCGGATTCTTCATTGCGATGCGCTACACATCTGTAGCAGTGGGAACTGCGCTAACTGCGCTCCAGCCGATCTTTGCCGCCTACTTTGTAAAACGTTTAGGTGGCACGATTCCTCAGCGCGCTTGGACCGGTATGTCAATTGCCTTCATTGGCGTAGTCATCATCACCGGTGTGGATCTAACCATTTCAAGACGAGCCTTCTTGGGCGATCTTGCTGCGATTGCCTGTGCTGCACTTGCAGCCATGTATGTAGTACTTGGTGCGCGCGCCAGAGAAACGGTTTCTACCGCAACTTATACGTCAATTGCTTATCTCACGTGCGCCCTTATTTCGCTCTCCTTTGCTCTAGCAGTCAATACTGAGTTATTTGATTTTGACACCAGAGAGTGGTTACTTCTTATAGCGCTGATTGCAGGCGCGCAAATTCTTGGACACACTATTTTGAATTTCACATTAAAGAGTCTCTCTCCGGCAATCGCATCACTAGTTGTCTTCTTCGAAGTTCCAGTTAGTGCGATTCTTGCTTTTTGGTGGTTAAATCAACTTCCACCATTAGGCACTGTTCCCGGTTTAATACTCATTCTTGTCGGGTGCCGCGTCTTTCTCCGGTAATCTTCTCTAGTGTTAATTGATCTACATACCCATTCCAATGCAAGCGATGGAACGGATTCTCCGAGCGAGTTAATCGATAAGGCAATCTCTAAAGGCCTTGATGTAATCGCACTAACAGATCACGACACAGTAGCTGGTTGGGATGAGGCGATATCGGCTTTAAAGAGCCACGAGTCGAACTCTAAGATGGATTTAGTACTGGGCTCTGAAGTGTCTTGCCAAGGCGCCGACGGCACGAGCATTCATATGCTCGGACTTCTCTTCGACCCAAACTACTCGCCACTTATTTCTGAGTTTGAGAAGACCCGCGAGAATCGCGTCACCCGAATGTCTCGGATAATTTCAAGGCTTAACGAAGCTGGTATTGAGATAACTATTGAAGAGGTGAATGCTCAAAAGCGCGGCGATGCAACGCTCGGTCGACCTCATCTAGCCGATGCGCTAGTTGCACGGGGACATGTCGCTAACCGAGAAGAAGCCTTCAACATCTTCTTACACAATGGTTCAAAGTTTTATATCAATCACTATTCACCTTCACCCGAGGTTGCGATCCGACTAATTAAGGAGGCGGGTGGGGTAGCTGTGATTGCCCATCCACTCGCTTCACGAAGCGGCAGAAAGATTGACCTGGAGACGTTGAATCAATTAATCCAAGCTGGCTTGGATGGTATTGAAGTTGACCATAGAGATCACAATGAGATGGAAAGATCTGAATTAATGCGCTTAGCGATAGAACATAATCTGGTTGTTACAGGCTCGAGTGACTATCACGGAACCGGGAAACTAAATCAACTAGCGGAGTTCACCACTCATCCAGAACAATGGGAGCGGTTAGAAGCTAAGGCAAAGGCTAGGAGAGTGGTCTCAAGATGAATGAATTAACTGCCCTTACCTTTGGACTACAAGCATTTGTAACGCTACTTGTGATTCTTGACCCACCTGGCGCTGCGCCACTCTTCTTATCTTTAGTTGGTGGAAGAGATCGCCGCGAACAAGTTCGCATGGCTTGGCTGGCGGCTGCTACCTCACTTTTAATCATTACGATCTTCGCAATTTTTGGACAGTTCATCGTTGACTACCTAGAAATCTCTATCTCAGCTCTCCAGGGCGCTGGTGGACTTTTATTGCTTTTGATCTCACTTGATCTCTTAAAGGGAATTGAAAATGACCCCGCCAAGAGCGGTGAGAAGAATGTCGCGCTAGTTCCACTTGGTACACCACTACTTGCTGGACCTGGCGCAATCGTCACCATCATGCTCTTTGCCTCTCGAGTTGAAGGCACTGATACCGGAATTGGACTAGCGGGAGCGGTAATTGGCGCTCATATTGTTATCGGCTTAACGCTCATGTTCGCAACGCGAATCATCTCGGTCATCAAAGAGACTGGAGTAGCGCTCTTAGCAAAGGTTGCAGGTTTATTAACTGCCGCAATCGCATTTGAGATGGTTATGACAGGAATAAAAGGCCTGCTCTGATGGATGGATTCTTCTCCCCAAATAGCGTTACCTGGAAAATCCACTCTGATCCCTCGATGCTAATCGGTGGAATTAGGGCGCTCTTGGAACAAGCGCTTCACCCTGGGGCGATGTCAGGCGTTGCGGCTCACTCCAACTTCCGTGAAGATGCTTGGGGCCGGTTGCAACGCACCGGCGACTATGTTGGCACGCTCACCTTTGGCACCAAAGAGGAAGCGGAGAAGTTAGCGGCTCGAGTTAGAGCAATACATAGCAAGTTGAAGTTAGATGATCCGCACCTACTTCTATGGGTACATATGGCGATGGTTGATGCATTTTTAGATACCGCCATACGCTCCGGATTGAAATTGAGCCAAGAAGAAGTAGATCAATATGTAGCTGAGATGGTCAAGTTTGCTGAGTTAGTTGGAATAAATTCCACAGATACTCCTAAGAGTAAGAGCGAACTTGAAAATTACTTTAAAGAGATCCAACCAGAACTTCTTGCTAGCGATGATGCCAAGCGAGCGGCGCTCTTCATCGCACTTCCACCGCTACCACCATTACTTCGTTTTGGAACTCCAATCGCGCCACTTTGGGGCGGAATTGCATCACTTGCCGCGGCTTCACTACCAAAGTGGGCGCGCCGGCTATATGGCTGGCCAACTCTTCCCGGCCAAGGAAGTGCGACTGATATCGCGCTGCGCACTACTAGAACGGCTCTGTCTGCGCTTCCAAGTTGGTTTCGCGAGAGCCCACAACTACGAAGCGCAAAAGAGCGGATTAATAAAGCATCATGAAGATTGCGCTGATTGCAAATCTTGCCGGTGGAGTTGGACGAACTTCAATCACCCACTCATTAGCCACGGCGATAGCGGAATATGGAAAACGGGCGATCGCAATAGATGCTGACCCCGCAGCGACCCTCACTTATTTCTGTGGAATTGAAAATCCTCGCTATTCAACTCGTGAATTATTCGATGGCGATCAAAAACTTGAAAACATCTTGGTCAAAACTTCGGAGCGATTTTCACTTATCCCAGGAGCGAGCCGATTGCTTTACACAGACTTCAGCGCTCTAAAAAACTTGAAAGCAGAATTAAGTGAGTTTGATTTCGTTCTGATTGATTCACCGGCTGGTCCGAACTCTCTAATCGCACCGCTTATCGAAATAGCTGATGAGGTCATCATCCCAGTCGATGGGAGCATCCATTCAGTTCGAGGCGCCCTAAACCTCCTTGACTTCATTAGGAGAAGCCCAAATAAGCCCCTGGTCCGCGCTCTGGAGAATCGGGTAATCGCGTGGGATCCAGAATTGAAGGCGAATTTCTCTGCCGATTTCAAACTACTTGAAATCTCAATTGGCAATGACAACGCGCTAGGAGTGGCGCAGCTTTCTACCAGATCAGCGCTTTCGGAGGCTCCACACTCCCAGATCTCTTCAGATTTCCGCGAACTGGCCTACTTACTTCTTGAAGAAGTTGGAGCGCTTTAACTTCTTATAAACCAGCAAAACCGACGCGACGTTCTGCGCTATCGCCGACTTCTACTGAACTGATTTTTAGAGAGGGAATCAAGAAGTTTCGGCCACGCACATCGGATAGTACAAGTGGCTCATTTGACGAGAGCGCTTTCTTTACTAGCGCAAGTACCTCTTCACGATCTAGGGCAACCTCAATAGTTATCTCGCGGGCCTGATCTGAGACTGAGATTCTTACTTCGCTCTTGGCGTTATCGCTCTTGCTACTCTTCTTAGTTGTCATGGCAGAATTTTATTGAAAGAGCGATGCCTGTCACTTTCTAGCTATTTTGTGAGCGGGAAGCCAGAAATACCGCGCCACATCAGACTTGTCACAAGAGCGCTTGCCCCAGAACGGTCTATCTTTCCGCCCTTTTCCAACCAATGGCGAGCGGAGATCTGGGCGCAGCCAATTAATCCAATAGCAAGAATCATCGATTCATCTTTAGGAAGACCAGTATCAGCAGAAATCACAGCGCTGACAGCAACCGCACAGTCATAAGTCATCCGCTCAAGTCGCTCTCTAACTTGGGGCTCAACGCTCATATCGCTCTCAAAGAGCAATCGAAAAGCTTCACCTTCCCCTTCAATAAAGCCAAAGTAAGCATCGATCGTTGCTTTGACGCGGCTTCGATTATCGCGAGTAGACGCAATCGCTTTCTGGATTGCGAATACCAATGAATCGATGTGAAGGTCTAAAACTGCGAGATATAGATCTAATTTAGAAGGAAAATGTTGATAGAGGACAGGTTTACTAACACTTGCGCGTTCAGCGATTTCATCCATTGAAGCTGCGTGATAACCAGAAGAAGTGAAGATTTCAAGGGCTGCAACTAGGAGTTGTGCCCGGCGTTCGTCACGGGGGAGACGAGACTTAGGTTCGCCCTTTATTTCTGTGCCACTCATCACGCCCATAGTAGAGCCTCGCTACCAATATCACTAGCGGTACGCTTATCCGTAGATTATGAATAATTTAGCTAAACCACGCTTGCTTCTCGTTCACGCTCATCCGGATGATGAGACGATAAATAATGGCGCGACTATGGCCGCATACATTGCTCGTGGCGCGCATGTGACGCTTGTGACATGCACAAGAGGTGAAGAGGGCGAGATTCTCGTTCCTGAATTAGCCCATTTGGCTAGCGATAAAGAAGATGGTCTGGGCGCTCATCGAGAGATAGAACTTGCCGATGCGATGCGAGAACTTGGAGTGAGCGACTTTCGTTTCCTAGGAGCTCCCACAAAACTTTATCGCGATAGCGGAATGATGGGCACGCCTCAAAATGAACGAAGTGATGTCTTTTGGAAGACTGATGTAGACCAAGCCGCAAGAGATCTTGAGAAGATAATCCTGGAAGTAAAGCCACATGTGCTAATTACTTATGATGAAAATGGTGGCTATGGGCATCCAGATCACATCCAGGCTCATCGTGTGGCGATGCGAGCTGCTGAATTTGCAACCAAGAGCGGTTGGGAGATCCAGAAGATTTACTGGAACACGATTCCGAAATCTGTGATCGAAGAGGGAATTAAAGCGATGCAGGGAACCGGGGTAGATTTCTTTGGCGTTGAAAAAGCCGAGGACTTTCCCTTTGCAGCTCCGGACCACCTAGTAACCACCGTCTTTAATGGCGATGAATTCGTCGCTAAGAAGATGGCGGCTATGAGAGCCCACCCCACTCAAATCGCAGTAGATGGTCCTTTCTTTGCACTATCTGACAATCTTGGATTTAAAGTCTGGGGAAGAGAGTTCTATCGATTAGTGCGCGGCACAAAAAGCGGACCATTTGATGAGACTGGTAGAGAACTAGATTTGTTCGCCGGGGTTGAACTTCGATGATCCGAGTAGTTATTTCAATTCTCTTTGGCGCTGGGGTAGGTGTATCAGGCGTTTTCCTTCACAACAGCTATCGACCATTTGGACTTATAGTCTCACTGCTTGCGCTCTTACTAGGTGCTTATTTAGTACGCGAGATGTATCGCTCTCGATTGAATTCTTGGATTTATCTAGCTGGTTGGGTGCTCGTAATTATTCGTGGATCTTCTATCGGCAATGGTGGCGAGATTCTCATCGAAGCAAATCTCTTTGGAAATCTCTTTGTTCTCCTTGGGGCGGCGCTATTGATAGGTTTTACGCTCCGCTCACGAAAAATTAATTAATCTTCCAGCTCCACTCTTGCCCTTCGGAGGTATCCCTAACCTCAATTCCAAGAAGTGCTAGTTCATCTCTAAGTTGATCACTTGATTTGAAATCCCGATTTGCTCTAGCTTCCTTCCGTTTTTCAAGAAGCGCTTCTGCTTCATTTGTAAGGCGCTTAGCTTCTCGCTCCTTAAGGAGGTCTAATCCAAATAGCGCATCTAGGGCCTCAAAGAGCGCCCGCTTCTCACCATCTTCAAGATCACTACGTTCTATTCCACGCAATGAAATCATGGCCCGGGGCGTATCGAGGTCGTTGTTAAATGCCGAGGCGATCTCAGCTACCAATTGGTTAACTCTTTCACTTTGATTAATCGGGCTCTTTAGCCAGCCCTGATAGGCCTTTCGCCAACGTTCCAAAACTAGATGAGCCGCTTGGATTGAATTCCAGGATAAGTCCATCTGGCTTCGGTAGCGATTTTCCATAAAGCAGAATCGAATTGCCAGCGGATCAATACCGCGAGCAGCCACATCACTGACCAAGACCACATTTCCGGAACTCTTTGACATCTTCCTTCCCTCAAATAGAAGATGTTCGCCATGAAGCCAGAGCGAGACAGCTTCACCGCCTTCGGTAATTAGAGAGTTTGATTGGGCGCGCTCATCTTCGTGGTGTGGAAAGCGAAGATCGATCCCGCCGATGTGTAGGTCAACCCTTCCATCAAGATACTTCAACGACATTGCTGAGCATTCGATATGCCAGCCGGGAAAACCTCGACCCCATGGCGTCTCCCAAATCATCTCGCTCCGTGCGCCAGCTGCCTTCCAAAGCGCCCAATCAGCATGGAAGCGCTTTGCACCACCTTCGGTAAATTCATAACGATGTCCAGGCTTTAGCGCATCAAGTCGATTCCCACTTAGCGCTCCATAACTTGGAAATCGAGTGGCATCAAAGTAAACCGATCCATCCTCACCTTGATATGCAAGTTCGTTAGCAATCAATTTAGTTATGGAATCAATCATCAGATCAATACATTCACTTGCCCTTGGATAAGCATCAGCGGGTTTGATATTTAGGGCGCGGCAGTCCTGATGGAATCGGGCTTCGTACTCTCGAGCCACCGAATAGGGATCTTTCTTCTCTAATTTAGATTGGGCGATGATTTTGTCCTCTTCAAAATCTTCACTCATGTGACCGACATCGGTGATGTTCTGGACTAATCGAGATTTAACTCCCGAGAAAGCCAAAGTCCTTTGGACAAGATCGGCGAGAAGAAAAGTCCGGAGATTTCCAACATGGGCGTCTCGATAGACGGTCGGGCCACAGCAATAGATTCGGACGAACTCGCCATTACTTGCCAAAACTGCGCTGACCTCGCGAGATAAGGTGTCATAAACCCTCAATCCTTCAAAGGTATGCCCTGCCACCTTGAGAATTGCCGCATCACTCCCAGCGCGCTTCATACCTCTCAATTATGTACGATTACGAGCCTAACGAGGTTCTTTTAACTCCTTTTATCAAGGGGCTATTGAATCGTAGGGCTAGTGAATCGAAGGGTTATTGAATTGGTAAGGAGTCTCTCGTGACATATGTGATAGCGCTTCCATGTGTGGATGTGAAAGATAAGTCCTGTATTGAAGAGTGCCCAGTCGATTGTATTTATGAGGGCGATCGGATGCTTTATATCCAACCCGATGAGTGTGTTGACTGTGGCGCCTGCGAACCGGTCTGCCCAGTCGAAGCGATTTATTACGAAGATGATGTCCCATCCCAGTGGAATGAATTTAAGGAAGTTAACTCCGAATTCTTTGATGAACTTGGCTCCCCGGGCGGCGCCAGCAAAGTAGGAGCAACCGGTAAGGATCATCCAAAGCTGCTGCAAATCGAGAAGAAACCCGCAGAATAAGGGCTTCTTGAAACTCCCGGATTTTCCTTGGGACGCCCTCGCTCCATACGGGCAAAAGGCTCGCGCTCACCCGCAGGGTGGAATTGATCTCTCTCAAGGTACCCCGGTAGATCCAACTCCGGATTTCATCCAAGCAGAGCTAAAGGCGAGCGCTAACTCGCCCAGCTATCCCGTCACAACAGGAAGCAAAGAGCTCCGTGAATCAATGGAGCGCTATGGAAGAGAGATATTAGGAGCATCGGGAGACTTTGATGTACTGCCCACAATCGGCTCAAAGGAGATGGTTGCGCTACTTCCATTTCTGCTAGAAGCCAAGCGGATCTTGATTCCTAAGATCGCTTATCCCACATACAAAGTTGGCGGCCTGCTAAATCACGCCGAAGTCATCGAGGTGGATATAGATCCAAGTGATTGGCCCACAGAAGGGGTTGATCTAGTCTGGTTAAATTCCCCCTCAAATCCCACTGGGCGGGTTCATAGCGATAGTGAAATCGAATCAGTTTTAGCTTGGTCTAGAGATAACTCAATTTTGGTTGCAAGTGATGAGTGCTATTTACCCTTCCCGGATACTAAGAAAGCAAGGTCAATTCTCGATCTTGCAGAAGGTAATAACACCGGAATTGTTGCGCTCCACTCTCTTTCAAAGAGGAGCAATCTCGCTGGCTATCGCGCCGCCTTTGCAATTGGTGATAGCTCCTTGATTAAGAGATTACTTGAAATTCGTAAACACATGGGCATGATGGTTCCGCTTCCGGTCCAACGAGCGATGGCTATCGCTCTGGGTGATGAGCAACATGTGGCCCAGCAAGCTGATCGTTATCGTGCTCGAAGGAGAAAGTTAGCTAGCGCTTTATCTGAGATTGGTTATCGGATTGATCACTCTGAAGCAGGTCTTTATATCTGGTGCACTAATGGCTCGAAGGATTGGGATTGCGTCTCTTGGTTTGCCGACCGTGGCGTAATAGTGACTCCAGGAAGCTTTTACGGCGAACTCGGAAGCCAACATATTCGAATTGCACTAACTGCAACTGATGAAGATATAGATGCCGCAGCCTTAAGGATAAAGAGCTAATGAGCCCGATAAATAAGGCGATTCTCTTAGTTGGTGGCAAGGGCACACGGTTAATGCCACTTACTAGCAAGACGCCAAAGCCGATGTTGAAGATAGCTGGCGCACCAGTCACAGAGCATCAGATTGTAAAGGCGCGTGAAGCTGGAATTAAAGAAATCGTTCTTGCCACCTCTTACCTTGCCGATATCTTCGAACCACACTTTGGCGATGGCTCAAGTTTTGGGATCAAGATCAAATACGCATTCGAAAGTGAGCCACTTGGAACCGGTGGCGCTATTGCTAATGCCGCTCAAATGTTAGAGCTAAGCGCAAACGAATCAATATTCATCTTTAATGGTGATGTCTTGAGTTCGCATGACTTAATTGCGCAATCACAACTACATTCAAAATCCAACGCCGCGGTGACGTTACATTTAGTAGAGGTTGCAGATGCACGGGCATATGGATGTGTTCCAATTGATGCTGACTCAAAAGTCCTTCAGTTCCTCGAGAAAATGGATAACCCGATTGCCAAGACAATCAATGCTGGTTGCTATATTTTCTCCAAAGAGGCGCTAAATCAGATTCCAAAGGGCAAAGTAGTTAGCGTTGAGAGAGAGACCTTCCCAACGCTGCTTAACTCAGGCCAAAATATCTTTGGCTATGTAGATGGCGGATATTGGATTGATATGGGCACCCCAGAATCAATGATTTGCGCGTCACGAGATCTCATCTCAAATCCCATGCTCTCCAAGGCAACCCCGGAAGTGATAAATCACACCCTGATGATGAATGGGGTTCAAGTTCACACTAGCTCAAAGGTAGGAGCTGGTTCCTATCTTGATTCAGGAGTTGTAATTGAGGCCAACTCAATTGTGAGCGGCTCAATTATTGGCGAAAAAGCGCATATTGAGAGCGATGTTTTCATTGAAAATAGCTACATTGCGCCCCAATCCCGAGTCACAAGTGGTTCAAAATTAAGGGGAGAAATCTTCGGATTTTGAACTCTTTCCACCCTTTCTAACTTGACTCGGACGACTTACAAGCGTGTAATTCTCCTCATTGAGCCGGCCTCGGGGTCGGCCACCGTCGTAGGAGTTCAGCTGATGACTGATGCTCGTCGTATAGAGCAGAACTACAACCCCGGTCCATCCATCCAATTAGGCAATGGCGAAGTCGTCGAGCTTTCTTGGCAGGAACGTGCGCTCTGCGCTCAGACCGATCCGGAAGCATTCTTTCCTGAGAAAGGTGGCTCAACCCGTGAGGCGAAGCGAGTCTGCTTATCCTGTGAAGTGCGCCAAGAATGTCTGGAATACGCTCTCGCCCATGATGAAAGATTTGGAATCTGGGGCGGACTCTCAGAGCGTGAACGCCGTCGCTTGAAGCGTCGACCTGCGTAATCTCTTTCCCGATCTTCTAACTTAATCAAGGCGGTGAGATGCCGACTTCTATCTCAAACTCCTTACGGTCACGCCATCATGTGACCGCAATCCTCGTTGCCCATAATGGTGCAACTTGGTTACCTGAAGTTGTTGCCTCTCTAACAAAACAGCGCCATGAGATAGACCAGGTAATTGCAGTTGATACCGGCTCAAAGGATGACTCCGCTCGATTATTAAAGAACGCTGGGATTACAACTTTAAGTGCGCCGCGCGAGACAGGTTTCGGTGAAGCGGTTGAGATTGCACTTGCGAGTACCAAGTTAAAGCGCGCAGCAGAAGGCATAACTGAATGGATTTGGTTGATTCATGATGATTGCGCTCCTCAAGCAGAAGCGCTCCGCGAATTGTTATTGGCGATTGATGAGAAACCAAACGTTGCCCTAGCTGGCCCAAAGTTACGTGGTTGGTATGACCGAAACCATTTGTTAGAAGTGGGAGTAAGTATCGCGGGCAATGGCGCTAGATGGACCGGATTGGAGTATCGCGAACAAGATCAAGGACAACATGATGGAATTACCGAAGTCCTATCGGTAAGCACCGCAGGCGCCCTGATTCGTCGTGAAGTTTTTGAAGAGATTGGTGGCTTCGATAAAGAGCTATCACTTTTCCGTGATGATGTGGATCTTGGTTGGCGAATACATACCGCAGGCCACACAGCGCTAGTTGTCCCTACTGCGGTCGCATTCCACGCCGAAGCAGCCGCCAACGAGCGGCGCGAGATAGATGTCACTGACGCATTCCTACATCGCCCACTTCTTCTTGATCGTCGCCATGCAGCGTATGTACTTCTGGCTAACTCAACATTTTGGTTATTACCGCTAATCGCTCTGCAACTTCTAGGCGCAGCGCTCTTGCGGTCGATTGGATATTTGTTGGCAAAACTTCCGGGCTATGCACTTGATGAATTAGCGGCAGTAGCGCTCGTTATTCTTCAGCCCCAAGATTTAATCCGGGGAAGGCGAGCGCGGAAAACAACGCGCCTTGTTTCATCTCGAGTCGTCGCAAGATTTGTGCCTCCGAGAGGCACGCAACTCGCCCTGACTATTGATAAGAGTAGAGATGCGCTCTTACGAACCTGGCGTGCTACTTCTCTTGTGAAGCGTGCGGAGAGCACCAAATCTTCCTCCATCGATTTCAATGATGAGGCTGCTGAAAATGCTGATATTGAACTAGTTAAAGCTCCCTCAATCTTTTCGGGGATCAAGTCACGCCCAATACTTAGTTCATTTATCGCTCTTTTTATTGTCTCCCTGATCGCTTTTAGGGGCAGGTACACGGATTTAGTGGGCGGGGCTATGCCACTTACGCCTGATAGTGGATTAAATCTGCTTCGTCAGTATGTTGATTCTTGGCACATAGTCGGCCTTGGCTCGAGCGTGAATATGCCGCCATGGATTGCGATTCTGGGAACTGCAACATTGATAACTGGATTTAACGCGAAACTTTTTATCTCGCTCTTGTTTGTCCTCGCAGTACCGCTAGCTTTTATCGGCGCTTATTTATTGGCAAAGAAGTTCACTAACCTTCCTTACCTCGCCCTTGGCGCTGCTTTGCTTTACTCATTCGCACCGCTCGGACTGACTTCTCTTAATGCAGGAAGACTTGCCACCGTTCTCTTATTTGTTGTTGGACCTTGGTTAGTGCGAGCGCTCTTAGATCTTGAGATACTTGAGTCGCTTAGTTGGCGAAAAGTTTGGTGGTTGGCGATCTTGCTGACCGTGGTCTTTGCATTTTCACCATTGACTTTCGGAGCGATCGTAATCTGGCAGTTCTTGTTGGTGGTATTCGATGTCTTTGCTTTTAATGCTAAACCAGGCCGATTAAGTAAAGAAGATTTCGACTCTAGGAACATTCGTCGTATTGCAATTGTGGTTGCCCCAATTCTGGTCACGGCGCCTTGGTCACTTGAACTCATACTTCATCCATCAAGAATTCTTCTTGATCCTGGTTTGCCGCTGCCTGGCGGTGATGTGCTTTCGATAATTCTTACAAACCCCGGTGGCGTTGGCGCGCCTCCCATTTGGCTTGTTCCCTCAATTCTATTTATCTCAATAATTGCCTTATTTGTAAGTCAGACAGCCCGCCTAGGTGAAGTCGCGCTATTTTTTATTGGCCTGGCAGCAATCTTTGGATCTCGCCAAGTAGCTGGACATGGCCAATACATCCCAGAACCATTATGGGTAGGAAGTCTCTTAGTAATTCCAATCTTGGCGGCAGTCCTTGCTGGCGTGGTGATGGTTGATCAATATTTACCAAAACTTTCAGAGAGCGCTATTGATTACCGTCATCTGCTATTGGGAAGCACATCGCTACTTTCGATTATTTCGCTACTTGCTTCGATGGTCTGGTGGATAGGAAGTGCTGCCTCAGCACCTTTACAAACCAAAGAGAGATCTGCTCTGCCGGCTTTCTTGAGCGTAGAGGCCCAGACCGATGAGCGATTTAAAACTCTAGTTATAAATAGCAGCCAAACTGAAACTAGATTCTTTGTCGCTCGCGAGCGCGATCTTTACTTGGGTGAACCTGACATAACTACCGGGCTATCACCTGTGGTTAACAAGTCGATTATCAATCTCGTCACTGGAGCTGGAATTGACTCGAGCCAGATCATGGCGGAGTTTGGAATTAAATATGTATTTCTCGCTCGACCATTTAACAAAGATTTAGTTCGGACTATTGATGGAGTCGGTGGATTCACCAGGGCATCGAGAACTGCTGAAGGTATTACTTGGAAAGTTGCCGGTGCACTTGCCCACATTTCTTTCCTGTCAATTGATGGAACATATCTTGCACTCCCTAGCGGTCCAGTTGGAGCAAGCGGAACGCTCCCTTCTTCTGGAACAGTGATCATCACTGAGAAGTTTGATTCAAGATGGAAGTTGCTTCTTAATGGCCGGGCAATTGATGCACAAGAGACAGATAGCGGAGTGCTCCGCTTCGTAATACCTGAATCTGGTGAGTTCATCATCTATCACGACGGAACAGCTCGTCGCGGTTGGGTATCCCTTCAATTCATAGCCATGACAACTCTGATTGTCTTAGCGTTACCAGCTCGACGCAGAAGAAGTGAGATGACCCCAGAGGAGCTCGCGTGAAAGAAACTAGAGCCTCCTTTGCCTTACTTTTCTTCATAATTGCTGCGCATATCGCATATTTCCTCCCGCAAGTAAGTATTAAAAGTGAAGTTAGCCAGAGTTACTCGGTGACGACTTGCCCCGGTGCAGTTAACGATTCTCGCTCTACAGCGCTCTTACCTTCCAGACAGGTTGGTATACGGGAGCTAGTTCGGGCTAATGCAAGCTTTACCAAACCAACAACTAGTAACCCGGCTTTAACTCGGGGGGCGATTATCGTCCAAGGAGACCCGCGGAATTCTTGGGTGATACAGACCAAGGCAAGTCGTTGGACTAGCGCGGCGACATGTACCGCCGGAGCTGCTTCATCGTGGTTTGTCGGTGGAACTGCAAATGTAACCAGCCAAGGCAAATTAATATTAGTAAACAGTGGCTTAAGTGATGCAATAGTCGAGGTGGCTTCTTACTCAGAAAGCGGTCCGAGTGAGCCTCGAAGCATCACTGTTAAAGCGCTTACCGAGCGAGAGATTCGAATTGACTCATTGTTACCCGGTGCCGATCGTTTAGTGGTAAAAGTTAAAGTGATAAGTGGTCGCGTTACTAGTTTCCTATTTGATGAACGAGTGCGGGGATTGAATAACATCGGCGGAGATTTCGTGGCGCCAATAGCTACACCAAGTACCGAGTTAGTTATCGCTGGCTTACCGGCCACATTTGGAAGCTCAAGTACCATCACAAGAACCTTACGTCTGATGAGCACGGATGAAGTTGATACAAATGTTTCGGTAGAAGTTCTCTCAAGAGAAGGCGTTTACGTTCCCGTAGAACTTGGAAATATCGAGATCAACGCAGGGGAAGTAGTTGACATCCCACTACAGAATCTAGATTTAGGAAAAGGCAACTTTGGCTTGAAGCTCACCGCCACCTCAGCGATTGTGGCAGCCCTTCTTAGTGAAGTTAAGAGTGGCTCAGTTTCAGACTTTATGTGGAGCGCGCCTTCGCCCGCCTTCGATAACGCCAGTTTCAACATCTATGGACTAGAACCCAGCATTACTTTCCTTGGCGATGAGATCCGAGCCCGAATTCAATGGCGTAGCCGCGATGGAAAGATCTTTACAGAAAATCTATCGGGGGAGGAGATCCTCAATTGGAGAGTTCCTGCTAATACCCGTTTGATCACAATATCGAATCTCTCTGGCTCAAATCTCTCTGGCACTAGAGCAGGTATGTCCTGGCTCACCTCCGATGGAGTTGCCCACATTCCTATAGAGAGCGCAGCAACTCTGGAAAGCGCTGCTAGACCACGCGCTGATATTTCCGTCATTCAACCTCGAACCAAGTAATCACATCCCACATTTCCCTCATTGAGCCGACTAATCTCGCGCCATGTCATCGCCGCGTTCGAAACCGAGCACCACAGGTCGGCGTTGCACTAAAACAAGTTGTCGCGAGAGCGCCACTAAGACTCTGATTTATATCTACCCGGATTCAACGGCTGTACTTGGTCCACTATCAACTTATGCTGAGCCACATTCTTTTGATTTCTGTGATTCTCATAGTGAGCGTTTAACGGTTCCAAGAGGTTGGACAGTAATTCGACATGAAGAAGATGGCGTTCGAGAAGAGCCAAGTGCTGAGGATCTTATGGCTATTGCCGATGCAGTCCGGGAAGTTGCCAAGAGTGATCCGATTCCACGGGCTACTCAGCCTGAAGTTGGTCGACGCGGACATTTGCGAGTACTGCCTACACAAAACTAGTAGTCGATCAATAACGAAGATGAATAACGAAGATGAATAACGAAGCAGTAGAGCGAATCATCAAGGCTTATGACATTCGAGGTTTAGTTGATGGTGAGTTAACAGAGGACTTTGCTTTTTCCGCAGGGGTTGCCTTTGCCCGTTTTCTAGAACTAAAGCGGGAACCAGCAACCGTTGTGATTGGTGAAGATATGCGCCCTTCTTCGCCAGATTTAGCAACTGCTTTCGCAGATGGGGTTACTTCCCAGAGTTTTGATGTCATGCGAATTGGACTTGCTTCTACCGATCAACTCTATTTCGCATCTGGTTCGTTAAATCTCCCTGGAGCGATGTTCACGGCAAGTCATAACCCCGCTGAATACAACGGAATCAAGCTCTGCTTGAGCGGCGCCCGGCCCATAAGCCAAGAAACTGGGCTTTCCTGGATTAAGAATGAAATCCTCAACGGCGCTCCGCTTGGATTACGTAGCGTTGGAAAGGTCCGGCAAACTGATTTATTAAGTAATTATGTTGACTTTCTATTTTCACTATTTGTTAAGGATGCTTTCCAGCGCAGCTATCAAGGGCGCCCGCTTATTGTCGCGGTAGATGCCGGAAATGGGATGGGTGGCCATACCGTGCCTGCGGTAATGTCAAAGATCAGCGCTGAAGTCCACCCGATCTATTTTGAACTCGATGGAACTTTTCCAAATCATGAAGCTAATCCCATCGAACCTGAAAATTTAAAGGATCTACAAAAGTTGGTCTTGGAAAAGAAAGCAGATATCGGCCTCGCCTTTGATGGTGATGCCGATAGATGTTTCTTGGTAGATGAAAAGGGTGAGTTAGTTTCACCTTCTGCACTCACAGCGCTAATTGCAGAACGTGAGTTAAAGAAAAACCCTGGGGCCGCAGTCATCTATAACTTGATCTGCTCTAAGACGGTACCGAATGTGATTGAAGAAAGTGGCGGCATAGCAATTCGTAGTCGCGTTGGCCACTCTTTCATAAAGAAGTTGATGGCCGAACATAACGCTGTATTTGGTGGCGAACATTCTGGGCATTTTTACTTCAAAGATTTTTGGCGGGCTGACTCCGGGATGCTGGCAGCTCTACACGCAATTGCCGCCCTTCTAGATTCCAATCTCAAGCTCTCGGAGCTCTTGGCAAAGTACAACCGCTACTTCTTATCTGGAGAGATCAATACGAAAGTCATCGACCAGCAAGGTGCAATTAAGCGAATCAAAGAGCGTTATCAATCTTCAACTGAACCAATCAATTTTGACGAATTGGATGGATTAACTGTCATGGGCTCTAGTTGGTGGTTTAACGTAAGGCCCTCGAACACCGAGCCGCTGTTGCGCTTGAATGTTGAGGCCAATACTCGAGAAGAGATGGAGCAGATCAAGGCTTCGGTTCTCGAGTTGATGAATCTCCAGTAAACTCGCGCTCTACATCGTTCGAGAACACCAAGGAGATATTCAAGTGGCCCTACCTGCTCATGACATCGCAGACATTTCGCTAGCAGCCGAAGGAAAGAAGCGGATTGAATGGGCCGACCGCAATATGCCGGTACTCGCCCAGATTCGCGAAAGACTTGCTAAGGAAAAGCCATTTGTCGGAGTCCGTTTCTCTGCATGTATGCATGTGACTACCGAGACTGCAAACTTGATGCGCGCACTTAAGGCCGGTGGCGCTGAACTTTCGCTCTGCGCCTCAAATCCACTCTCCACTCAAGATGATGTGGTTGCCTCACTTGTGCACGATTTTGGAATTAGCGTTTTTGCTAAAAAAGGTATCGATCGCGATGGCTACTACCGTCATATAAACGCCTGCCTTGATATTGCGCCCCACCAAGTCTTTGACGATGGTTGCGATTTAGTAAACACGCTACACACAACACGTACCGAACTTCTTCCAAATGTCACTGCCGGTTGCGAAGAGACCACGACTGGAGTTATCCGTCTCTCCCAAATGGCTAAAGATGGCGCTCTAAAGTTTCCTATGATCGCGGTAAACGATACTGACACCAAACACATGTTTGATAACCGTTACGGAACTGGCCAATCCACAATGGATGCGATCTTCCGAGCCACTAACCAATTAATTGCTGGAAAAGTATTCGTCGTTGCTGGATTTGGTTATTGCGGCAAGGGCGTCGCAGACCGCGCCCGCGGACTTGGCGCTGATGTTGTGATTACTGAAGTTGATCCAACTAAGGCCCTTGATGCCTTGATGCAAGGCTTCCGCGTTATGCCGATGAAAGAAGCAGCGAAAATCGGTGACATATTCATAACTGTTACTGGAAACCGAACAATTTTGTCGAAAGAACACTTTGAATTAATGAAAGATGGCGCGATTATGGCTAACGCTGGCCACTTCAACATTGAGATTGATGTGGAATGGCTAGAGGCAAATACTAAGAAGAGCTCTCGAATTCGTCATGCGACTGATGAATACCAGCTCGCAAATGGAAATCGCATTCTCTTGATTGCCGAAGGTCGACTTGTAAATCTTGGTGCTGCTGAAGGAAGTCCGGCCGCAGTCCTTGATATGTCATTTGCTAACCAGGCGCTCGCTGCTGAGTGGCTACTTAAAGAAGCTGCGAAGTTGGCACCAGGAGTCTATGAAGTTCCTAGAGCAATCGATAAAGAGATTGCTAGCCTCAAGTTGAAGAGCATGGGAGCAAAGATCGATACTTTGACCCCACTACAAGAGGATTACTTGAACTCCTGGGAGCACGGTAGCTAATGACTTCGATTATGGTCGTTGATGACGATCAAGACCTCGCAGAAATGCTTGGAATTGTCCTCAATGGCGTTGGTATGGAAGTCGATCTTGTTAGTCGTGGAGATGAAGCAATAGAAGTATTTAAAAACTCTCAACCAGATTTAGTTCTCTTAGACATAATGTTGCCGGGTCGAGATGGAATAGAAGTCTGTAGAGAAATTAGAAAACAATCCACTCGAGTTCCTATTGTCATGTTGACTGCGAAGAGCGATACCCATGACATCGTAAAGGGTCTCGAAGCAGGCGCTGATGATTACATGGTTAAACCATTTAAGCCCTCCGAATTAGTGGCCCGCATTAGAACTCGTTTACGTAGAGTGAGTGGCGATGTAAATGGAACTCTAACTATTGGCGATTTAGCAATTGATATTGTTGAACATACTGTTGCACGTGGCGGAAAAGAGATTCCACTCACTCGCCTCGAATTTGATTTATTAGTTGCGTTGGCAAAAGAGCCTGGCCGAGTCTTCACTCGCGAAGCTTTACTTGGTGAAGTTTGGGGATACCGCCACTCCACCGATACCCGGTTAGTAAATGTTCACATACAAAGATTGCGCGCAAAAATCGAGCATGATCCCGAAAACCCAACCATCATCTCTACAGTCCGCGGAGTTGGTTATAAAGCGGGCGGTTCTGGCACGCGCTCCTAATGCGTCGTGTAATAACTCTCTTTCGTCGTTCACTCTTTCTAAAAGTCTTCTCACTTACAGCCATTATTTCGATGGCTCTGATTTACTTAGTCGGATCAAATCTCTATGGACGAATAACGGGCGGAATTTTTGAAGAGAAAATTGCCTCAGCAATTTCCGAGGGTAGAGCGGCAATCCAATATGCCGAGTATCGCTTTACAATCGCTGGACTAAATCCCAAGGCCGATTACCGCGCCTTATCTGAAGAGCTCGTGAAATCTACAAATGTGAGCGTTCAAGAATCAGGTCGTGAAGTAGTTTTATTGAATGCACGGGGTGTAAAAGCTGCCTCCATACCTGCGGTAAGTACATCCAACTTTCTTGAACCCGAATCGGTACCAGGTTCGCTTCGCGAGAAAATCCTTCAATCCTCTGATTTGGATTGGCAACGGGGAGACCTTAAATATGTGAATGGGAAGGTGATTCCGGGAATCTTTGTAGGAAGAACTTTTGAAATACCGAGAGCTGGTAAGTATGAGATGTATGTTGCCTATGACTTCCTAGCCCAACAGCGCAATATTGATCTAATCGGAAGATCACTTTGGGTAACTGGATTTTTGCTTCTAGCCTTAATCCTCCTAACTGCATCGGTTGTGCTTCGGATGGTGATTAGGCCAGTCCAAGTTGCAGCTGAAATCGCTGAATCACTTACTACTGGAGATTTAAAGAATCGGATGAATGTAAAAGGTGAGGATGAGATCGCCCGATTGGGGGTAGCGTTTAATCAGATGGCTACGACCCTAGCTGAACAGATCGCTCGATTAGAGAATCTTTCAAGAGTTCAACAGCGGTTCGTATCAGATGTATCGCATGAACTTAGAACGCCCTTAACCACTATCCGAATGGCATCTGATGTAATTCACGGAGCGCGAAAGAATTTTGATCCCACGGTGGCTCGAAGCGCTGAATTACTACTCTCACAGATTGATAAATTTGAACATTTGCTTCAAGACTTACTTGAAGTAAGTCGTTTTGATGCTGAAGCGGCAGTCCTATCACTAGACCGAATCGATATGGCCTCCTTAGTTCGAAGATGCGCGGAAGATCTTTCGATACTCGCCGAAGAAAAAGGTACGACGCTGAAACTCCATGGTTTCGAAACCCCGATTTATGTGGAAGCTGATCCGCGCCGAATTGAACGGATAATCCGAAACTTGGTCACTAATGCGATTGATCACTCGGAATCGCGCCCAGTCGATATAACTATCGCTGAGAATGAGAGCGCTATTTCCGTTGGCGTACGCGATTACGGAGTTGGATTAGCGAGCCAATATTGGAGTCGAGTATTTGATCGATTTTGGAGAGCTGATCCCTCCCGCTCGCGCATTAGAGGTGGGACTGGTCTGGGACTTTCAATCGCAAAAGAAGATGCAAATCTTCATGGTGGAGAAATTCGGGTGTGGGGCGAGCTAGAGAAGGGCGCACACTTTGTTCTCACGCTTCCCAAGAAGTCTGGGCAGAGGATTGAAACTGTACCGATAGTTGAGATTCCCACAGAAGTTATCGTCTAGCCTCGATAGAAATCGGATTACCTCCAGAATCTTCGGGTGCTCTTAGATTATCTACGTTCAATTCGCTCTGGTTTTGAGAGCCTTGCATTCGATAGTACATGCATCATTTGTGGGACTAGAGAATCAGAATTCTGCAATCGCTTCTAGCTAAAGAGAACGGGGTGAAGTTCACTCAAGATCTTGTCATCACAGAATTGCAAGCCTCGGTCAAAAAACTAATTTGCGAAATTGAATCGCCCAAAGCTATACACCTCGTTCCAATTCCATCATCGCGTAAAGCGCGCGTAAGGAGAGGCTTCGACTTTATATCTCAAATCACTAATGTCTTGGCTAAGAGATTAAATATGGAGAACGACTCGATGAGATTTGTTGCTCGTCCCATGCTTTCAATAACAAAAAAGGTTATAGATCAATCTGGTTTATCTGAAACCAAACGCAACGCGAACCTCTTCGGTGCATTTGAAGTAGTGAAGCCTTTTCGTCCCACCTCTGCGATCATCATCATTGATGATGTGATTACGACCGGAAGTACCTTGCGAGAGGCAGTTCGGGCCCTCAAAGAGAGGAATCTGACAGTCTTGGGGGCGGCAACCGCGTGTGCGTCACAGCGAAGACTCCTAATACGATAGCCCTCTATTCGAAGCCGATTCTCAAGTTGGGGAAGGTTGGTCCGTGGCAAAGATTCTCGACAAAATCCTGCGCGCCGGCGAAGGTAGAGCATTAAAGCAACTTGAGAAGTTAGTTGATCTGGTAAACGCTCAAGAATCCAGATTTGCCAGCATGTCCGATCAAGAATTGCGCGGCATGACTGAAGAGTTTAAGAAACGTTATGCCGATGGCGAATATTTAGATGATTTACTTCCGGAAGCTTTTGCTGTCGTAAGAGAGGCTTCGAAGCGAACTCTGGGACAACGCCACTACGACGTCCAGCTTATGGGTGGCGCTGCGCTTCATCGTGGAAACATCGCGGAAATGAGAACTGGTGAAGGTAAGACCCTCGTTGCAACGCTTCCATCATATTTAAATGCGTTAACTGGTTTGGGAGTACATATCGTTACCACAAATGACTATCTCGCTGAGCGCGATAGCGAGTGGATGGGTCGAATCCATAGATTCTTAGGACTTAAAGTTGGCGTAATTCTCGCATCGATGACTCCACAGGAACGTCGCGAAAACTATCTCGCAGATATCACTTATGGAACAAATAATGAATTTGGTTTTGATTATCTGCGTGACAACATGGCGTGGTCGCTAAACGATTGTGTACAACGCGGCCATAACTTTGCCATAGTCGATGAAGTGGACTCGATTCTTATCGATGAAGCTCGTACCCCGCTAATCATCAGCGGCCCAGCTGATAAAGCTACGAAGTGGTACGTCGAATTTGCCAACGTGGCCACGAGATTGAATCGTGGTGAGCACTATGAGGTTGACGAGAAGAAGCGGACTGTAGGTATCGTAGATGCCGGTGTTGCCAAAGTTGAAGAGTTACTGAAGATAGAGAATCTTTATGAATCAGTTAATACCCCATTAATTGGCTATCTCAACAATGCTTTGAAGGCGAAAGAACTTTTCAAGCGCGATAAAGATTATGTGATCATGAGTGGTGAATTACTAATCGTTGATGAACATACTGGAAGAGTTTTGGCAGGGCGTCGCTACAGTGAAGGCCTCCACCAAGCTCTTGAAGCTAAAGAGCGGGTAGAGATAAAAGACGAAAACCAAACTCTCGCCACAATTACGCTCCAGAACTACTTCCGTATGTACGAGAAGCTCTCAGGTATGACCGGTACCGCTATGACTGAAGCAGCTGAATTCATGCAGATCTATAAGCTCGGCGTGATCCCAATCCCAACTAATAAATCAATGCAGCGAATTGATCAATCCGATCTGATTTATAAAACTGAAGTAGCAAAGTATGAAGCGGTTGCTAATGACATTACTGAGCGTCATCGAAAGGGCCAACCGGTTCTTGTGGGAACTGTTAGCGTCGAGAAATCTGAATATCTCTCCCAAGTTTTGCGCAAACGTGGCGTTGCGCACGAAGTTCTAAATGCAAAACAGCATGAGCGCGAAGCTGCAATCATCGCTCGCGCTGGAACAATCGGTGCAGTCACCGTCGCAACAAATATGGCAGGTCGCGGTACCGACATCATGCTGGGCGGAAACCCAGAATTTATGGCTGACTTCGAATTACAACGCGATGGCATCTCTCCAGTTGATAATGCTGAGGAGTATGAACGTCGTTGGCCCGATCAATTAAAGAAAGAGAAGGAAGCAGTCGCGCAAGAACACGAAAAAGTTGTGGCGCTGGGCGGTCTTTATGTTCTCGGAACTGAACGTCATGAGTCTCGACGCATCGATAACCAGCTTCGCGGCCGCTCTGGTCGACAAGGTGATCCAGGTGAGTCGCGTTTCTACCTATCGCTACAAGATGATTTGATGCGCCGCTTTAATTCTGGGCTAGTTGAGCGGTTCTTGACTGCTGCTGGAATTCCTGAAGATACGCCGATTGAGTCAAAGATGGTCACCAACGCCATCAAATCAGCCCAAACCCAGGTCGAATCCCAGAATTTTGAGATGCGCAAGAACGTCTTGAAGTATGACGATGTAATGAACCGTCAACGTGAAGTTATTTATGCCGAGCGACGTGAAGTTCTTGAAGGCGCGGATATCAAGGAGCAGGTAGCCAAATTCACCGAGGACACAATCCGCGGTTATGTAATGGCTGCAACCGCTGAGGGATATCCAGAAGAGTGGGATCTTGAGAAACTCTGGACAGTCCTTAAAGCAATTTATCCAATCTCATTTACAGTCCAAGATCTAGAAAGCGAAGTCGGCGGTCGAACTGGACTTGATCAAGAGTTCCTTGCCTTCAAGATTACTGAGGATATTTTCAAAGCTTATGAAGATCGAGAGGCAAAGCTGGGAAGTGAAGTTCTCCGAGAACTTGAGCGGAAGATTCTGCTATCTGTTCTCGATCGCAAGTGGCGCGAGCATCTATATGAGATGGACTACCTACAAGAAGGAATTGGCCTTCGAGCTATGGCCCAACGTGATCCACTAGTTGAGTACCAGAAAGAAGGCTACGACCTTTTCTCGGCCATGATCGAGGCTATGAAAGAAGAAGTGGTTGGCTTCCTCTTTAATGTTGAAGTAAAAGTTGAGGATTCAAAAGTTGAAGCTAAGGGAGTTGCTGAATCAAAGCGCCAAGAGAATCTCAGCTACAGCGCTCCTTCAGAAACCGGTGCGACTGAGAAGGCAACCGCTAACTCTGGAGTTTCGCGAAATGCACCATGTCCATGTGGATCGGGAAAGAAGTACAAACGCTGCCACGGCGAATCAGATTAATTCAAATTCCGTACAGAGCCACTTTCCATCTACTCCTTCAAACCTTGCAACCAGGGCCCGGACTCGAGTTTTGAAAGCTAGCGTTGTGGCTACCTCAATAACGCCCTCTATTGGCTGATTCCTATGGATCTTTCTAATCTTGGGCAGCTCACTAAATGATCCGGCGCGTTTGACTAGATTGTTGTAGATATAGCGATGGGTACTTCTTGAAATCTGAGTTACTGGCCGATGGCCGGCGAGAATCTCAATAGTTCTTATTATGTAAGCCTGGGTCCATTTATCACCATCGGGTAAATCCACAATGTTTGTGGGTACGGGTGAGAATTCGGGATCGAAGTTTTCACCATGCGTCGTGGGGACTAGATAAAGCTTCGAAGAACTAGTTACTTCTGTCTGAAGAGGTCCATCGTAGAAGTCAAAGCCAACTGAGATCGCTACCGGTTTCTCGCTCATCTGGCGGAGGATTCCGCTTGGCCAAGTGGAATTCCTCAACCGAAAGGATGAGATTGAAAGCCAAACTTCAATTCCTTGTGGATAAGAATTTTGGATTCAATCGCAATCCACTATTCAATGCCAGTGAATTCGAAACGAAATGAAATTTCGCTTTATCTAACCCCTAGATACATTCTTGGGTTAATTTTGATTCTTGCCTCATTTACTTCTGCATATCTGATTAGCCAAGCAAGTGATAAGACCATCATGGTCTGGGCAGCCACTGTCGACCTTGCTCCGGGCGAAATCCTTACCGATTCTGATTTAACTAAAGTTCGAGTCCGGTTATTAGATAACCCAGAGCAATATCTAAGTTCCAACAACTCAATCACCGGAACCTCGGTGTTACGCTCGATTGGTGCTGCCGAATTAATTCCAAGTTTTGCAATCTCAAGTAAAGCTAGTCCAAACCTCCAAGTCGTCCCGATCTCAATACCAAGAGAATGGGCGCCCCTTGAGCTTAAGAGTGGTGCGATTGTTGATGTATACGGAATCCCCAATCGAAGTATGGAAATTATGGGGGATTCTCGGAACCAAAGTCGTTTAATACTGAACGCAGTAGCTATAGATAGCATCGATGCTGCTTCACGGGATCTCGGTGGGCGAATTGGAATTTCTCTGCTTGTCCCAGACATGGAAGTACCAGACTTGATCGAAGCGATAAGCGGCAATGAGTTTCTCCTAGTTCGAAGAGCGCTAGTTAACTAGCTAAGACCTTATGAAAATTGGAATCATCACTTGGCTCGAGAGCGCTGAATTCGAAGATTTAGTACTACAAGCTTTACTTACCCAAGGAATTAGCAGAGTCGAATTGGAGTATCGGGCGCTCTCCATTGATTCACTAGTTAGATTTCTTGCAGATAAACCAGCCACTGACTCTAGATTCATACTAATTCATGACGGAGATGAAATTACTTCTACTCTAGAGCGAGAGTTACGACGCTTTCCTGGCGCTATTCGAATGGCCATCGAACCGGCTATTGGTGATGTGGCTGTCGAGATCGAACGAACTGTCAATAGAGCGCTACGAGAATTTGAAACAATTCCGGTTCCTAGAAAATCTGTTCAACGTATGAAAAATCTTGTCGTGGTGACTGGCAGTACTGGTGCTCCCGGCACCACGACGATCACGTTGAATCTTGGTAATGAACTCTCACGTTTAAAGCCGGTAGCGCTAATTGATCTTCATCCGCATCGAAGGGATTTAGCATTCTTATTAGGGGCAAAGCGGAGCAGCGAAAGCGTCCGCCTCTCAGATAACCTTTCGATTTCTGGTGAACTCAGCGAGGAAAGTAGCGCCCTTCAATTAGTTGATGCCGGCCCAATTCCCAACCTGGAGAGCGCCTTCTCAGATAGACGCGCACCGGCGCGAAACTATGTCGATCTCTTGGAACGAGCAGAAACGCTTATATTTCTCATGACACCAGATAACAACCATATGTTTGAACTTGAATCAATTCTTGCCTCACTCGATGCCGGGCGAATCACTGCGCGAGCGATATTTATTCTCAACCAAACGGGAAATACCCGCCGGGAGCGCTCTATTCAGAAACGCTTTAGCGCCCGGGTAGGCAGATACGAGTGGCAATACCTACCATTTGATAGAGATTCACTAGATCGAGCCAAGAGCGCATACTCCGCATTATTAGATGTGGCGCCGCGTTCAAAGTTACGTAAATCCATTGGAGAAGTCGCAAATCGGCTATTTGAGTAACCTTCCCTCATGCCTTTTAGGAACCTGCCGGGAGCTTCCACGCTCACTAGTGAGGAGTTTGGCCGACTCTCAGATCTAATCGCTGAGTGGCAACTACTAGCTGACCTATCTTTTGCCGATCTAGTTCTCTGGATTCCTAAACATGATGACCAGGGATTTATCGCAGTTGCCCAGATAAGACCAATGACTGCCGCCACAGTTTTCGCGACTGACATTGCAGGAAGAGAAATTTCTCCTAAGGAAGAACCAAATATCGATAATGCATTCACTACCGGAAACATAATTCGCGATTTAGAGCCGACCACAATTGGTGAATTCACTGTTAAGGAAGAGATCATTCCCGTGAAATTTGGTGGGAAGTCAATTGCAGTAATTACGCGCCATCGAAATATTGAGACGATGCGAACGCCATCACGGCTAGAGTTAAATTATCGTGAGATTGCAAATCACATCTATCGAATGGTTGCGGAAGGAAACTTTCCCATCCAAGGAAGTGTCTATCGTTCAGAAACCGCACCGAGGGCCGGTGATGGATTAGTTAGATTAGATGTTGATGGCCGGATAACTTTCGCTAGCCCAAATGCACGAAGCGCCTTTGGGCGAATTGGTTGGTTGAAAGATATGGATGGCCAACACTTCGGTGAGATTCTCGATCAACTCGCAGTACCAATTCGAGGTCGGGAACCTCGTGAAGAGAGTTGGCGAGTTGTCATGAGTGGCCGTTCGCTAAGGCGCGATGAGTTTGAAAACTCTGACGGCGTTATCGATCTCCTCGCCATTCCGCTTACCGAGTCTGAGATACGAATTGGCGCAGTCGTCCTTGTCCATAACGTTACTGAGTTAAGGCGCCGTGATCGTGCGCTAGTTAGCAAAGATGCAACTATTCGGGAGATTCATCATCGGGTAAAGAACAATCTACAAGCAGTTTCTGCCTTACTTAGGCTGCAATCACGGCGTACCGAAGATGGTCTAGCTCGCTCAGCGATCGAAGAAGCGATTCGTCGGATTGCATCAATCGCCCATGTTCATGAGACGTTATCTACAAGTTCGCAAGATAGCGTGCAATTCGATGAGGTGGTGGTCAAACTACTTAATAGCGCCTTGGAGTTAAGCCCTCGCCCCACAGAAATAAAGTTGAACAAAAGTGGTGACTTTGGCCTAGTTCCCTCGTTGATTGCAACTCCGCTAGCTTTGGTTCTAACCGAGTTGATCCAGAATGCCCTCGAACACGGGTTAAATGAACAGGGCAGTAAGTTAGAAGTTCAAGTTATAAGGAGAGAGAACCGCTTCAAAATATCGGTCGTAGATGATGGCGCCGGCCTAAGTAACGACTTTGATCTAGCTAAGAGCTCGAGCCTTGGGCTAGAGATAGTTAAGACTCTGACTGATAACGAGTTATCTGGCGAATTACGCTTTAATCGATTAAGCCCTGGAACTGAAGCTCAAATTGAATTTCAACTTAACTAACTCTTAAGAAATTTGGTTCTGGTTTTCCAGCATTCTTGCGCGATGACGGGCAGCGCGACGTTTCATAGCGCGACGTTCATCTTCAGATAACCCACCCCAGACTCCCGAATCTTGTCCTGATTCAAGTGCCCATTGGAGACATGCTTCGCGGACATCGCACTTAACACAGACCTTCTTTGCTTCTTCGATTTGTGCGATTGCCGGACCTGTATTTCCGACCGGAAAGAAGAGTTCAGGGTCGACGTGTCGACAGGCAGCGCGATGGCGCCAATCCATATTGAAATCCGCCGACATCAAACGACCTCTCTTCTGCTAATGACCGCGCAGGAATAAGCCAGAACTAAATCGAGCTGTTCTTCCCGAGTGGGTGAGAAGAGAATTCTCTCGCGTTATGCCTCGATACTCAATAGTCTCGAAAGGTGAGTTATCGCTCAGATGCGCCCCCGACAGGATTCGAACCTGTGCACCTGCCTCCGGAGGGCAGTGCTCTATCCCCTGAGCTACGGGGGCTTTTGATAAGGCTATCAGTCAAAACTCATGCCAAGATGTGGGGATGAGCGAGATTTCTATTCAGAAAGCTTATTTTGCAACTGGTTGCTTCTGGGGCGCAGAACGACGCTTCTGGAATCTCGATGGCGTTGTATCAACTTCTGTTGGTTACATGGGAGGAACTAGACCAAATCCTTCTTACGAGCAAGTCTGTACGGGAACTACAAATCATGCTGAAACAGTCGAAGTAATTTTCGATCCCACCAAGATAACTTATGAACGCTTACTTGAAGAGTTTTGGACAATGCATGATCCAACCTCACTAAACCGACAAGGCGGCGATATTGGTACCCAATATCGAAGCGCTATTTTCATTACTAATGACGACCAGATGATTAGCGCCGTAAATACTCGCGAGCTATATAACGATGTTTTAAAGGCCCAAGGTTTTGGTGAAATTGTTACCGAGATTCAAGAGGCCGCCCCACATACCTATTGGCCAGCGGAGGAGTATCACCAACGCTACCTAGAGAAAAACCCAAATGGATATGACTGTCACTCCTCAACTGGGATTCCATTTCCGAAAGTGAAGGGCTGAAATGGAGCCAGGCTCAATCCTGCCGAAGATAAATCCGCTAACCGGAAAACCTTTTGAGGTTCAAATCGATGATTCAAAACTGGAGAGAGAGTTAGATCCACTCTCATACGACGTGCTCCGTAAAGCTGGTACCGAAGTTGCATTCACTGGAAAGTACTATGAGAGTGAGACCATCGGGGTTTATGAATGTAAGGCATGTGGCGCTGAACTCTTTAGAAGTGAAGAGAAGTTCCATTCTGGTTGTGGTTGGCCATCTTTCTATGCGCCTAAGGAAGGTGATGCGGTGATACTTCTTGAAGATCGATCACTCGCGCCGCGGATTCGCACTGAGGTGAGATGTGCAAAATGTGGTTCTCACCTTGGACATGTATTTGAAGGTGAAGGCTACGCAGTTCCCACAGATCAACGCTGGTGTATCAACTCTGTTGCTTTAGTTCTCAAACCTCGAAATTAAATCCAGAAATTAGTAGAGCGAGTGCGCTCGCCAGCAGTACCAAGCAAGGTGGCTGCGATGTGGGGCAAACTTAGCGCCGAGCTTCTCTAGCTCATCTATTTCGACCTCTCGCTTCATCTTGTAGAGCTTCTCCCAGCCCCTTCTAACTCCAAGATCCCCAGTCGGCCAAACATCGCTTCTTCCCAATTGAAAGATTAGAAACATTTCAACGGTCCATCGACCGACGCCGTAGAGCGGAAGCAGTAACTCCATAATCGCTTCATCACTCTTCTTATTTAGCGAACGGATCGGAAGGTCGCCATCAGCCACAACTTGAGCCAACTCCGAGATCGCCCGCGCCTTTGCCGCAGAGCAGCCTGCGCTACGAAGCCTGCTGGGAGTTAATTTGGCTATACCCGCTGGATCCATTCTTCCTCCGGCGGCTTGTATTACTCGCTCGGTGATCGTGGCTGCCGCTTTCACGGAGAGTTGTTGGCCCAAGATTGATTCAGCTAGAGCTTGAAAGTTAGAGATCTTTGAAGGGCGAGCTCCGATCGGTGCCGGCCCAAACTTTGTGACGACCTCTCGGAACTTAGGCTCGATTCGAACAATTCGTCGGGCAATCGCCTGAGAATTTTCAGTGGTCGTACCCATGTAGCGACCTTAACAGGAGCGAGAACTGGGGTAATCATGGGTCTAGGCAAATCTCGCTCTTACAGTTATTTTTCGCCCTTACAGTTTTTTACAGTCCCAAAAATCGCATTTCCAGTTTAGGAGCCGAAAGCGTGTCAATTGGTTCAAAATCGATAGGCATTAAAGAGGTCGCCGCCGAAGCCGGAGTCTCAATCGCAACTGTCTCGCGCGCCTTGCGCGGTATGCACCACGTAAACACTGAAACCCGCCGGAAGATTCTCGATGCTGCTGAGAAGTTGAACTATCCAATCCCGCAAGCAAATGCCAAGGCACTCTTTGGTCGAACCAATTCAGTAGGTGTTGTCGCTCCTTATATATCTCGCTGGTACTTCGCTCAAGTAATTAGCGGCGCCGAACAAGCTCTTCGAGAAGCAGGTCTTGATCTACTTCTATATAACTTCTCGCAACTAAAGGGTCGCGAGCGACTTTTTCAGCACCAATTGCTAAAAGGGCGAGTAGATGCGCTAATCGTAATTAGTCTTCCGCCGACTGAAGAAGAGTTTGAATCTATGTTAAGCCTAGGAATTCCAATCGCACTTGTCGGAATGCATCACGAGCGCTGCGCTAGCGTTGCGATCGATGATGTCGCAGGAGCTCGAACTGCAACACAACACCTGGTTAACCTCGGTCATAAAAAGATTGGCTTACTAGCAGGTCGCCCTGATGATCCATTTGGTTTTAGCGTTCCGCAAGATCGTCGTCGTGGATTTATGCAAGTCCTTGCAGAGAGTGGTTTGGAGTGGGTTCCATCCCGAGAGGTTTATGGTGATTTCACAATGCATGGTGCAAGCAGAGCAATGGATGACTTGCTTGCTCGCCCGAATCGCCCCACAGCAATTTTTGCGCTCTCCGACGAGATGGCCCTTGGCGCGCTGCAAGCAATTAAGCGAAATGGTTTGAAAGTTCCTGATGACATCTCAATTATTGGCTTTGATGGCCACGAGATGGCGGAATTCTCTGATCTCACCACAATTGAACAGCCTGTTCCACTTATGGGCGAGATGGCGGCCTGGTCAATCATGGAGCGGCTGAAATCTCCAAGAAGCGAACCACATTCACTCACGATGCCAACCACGCTGGTTGTTCGTAACTCAACTAGACGGTTAAACCCCGAAGAGCAGCAATGACCAAAAACTCTTGGTGGCCAAATAGCGCCATCTACCAGGTATATCCGCGCTCATTTCAAGATAGCAATGGCGATGGCGAGGGAGATCTAAAGGGCTTAGTGACTCGGATGGGTTACTTGAAATCTCTCGGAGTAGATGCGATCTGGTTGAGTCCTTTTTATAAGTCTCCGAATAAGGATGGTGGTTACGACGTCGCCGATCCACGCGATGTTGATCCTAGATTTGGAAACTTAAGCGATGCGAAAGCGCTAATTGATAGCGCACATAAAGTTGGCTTGAGAGTGATAGTTGATATTGTTCCGAATCACTTCTCAACTGAACATCAATGGTTTAAAGCTGCTTTAAATTCTCCGAAAGGCTCTCCGGAGCGAGCACGTTTTCACTTCTACGATGGTCGCGGTGAAACCGGTGAGATTCCGCCCAACAATTGGAATTCCATTTTCGGTGGACCAGCTTGGAGTCGGATTACCGAGAAAGATGGAACTACGGGACAGTGGTACCTACATCTATTTGACTCAACCCAGGCGGATTTAAACTGGAATAACCAAGAGGTTAGAGAAGATTTCGAGACTACCTTGCGATTCTGGCTTGATCTAGGCGCAGATGGTTTTCGAATTGATGTGGCACATGGTTTAGCTAAAGATGAGATTTTGAAAGATCATCATGATCCAGAAGCATTGACTAGAGCGCTCCGTCTTGATGTAACAGATATGCCTGATAGCCAACGCGCCGAGTTATTAAGCGATGTCCCCTTCTTCGATCGCGAAGGTGTTCATGAGATTTATCGAGGCTGGCGAAAGATATTCGACTCCTATCCCGATGAGCGGATCTCCGTTGCTGAAGCCTGGGTTCACCCAAGTTCACGGGCAGCGCGTTATGTTCGAAGCGATGAGTTGCATCAAATCTTCAACTTCGATTTCCTAGTTGCTCCTTGGAGCGCCGCCACGCTAATTCCTGCAATAAAGCGAACGCTTTCCGAAGTCGCCACGGTGGCTGCGCCTCCAACTTGGGTGCTCTCAAATCATGATTCGCCGCGATTGGTTACGAGGCTTGGTGGTGGTGAATCCGGTGAATTGCGCGCGAGAGCATTTGCGCTGTTAACCCACGCACTTCCGGGAGGGATTTACATCTTCCAAGGTGAAGAGTTGGGGCTAGCCGATGGAGAGCTCGCCGATGAAGTTCGCCAAGATCCCATTTTTTATAGAACAAATGGAAAAGATAAGGGGAGAGATGGTGCACGTATCCCAATCCCTTGGGATAGCTCGAATAACTTTGGATTCACAACTGGAAGCCCTTGGCTTCCAATTCCTTCACATTGGAGTTCCAAGAGCGTTGCCGCGCAGGATGAAGTTAAAGGTAGTTCCCTAAATTTCTATCGCGAGAGTTTACGGATTCGAAGCCGTCATCCAGCTCTCAAGAAATCCCGCGATTATGAAATTCATTGGCTAACGGCGCCCGAAGGCATAATCGCTTTTGAACGAAGTCCTGGCTTTGCGAAAACTGAGGTCAACTTCCTGGGAAAACCTAGGGAGTTCCTTTCGAAAGGGGAAGTTAAATGACCGCATTTTTGCGGCGTCGTCTAATTTTGGCGACCAGCTTGTTCGCAGCGCTCTCCCTTGTCATCTCTGGATGTGGAAGTTCAGATGATTCGGCAAGCGGTGGAAATTGCGATGCGTATGAGTCATATGGAAGTTATGAAGGCGTCGAAGTCGAAATCTACTCTTCGATTCGTAGCCCAGAAGCTGAGATCTACCAGGAATCCTTCGCAGAGTTCGAAGAGTGCACTGGTATCACAATTAACTGGAATGGAACTGCTGAATTTGAAGCACAACTTCCAGTACGTGTAGAGGGTGGAACTGCTCCTGATCTCGCCGTCTTCCCACAGCCAGGTCTTCTAAAGGCAATGGTTGCAACGGGCAAGATGTTCCCAGCTACTGATGATGTTTCAGCAGCTGCAGATGAGTATTACGGCGCAGATTGGAAGGCATATGGAACCGTTGATGGAACCTTCTATGCCGCTCCACTTGGCGCAAACGTTAAGTCATTCGTCTGGTACTCACCAAAGACATTCGCAGATAACGGTTGGAGCATTCCAACAACTTGGGCAGAGCTTCTAGCTCTCTCTGACACCGTTGCAGCTGGCGGCAAAGTACAACCTTGGTGCGTTGGCTTTGGCTCCGGAGATGCAACTGGATGGGTTGGAACTGACTGGATGGAAGATTTGATGCTTCGTGTTAATGATGCATCTACCTACGATGCGTGGGTAAATCACACCATTCCATTTAATGATCCAAAAGTTGCTGCAGTTCTAAAGGAAGCAGGCAAGATCCTTAAGAATCCTAAGTACGTTGGAAACGTCCCAGCAATTGCTACAACCACCTTCCAAGAAGGCGGTAAGGGACTTGTTGATGGATCCTGCGCAATGCATCGCCAGGCTTCATTCATCGGTGGAATTTTGAGCGCTGATTACGGTGCAACAATCGTCACACCAGATGACACAACAACCGAAGGTGGAATCACAACCTTCTACTTCCCAGGTGTGACCGCTGATCAGCGTCCAGCACTTGGTGGCGGCGAATTCGTAGGTGCATTCTCGGATCGTCCAGAAGTAGGAGCTGTGCAGCTCTACCTCACATCCCCAGAATGGAATAACAAGAAGGCTGCACTTGGTGGCTGGTTCTCAGCTAACAAGGGCCTCGATGTTGCAAATGTCGCAGATCCAGTGAATAAGAATGCGGTTGAAATTCTCAAGAATGCAACCACATTCCGCTTCGATGGTTCCGATGCGATGCCAGCAGCAGTTGGCGCTGGTTCCTTCTGGAAGGAAATGACTGCTTGGGTTGCAGAGAACAAGTCCGATAAGGCTGTTCTTGATGCAATCGAGAAGTCTTGGCCAAAGTCATAACGGGCCAAAGTCCTAAATAGTAAGTAGTAGAAGAGGTGTGGTGACGGTAAAGTCACCGCACCTCTTCTTATCTTGATTCTTATCTAGATGAGTTATTAGAAGTAGGAGACCAAAATGATTGAGATTGCCGCTCGCCAATCTCAATTAGAGCAGGCGGTCTCAAAATTAACTGGCTTAACTCTTACAATCCTGATTTTTGGAGCCCTAGTTGCAATCGCATTTGCGCTCTCTGAGCGAACTGGTGAGCGAGTACAAAGATTTCTTAAATATGTAATCTTCCTGGCCCCAGCGCTGATTTTCCTGTTTATTGGCCTGGTCGCTCCAGCATTTCGAACCCTTTATCTCTCATTTCGCGATGCGCGCGGTAACGAGAGCGTTGGGTGGGAGAACTACCAATGGGCCTTCACTCAACCGGAAATTCTTGATGTACTTCGAAACACTGGCGTCTGGATGATTGTTGCTCCGATTGCTTCAACTGGCTTTGGATTATTAATTGCAGTCCTTACCGATCGGATGCGACGTCCAGGACTGGTGAAGTCACTGATCTTTATGCCGATGGCAATCTCATTTGTTGGCGCAGGAATTATCTGGAAGTTCGTCTACCAATTTGAGCCTAACGAACGCGCCCCGGAGATAGGCTTACTTAGTCAGATTGCTGAATGGCTCGGCTTCGTTCCTACAAATTGGTTGTTGGTAAATCCGCTTAACACATTTCTTTTGATTGTTGTCTTTGTCTGGATCCAAACTGGGTTTGCGATGGTGGTTCTATCAGCTGCGATCAAGGCTATCCCAGATGAGATATTGGAAGCATCAATGCTCGATGGCGCAAGCGGATGGAAGCGTTTCTCACGCGTTACCGTTCCAATGATCCGAGGCACCATCATCGTAGTTTTGAGCACGATAACTATTGGCGCACTTAAAGTCTTCGACATCATCCGCACAATGACTGGCGGAAATTTCAAAACTAGCGTGATTGCAAATGAGATGTATA
>RGJX01000030.1 GCA_010023045.1 Actinomycetota bacterium | reverse complement strand
CATCAATTACAAACAACAAGGTACTTTATGTCTTTGGAGTGGCTAAATTCGTGGAATTATCGTGTAAAGCCGTACTCGCTAGTCAAATTTGAAGAGAGACAGAAAAATCAATTTATACTTTTGATCCCGAAATTTTTATCTGAATTGGGGTTCTATTCAAACCCTTTTAATATACAAACCATGAGCATATCTTCGCCCATTGGGGGTGCCACTTTGAACTCTAAAGTTGGTGATGAGATTCGTTACTTTGCACCAACTGGTCGAGAGCAAAAAGATATTGTAAAAGGGGATGAGAAAGAGTTTGTAATATCCATTGCATCTGTATATGCAAAAGTTACAAGAGATATGTATAGCTCCATGGTTGAAGGTTCTGTGATTGTTGATCTGGCCGCCGAATCTGGTGGAAATGTCGAAGGTTCAAAACCAGGTGAGATTGTTCTTACCGACAACGGTGTCCGAATTTGGGGCGGTAAAGATGTTCCAAGCCAATTGCCATTTCATGCCTCCTCTTTATATGCACGCAACGTAGTTAATTTGCTGCTCCTCATGGTCAAAGATGGGGCGCTAAACATCGATTTTGGCGATGAAATCATCGATGCGGCCGCACTCACTCATGACGGCGCGCGACGTTCCCCAAATGGCGCTGGGTCGGGAAAGTGAGGGCGAGGTAATGGAAGCAATCGCAATCATCTCTATTTTTGTCCTTGCCGTTTTCGTCGGCTTTGAAGTTGTCTCTAAAGTTTCCTCAACGCTGCACACACCGTTGATGAGTGGAGCTAATGCTTATACGACTTAATCGGTTTGATTGCGGGCGTCTGCTTTATCCTCGCTCTTAAAGGCTTATCTCATCCAAGAACTGCCCGGCGTGGAAATCTTCTGGGCGCTGCTGGCGCTGGAATTGCAACGCTCTTGGTCTTCTTCCGCTCTGAGAATGAGGGAAGAAATCTCGGATGGATTATCGGCGCAATTGTGGTTGGTGTGATCATTGGAGTTCCCGCTGCCCGCCGCGTACAAATGACTGCGATGCCCCAACTTGTTGCGCTATTTAATGGCGTTGGTGGTGGCGCTGCTGCCTTAGTTGCAATCGTGGAGTATATGAAGCTCGGTGATACCGCCTCCTTTGCCGTTGTTCTAGCAACAGTATTTACAGTTGTTGTCGGTTGCGTTTCCTTCTCCGGATCAATCATTACCTTTTTGAAGTTGCAGGAGTTAATGACTACTGCGCCCGTTGTTTTCCCGGGTGGACGTGCAGTGATTGCCGGAACGCTGGGCGGAGTAATTGGAGTCTCCGGATGGGTAATCGCCGAGCTAGGCACTACCCCGCTTTTGATATTGGCTGCTCTCTCGCTGCTTTTTGGAGTCTTATTCGTACTGCCCGTTGGCGGCGCAGATGTTCCAATTGTTATCTCGCTGTTGAATGCATTTACTGGCCTTACAGTTGCTGCTTCCGGCTATGTATTGAATGCAACTTTGTTGATTATTGCTGGAACGCTAGTTGGCGCCTCCGGAACTATTTTGACTCGTTTGATGGCAGAAGCGATGGGCCGCTCGCTATTTGGAACTCTCTTCGGCGCATTCACCGCCAAAGCCCAATCCGGTAGTGCATCCGCAGATACTCGCCCAGTTAAATCAGGAACCCCAGATGACGTTGCGATTTTGCTTAACTACGCGAGACGAGTTGTTATCGTTCCTGGTTTTGGGCTTGCCGTTGCGCAGGCGCAACATACGGTCCGTGAACTAGCGGATTTGTTGACCGCAAAGGGAATTGATGTTGCTTATGGCATTCATCCAGTCGCTGGTCGTATGCCAGGACATATGAACGTACTTCTCGCAGAGGCAAATGTTCCCTACGAGCAACTCTCTGAGATGGATGAAGTAAATCCAACTTTCCCCCAGACCGATGTCGCGCTGATTATCGGTGCAAACGATGTTGTTAACCCGGCGGCTAAAACAACTCCAGGTTGTCCGATTTATGGAATGCCGATTCTTGATGTATCGCTAGCTGGAAATGTGATCTTCTTGAAGCGCTCGATGCGCCCTGGTTTTGCCGGAATTGAAAATGAACTCTTGTATGACCCGAAGACAACCCTGCTCTTTGGCGATGCAAAGGCATCGTTAACTAAGGTTGTCTCTGCGCTCAAATCACTTTAAATTTGAGATGAGTTCTAAATTTATCCGAGCCGAAGATGGTTCGATTCATATCGTCTTTACCTCTCAAGAGGCGCATGTACTAATCAATTTATGTGAGCAGATGTTGGAGCTCTTAGGTGATGGTGCGGTTAATGCCGAGATTGATATTGATCCGCTCTTTCAGATGATGGGTATGGGATCGATGGGAATGGGTGGCAGCGAACAGCCTCCCGAAGATCCGGTACTAAGACGATTACTTCCAAATGCCTATAAAGATGAGAAGTCCGCCTCGGAATTCCGACGCTATACCGAACATGGACTTCGGGAGAAGAAGCGAGCACATGCGCATACGGTTTATGAGGCTCTAATCCCCCAAGATGAGGGTTGGAACGCAGATCAGCCAATTGATCGCGGCTCCATTGAAATTACCTTCATCGATAACGATGCGATGGCTTGGTTGGGTGCGTTAAATGATTTGCGCCTCGCTCTTGCTGTTCGACTTGGAATTAGTAAAGAGTTCAAAGAGGACTCGACGAGTACAGCAGGCAACGGAGCTACTTCTCAAGGCGGTGATTCAGTTACGGGGGCACGTGATGGCGCTAAGTACGATGGTGGCACGAACTCCGCCACGGAATCGAATCGAGATGCATCAGATTTGCATAAGAAATATGAATTGATGACCGACAGCGATCCCATGAAAGCTGTTTATGCCGTCTACTCTTGGTTGGGTTGGCTACAACAAACTCTGCTGGAGTTGTTAATGAGCAGCGGAGATGAGCATCAGGCTACATAGTGGGTTCATATTGGCGAGGTTTCTCATTCTGTTCTGTCTAAAACTTGCAAGGACTATTTCTAAACTCAGATAAGTAAATTTCAATAATAGGCGTTTGCGCTTCGTATAACTTTGCAGCAAATTGCACTTTATTTACCCAAGATCTGGGGAAATTACATCTTCTAGATCAATCTTTGTCAGTGGCCAATTCCATTATTCATACATGAGCCTGACTGAGATTGTAAGCACCGCTTCTACTCCCGTCGAAGCACGAGTTGCTTATCTCCAGACACGTCCGGGCAGCTATGAGAATCTTGGACATCTCCTGGAAATTGAGCCAAGAACTCTTAGCTCCTCAGGTCGAATCGATTACCTCGCAGCCTTGGAGAAACAATATTCATGGCTCTATTCATTGATCCAAGAAGCAACTCTGGCAATAGCTGGTAGCGAGCCAAACGAGGCTTCAAATATGTGGGAAGGCGTAGATGAGGCCGAACGTGAAGATGTTGCTACCGCACTCAAACTTTCGCCGAATACAGCGCAAATGCGCATTGATGTGGCCCGCACTCTTACAAATCATCTACCTGCCACATGCGAGGCGCTCTCAAATGGGGACATAAGTTCAAGCCATGCAACTTTAATAGCGCGGGAGACTGCCGACGCTTTAGAGCGTGGGGTTTCTCCTGACATCCTTCCGCTTATCGAAAGCAAAGCCTTGGCCCATTCTGAATTTCATACAGCAGCACAAGTCAGCAAGAAATTAAAAACTTTATTCGCGCAATATGCGCCTGAAGTTCTAGAAGAAAGGCATGAAATTGCGCGCGATTCCCGAACCGTCTCTATTTATCCCGAGAGCGATGGAATGTCTACTCTCATTGCACTCCTTCCATCTGAAGATGCTCAAACCGTCTATCTAGCTATAAATGCCAGAATTGAATTAGAGAGAGCTCTCTGCTCGTCATTTGGCCCTGCTGATGGCGAAAAGGAATTTTCTGATGCCGAGACCGATAAATCGAACGATAAGAATTTAGACAAGAACGCCATGGACCCAAGGAATATAGACATGAAGCGCGCTGATGCCCTAACGGCAATCGCAAGTGAATTCTTGAGCTCAAACTCAAAGAAGATTGAAAATGCAAAGCGCCCAATTTCTATCAATGTAACTGTGGATCTACCTACTCTCCTCGGTCTGGCCGAAAACCCAGCAGAACTAGAGGGCCACGGCCCAATACCTGCATCGCTGGCAAGAAAGTTGGCCGCAGATGGAAAATGGCGAAAATTTGTCACTGATCCACTAACGGGAAATCTACTCGACATGGGTAGGAGCCACTATCTACCGTCTCAATATCTAGTGGACTTCTTAACGGCCCGAGATCGAACATGCAGATTCCCTGGTTGTAGCTATCCCGCTCGTCTTAGCGATATCGATCATGCAAAGAGTTGGGAGGAAGGTGGTCACACTAATCCGGAAAATCTTGGTTTCCTCTGTCGACGTCACCATCGACTCAAAACGCATGGAGGTTGGAGATTACAGAGCCATGTCGATGGATCGTGCACTTGGACTTCGCCACAAGGCAAAGAGCTTTTCGTCCCTGCTCGACCAGTTGATCAAAGCGCGGCAGCAAAGCTCTAGTTTCTCAAGAATTGATCGCCGTATAAGAAACTGCTGAAGAAGGCGTTCAAGTAAGGGTGGAAGTACCTGCCGGAGAAATGGAGCAAGTAACCGCTTAATATAAGACGTAAGGAACCTGCTGGAGAATCTGTGTAAGTAATCGCTCGCGAAGTGGCTTAGAGAGCAGCTCGAGTAACCAGATTGATAAACCGGATTGATAGAACGGATAGTTGCGCCGAACAATACGCCAGTCAATGTGAGCAAGTGACTCTAGACTTCAGCTCGTGGAGTCCCTTGCTCTAGCGGCTGCAATAATCGTCGCCCCGGCCATGTTTGGTGGACCGCTCTCATTGCTAATTTCGTTTTGGAAACCTACAAACATCTCTAAATTCCGTAGGGTCTTTATTTATTCACTAAGTTCGCTTTCAACTCTTGTTGGACTCTTTTTAATATTTGAGAATATAAGTTCCGGTGCTCGCAATGTCGGAATTCTCGGAATAGCAACGGGTTTGACCGCGATTTGGCGGGTAAGAAAATACTCAAGTCTCTAGGAACAAACTAAGACATATTGGTGGAGGTGCCGGGAATCGAACCCGGGTCCTTCGACACTGATACAGGGCTTCTACGGGCGTAGTGTGCTAATCGCTTTCTCTGTCCCGACTCTCACGCACACAAGTAGTCGACGAACGCAGTTGTGTTAGATGTCCCTGCCGATAATCACAACGTTATCGGTTGGTAAGCCCTCTATCGACGTTGGGGCCTGAGGCGAGAGCAAGCTCAGGGCAACGGATTACAGCGCTCGCTTAGGCAGCGAGATCGTAATCAGACGAAGTTTTATCTGCGTCTAATTGATTGCGCGGGTTTTTGTGGTTAACGAGATCATCCCGGCTTCCTCGGCCCGCTTCCCCTGGCTCAACCGCGAGCCTCTTCCTGAATTTTTACCTGAAGCTCGTTGGGATAAAGCGCGATCAATTTCTCTAGAAGCCTGCTTTTCTTTTAGGGAATCACGCTTGTCATGCGCCTTCTTACCTCGAGCAAGTCCCATTTCAACTTTAACAATGCCATCTTTAAAATAAAGTGAAAGTGGAATAAGTGTTAATCCGGACTCCTTCAGGGTTCCAATCAACTTGGTGATTTCACGCTTCTGCATCAAGAGCTTTCTTTCACGACGCGGCTCATGATTGGTCCATGAACCCTCGTTGTATTCTGGAATGTGGACTCCAGCTAGCCATAGCTCGCCATCCTTAACGGATGCGTAGCCATCGGTAAGCGTGGCACGGCCCGCCCGAAGTGATTTAACTTCGGTACCTTGAAGCACTAGACCTGCTTCAAACACTTCATCGATGAAGTAATCATGACGGCCCTTTTTGTTTTGGGCAATCAATTTCCTACCAGATTCCTTCACCATTGGATAAGGGTAATCAATTGGAGCAAATGTGAGAGTAATTGAGAGCTAGTGAGCGAACTTTTAGTTTTTAGAGCCCAATTGAGCCAGCCCGCCGAGAATTTGAAGCGCTTTAACCTTTATCTCTGAGTTGGCAACTCGTAGATCCGGCACTATTCCGACTCCTTCGATTGTTCTACCGCTCGGAGTCAAGTAGAGGGCAACAGTTAGCTCTAGCTTTGAACCATCTTTTAGGGTCATAAACTCTTGAACTGATCCCTTACCAAAAGATTTTTCGCCAATCACTACACCGCGGTTTCTATCTTGAAATGCTCCTGCCAAGATTTCGGCCGCACTCGTAGTGCCTTTATTTATCATTAAGACGACAGGGGCCCTGCTAGGGCTTGGATTATTTGCACTGAAGACTTTCTCTTCTCCATTTGCACGGTAGGAAACAACAACGCCTCTACCGATAAAAAGTTCGGCTATAGAGACTGCTTCTTCGATCAATCCACCGGGATTATCACGGAGATCTATAACAACTCCCTTGGAACTTTTGAGAGATTCAAGAGCGGAATAGAATTCAGACGAAGTTCCAGATGCAAAGGTATTGATTGCCAAATATGCGATGTCAGGAGTTATCTGGGAGGCATCAACTGTCTTGACGTCCACACGTTCAGTGAGGAGTGAAAAGACTTTGCTGGCCCCATCACGATTCACTTGTATTACTACTTCTTTACCGAGGTCGCCTCGAATGAGGGCCGCTACCGTAGTAAGTGAGGCTCCTTGAACATCAGTGCCATTTACCTGAATTAACTGATCTCCGACCTGAAGACCATTTCGAAACGCTGGCGTATTTTCTTGAATACCTGCAATCTCTATCGCACCTGATCGCGCTTCGCGGATAGAAACTCCGATTCCGGTTAGAACATTGGCAGTCAGATTATTTAGTGTCTCTAAAGTGGTCGATGGAAAATAGTTTGCCCAGCCATCCCCAGAAGCCTTTAGCGCTCCCTCAATTGCCGCTCGCTCTAAAGTTCCTCGATCAACTTCAATTGTTGAGTTTGAAACCAGTTCATCTATTGCTCCATCTACAAGCGAGTTTCCCTGCGAATTGCCAAAACCTGCGCCGATGACGAAAAAGAGCGCTGCAACAAAAATACCGAGGAAGGTGAGCGCTACGCGATCATTCTTCTTTTCTAAGTCCTTTGAGCCCGCAATTACTTGTTGCTTATTAGCAACGTTCTCTAATTCTTGTTGCTTATTAGCAACACTATTTAATTCCGCATTTTGCGCCAAAGTAGGAACCGGCGAAACACTCTTCTTGACCGAGGAGCGCACTGTGACTTTCCTCTTTGAGGAAGTTGACTTCGAAGACGACTTAGAGGGTTTTGGGGAACGTGCAGCCACGAGAAAGAACTCTCCTCTTGAGGGATTACCCCTCTCGCCTTAAACCTTTAGATACTTACGAAGCGTAAGAGTAGAGGCAACGGTGGCTACTAGTAAACCGGTCCCGAGAAGGTATGCGGAAGTTAGCCAAACGTCGTTCCAGGTAAAGAAGTTAGTAAAGGTAAGTAGCGGCGCTATCCGATCATCAATCACATACTTGAGACCCGATAGAAGTCCAACGCTAAAGCCCCAACCAAGAATCGAGGAGAAGATTCCCTCCAAGATAAATGGAAGTTGGATAGAGAAAGAGCTCGCTCCAACTAGCTTCATCACGTTAGTTTCGCGGCGACGGTTGAAAGCGGCAATCCTTAGGGTGTTGCTAATTAGCAACGCTGCAGTTAGCACGCTGGCGAAACCAATAGCAAGAGCTCCATCGCGTAAGACATTTAGGAGTCGGAAGAATTTCTCAAGAATCGAACGCTGATCCTGAACTACATCTACTCCAGGACGACCGGAGAAAGCGCTCTGGATTACAGCAAATTGAGTTGGATCGTTTAACTTAACTCGGAAAGACTCTGGTAATTGATCAACCGTGACGTTCTGAGAAATTGCCGAGTCCTTAAAGCGCTCTTGAAACCTTTGAAAAGCTTCTGATTGTGATTCATAGTAAACAGTTTCTACAACAGGCAGAGCTTCCAGATCCCGCTGAATTTCTAATCTCTGTGCATCTGTGACTACCCCCGAAGAGCATGAGGAAGCCTCCGAAAGTGAACCGCAAAGGAAGACAGAAACTTCGATCTTGTCGTACCAATAATCCTTCATTACTCGAACCTGTGAATTAGAGAGGAGACCGATTCCAAGTAGAGATAAGGAAATTGCCACTGTGATTATCACTGCAAAGGTCATAGTCAAATTTCGGCGGAGACCAATTCCAACTTCACTGATTATGAATCTAGCTTTCATCTATCTCGCCCTATCCCGAGTATCCATACACGCCACGAGCCTGATCACGGACAACGTGACCGGCCTCTAATTCGATTACTCTCTTGCGCATCTGATCAACAATTCCCGCATCATGGGTAGCCATCACCACAGTCGTACCTTCTCTATTGATGCGATCAAGTAACTTCATAATTCCAACCGAAGTTGCAGGATCAAGGTTTCCCGTCGGCTCGTCGGCGATAAGGATGGCTGGTTTTGATACATAAGCTCTAGCGATAGCAACTCGTTGTTGCTCTCCACCCGATAACTCTCCCGGCTTTCTGTCGCCCTTATCTTCTAGTCCTACAAGCTCAAGGACTTCGGGAACTTCTCGGGCTATTTCCTTCTTTGAGAAACCTAAAACATGAAGGGTGAATGCGACATTCTCGGAGACGGTCTTGTTTGGAAGTAACCTAAAGTCTTGAAAGACAGTTCCGACTTGACGACGAAGTTGTGGAACTTTCCAATTTGAGAGAGTGCGCAAATCTTTTCCTGCCACATGAATACTTCCTGAAGTTGGCTTCTCTTCGCGCAAGACAAGTCGCAAGAATGTCGATTTACCAGAGCCAGATAGACCAACTAGGAAGACAAACTCCCCTTTTTCAACTTCTAGGGAGACATTGTCGAGAGCCGGCTTATCGGACTTCGGATATACCTTGGTCACGTTCTCGAACTTAATCACGGATGGATTCTAGGTATCCGGGTTTGAATTTCCGGGCATTTACCCGCACGCTTTGATGTGAATTAGATGAAAAGCTACGCGTAAGTGGAGATTATTTACTTCTCCGCCACTTAATACCAGCCTCGATAAATCCGTCGAGATCTCCATCTAGGACAGCTTGAGTATTTCCAGTTTCAAAGTCAGTCCGATGATCTTTCACCATTTGATAAGGATGAAGAACATAAGAGCGAATTTGATTACCCCATGAGCCAGACGTATCCCCTCGAAGAGCATCGATTTTTGCTCGCTCTTCTTGATTCCTCTTCTCCAATAGCTTTGATTGAAGAACTGCCATCGCTGTTGCCTTGTTCTGAATTTGCGAGCGTTCATTTTGGCAGGAGACAACAATTCCTGTTGGGATGTGAGTAATTCTCACAGCAGAGTCCGTTGTGTTTACACCTTGACCACCAGGGCCCGATGAACGATAAACATCGACGCGAATCTCTTTTTCGTCAATCTCAATATGATCACTCTGTTCCACGACTGGGACTACTTCCACGCCAGCAAAAGATGTATGTCCGTAAGCATAGGGACCAGATACTTTGAAGGTAGTCGATTTAATTCCGGCTTCCTCAGCATAAGAAGTTTCAAGTACGCTCACAGATAACGAATGACGTTCGCAGTACCGAAAGAACATGCGAGAGACCATTTCAGCCCAATCGGCGGCATCAACGCCACCGGCTTCCGACCGAATAGTTATCAAAGCATCTCGATGATCATATTCACCGCTAAGGAGAGTTTGGACTTCGAGATCGCTAACTGCCTTTGTAACGGAATCGACCTCTTTACTGAAATCACTCATGGCAGATTGATCCGACTCTGAAGCTGCTAACTCAAGCATCACGGGTAAATCCACAACCCGGCTTTTGAGAGATTTAACTTTGTTAATAGTTGATTGCGTTCGCGAAAGCTCGCTAGTGACCTTTTGTGCTCTTTCTGGATCATTCCAAAGATCGGGGGCCGAAGCCTTCGCTTCCAAATCAACAGATCGTCGCTCGAGCTCCGGAAGATTGAGCACGCTCTCAATACCG
>RGJX01000029.1 GCA_010023045.1 Actinomycetota bacterium | reverse complement strand
ATAAAAGAGCGGACACTTCGCACTGACCGTTGGTGGTTACAGCCTGCAATAACTTTTGGAGTTCTTGTCGCATTCATTATTTACGCGACCTTCAGAGCGTTTGAGAAGAAGTATTACTTCGCCGAACCACTTATCTCGCCTTTCTATTCACCATGTCTTTCAACTGCATGTATCGATGGTTCAGCTCACTTTGGAACTCCGATTGGGACAATCACTCTCTTTGGAATGGTGATTTCGCCGGCTCTATTTATTCTGATCTTTCCACTTGGCTTTAGATTGACTTGTTACTACTACCGCAAGGCTTATTACCGATCATTTTGGATGTCACCGCCTGCATGTGCAGTTGCTGAACCACATAAGAAATACACCGGTGAGACTCGCGCACCATTGATATTACAAAATGGGCATCGTTGGTTCTTCTACTTTGGATTAATTTTCAACATCATCCTCACCTATGACGCGATCATCGCCTTTAAGAACCCTGAAGGCGAGTGGGGACATATGAGCGTTGGAACTCTTGTGCTTCTACTTAACGCAACTATGTTGTGGCTTTACTCCGCCTCGTGTCATACCTGCCGCCACACAATCGGCGGAAGGTTACGTAATTTCTCTAAGCACCCACTCCGTTACAAGATGTGGAGTTGGGTTTCAGTTTTGAATGAGCGCCATCCGGTTTATGCCTGGATCTCACTCATTGTTGTGGCGCTAACCGATCTCTATGTTCGGTTGGTTGCATCCGGAACTATTACCAACTACTACTTCTTCTAGGCGGAGTGATGGCTAAAGAGTCGACTGGAATCAAGGCGAGCGATATCAAATTCGATCGTTATCGCTTCGATGTAGTTGTAATCGGCGCTGGTGGCGCTGGTCTCCGCGCTGCCGTTGAAGCGCGTCAAGCTGGACTTCGCGTTGCCATCATCTGCAAGTCACTATTTGGTAAGGCCCACACTGTTATGGCTGAAGGTGGCGCCGCTGCTGCAATGGGAAATGTAAATGAAAATGATGGTTGGAAAGTTCACTTCCGCGACACCATGCGCGGTGGAAAATTCTTAAACAACTGGCGGATGGCCGAGCTTCATGCAAAAGAATCCCCAGATCGAATTTGGGAACTTGAGACCTGGGGCGCGCTCTTTGATCGCACTAAAGATGGCCGAATCTCGCAACGTAACTTTGGTGGCCATGAGTATCCACGCCTGGCACATGTTGGCGATCGCACTGGTCTTGAGTTAATCCGCACCATGCAACAGCGAATCGTCGCTATGCAACAGAAAGATAAAAAAGAATTTGGTGATGCCGAGAAGTACATAAAGGTCTTTGCGGAGTTAACAATCACATCTATTTTGAAGGATGGCGATAAAGTCTCAGGTTGCTATGGATACTGGCGTGAAAGTGGCGAAGAGGTTCTCTTTGAATCACCCGCAGTAGTACTTGCAACCGGTGGAATTGGAAAATCTTTCAAGATCACTTCTAATTCATGGGAAGGAACTGGCGATGGCCACGCGCTAGCCCTTAAAGCGGGCTCAGCTCTTGTTGATATGGAGTTCGTCCAATTCCATCCAACGGGCATGGTCTGGCCACCATCAGTTCGTGGAATTCTTGTTACTGAATCAGTTCGCGGCGATGGCGGCGTTCTCACCAACAATAAAGGTGAACGCTTTATGTTCAATTACATCCCAGAAGTTTTCAAGGATAAATACGCTGATAATGAAGCCGAAGCTGATCGTTGGTACAAAGATCAAAATAACAATCGCCGTCCGCCTGAGTTGTTGCCGCGCGATGAAGTAGCGCGCGCCATTAACGCAGAAGTTAAAGCCGGCCGCGGTTCTGAGCATGGCGGCGTATATCTAGATGTCTCGAAGCGCTTACCGGCTGATGAAATCAAGCGTCGCTTGCCTTCAATGTGGCATCAATTCAAAGAACTTGCCGATGTTGATATCACCGAACAGCCGATGGAAGTTGGCCCAACTTGCCACTACGTAATGGGTGGCGTGAAGGTTGATCCTGATACTGCTGCTGCTTACGGAGTTCCTGGTTTATTTGCAGCTGGTGAAGTTGCCGGCGGAATGCATGGATCGAATCGCCTAGGTGGTAACTCGCTCTCAGATCTACTTGTATTTGGAAGGCGAGCTGGCGCTGGCGCAGCTGAATATGTAAAGGGATTAAAGGGCAAGTCTCCGGAAGTTAGCGATAAAGCGATCGAAAAAGCCCACGATCACATAAACGATCCATTTGAACGTGATGGCAATGAGAATCCATATGCGCTACAACAAGAACTTCAGAACATCACTCAAGATCTAGTCGGAATCATCCGTACCGAAAATGAATTGAAAGAATCACTTAAGAAGATCGAATCAATTCGCGAACGTTCTAAGAAAGTAAAGGTTGAAGGTGGAAAGCTCTTTAACCCCGGGTTCCACTTAGCGATCGACCTTGAGAATATGTTGCTTGTCTCTGAATCAATTGCACGCTCGGCTCTTGAGCGTCGAGAATCACGTGGCGGACATACTCGCGATGATTATCCAAAGATGGATCCAGAGTGGCGCCAGTACAACCACCTCACAACCTGGAACGGTAAGAAGGTTGAAATCGAAGCCGAGAAGGCGAAGCCGCTCCCCGAGGAGTTGTTTAGCCTCTTTGAGATGGATGAGCTAAAGAAATATTTCACCGAGAAGGAACTCGCGAAAGGTGGGAAATAAATGGCCCGCAAAGTAAAGATGCGCATTTGGCGCGGCGATTCCAAGAACGGTGAATTCAAAGATGTCACCGTTGACGCCAATGAAGGCGAAGTAGTCCTCGATGTAATTCATCGCGTTCAAGCCACCCAGATGTCGGATCTCGCAGTGCGCTGGAACTGTAAGGCCGGAAAGTGCGGATCTTGTTCGATGGAGATCAACGGTAAGCCACGTCTTGCATGTATGACCCGTATGAATATGTATGGCGAAGATGAAACCATCACGGTAACTCCACTTCGTGCATTCCCGGTCATCAAGGATCTCGTTACCGATGTCTCCTTCAACTACAAGAAGGCGATGGAAGTTCCCGCTTTTGAAGGCCCAGAAGATTTGAAGCCTGGCGAATACCGGATGCAACAAGTCGATGTTGAGCGAAGCCAAGAATTCCGTAAATGGCTGAGTTGGATATGCACCCACTCGATCGTCTTCGCAATCGCAAGAAGAAGGCTCAAGAAGAACATGGCCTAGGAATGTGCAACATCACCAAGTGCTGTACTGAAGTTTGCCCCGAGCACATCAAGATCACCGATAACGCAATCATCCCGATGAAAGAGCGTGTTGTTGACGTTAAGTACGACCCAGTTCGCTGGCTTGGTTCAAAGATTCGTAAGCGCGAGGGAATTGAATAGTGTCAATAGTCCTACGGTGGGCAGTTCTCGCTGGGGCGTTCTGGGTAACAACGCTAATTGTTGATGGAATCCAGATAAAAGAAGGCGCTTGGAATTACTTCTGGGTCGCTGCTTTATTTGGGCTAATCAATACATTTATCGGCTCACTTCTAAAGCTATTCACACTACCTGCTGTGATTCTCACTTTTGGCTTATTTGTCTTCGTAATTAATGCTGCGATGTTGATGCTAACTGATCGGTGGAGCGATGTAATTACCATCGATTCATTTACTTCGGCGCTCGTTGGGAGCTTATTGATTAGCGTTGTCTCAGGGATTGCCAACAAAATCGTAAAGCGGGCGTGAAAAAGCTCTTTGTAATCGCAGCTGGCGGAGTTGCCGGCTCGCTGCTTCGGTATCTCCTGGTAGGAAAGAACGATGAGATTGGAATCTTTCTAATCAATCTTCTTGGCGTAGCTGTGGCGGGGCTCTTTGCGCTACGCCTTCAGCCAACTGAATTGAGCCGACTCTTTTGGATCCCTGGATTTGCTGGCGCTATGACTACCTTCTCATCTGTGGCGGTAATTCATGGCCAGCGCAATGACTTACTAGCTATTGCTTACTTCTACGCCATGGTAATTATGAGTTTGCTAATTCTCTGGCTAATCAACCCGAAACAAAAGGTAGCAAAATGAGGTTAGCCCTCTTTTTGATTGGCGCTGGAATTGGTGCACCAACACGCTATTTGATTGATCGATTCTTCCGCGACAGTTACAGATTTCCTTACGGTATCTTGATAGTAAATCTTGCCGGGTCATTCCTGCTTGGAGTCACGGCTAATCAAGAATCGGATATCACCTTTCTTCTCTTTGGATTCTGTGGGGCGCTCACAACTTGGTCGGCGTTTGCGCTAGATCTCTTCGAAGAGCGGCGAGAAGTGAAGTTATTTGCTGTGAATCTCTTCGGAAATTACCTCTTGGGGGTATTTGCAGCCCTTCTTGGCTTGTGGATTGGGAGATAATCCGCCCTATGTCAGCAAATAACCAGATGCCTTGTGACTTTTGTGGCCAGGCATATGACCCGGTTGCAACTCGTTGGCTCTGCCCTCATTGCCACTCCAAGACAAATTGCTGCGATGGCGCACCATGTCCGATACCTGAACCAGTGACTTTAGAAGCAAAGGGAAATTAATGAAGCGAGTAGTAGTCCTTCTTATTAGCGCACTTTTCTTAACTGCGTGTAGTGATGCGGAAGATGCGCTCCCTGAAACTCCTTCCGTTCCGCTTTTCTGTGACGAAACGAAGATTTTGGATTCATTCCCAGATCGAGTAGCGAACGCCAAATACATCGCAACGGAGTGGGAGCCAGCTGAAGGCACAGATCTTTATGCTGCATATAACGCTGGTGGAATTGCTTGTACCTATGGAATTGGTGAAGCAGAAGTCGGTGCAACGATTATCTGGGCTCCTGATTATGGAATCACCTTCGCTGATCGCGAGAAGTTCTGGCAAGAAGCCGGACAACAAGAAGTAGATCTACCTGACTTTGATGAAGAGAAGGCTTACTTTCTATCGCAAGGAAGCGAAGGAGAGGGCGAATTCATCGTCTGGCAGCTAAATGTTCTTAAAGATGGTTACTGGATTCAAGTTGGCGCGACCTTCCTTGGGTCAATTGAAGAGGCTATGCCAATCGTCAAAGCAGCATTTGATTCAATTCTCACAACCGAAGAAGCGGCCGCCGCAAATGTGAAGGGCTGCTACTTCGCTGAAGCTAACAACGATTTATTTATCATGGATCTCACCTATCACGACAATTCGACAGTTACGGGGAATCTTGCCTATCAACCATTCCAAAAAGATACTTCTAAAGGTTCCTTTGTTGGGACTTACGAAAATGGCATATTGCATGGCGTTTATACCTTCACTTCTGAAGGAATGGATTCGGAGCGCGAGCTTTATTTCAAACGTGACGGTCAAGGTTTTCTACCTGGATCTGGCCCCGTAGAAGTAATCGATAATAAGTTTGAGAAATTACAGCGTCCGCTCCAACTTAAGTGGGATAGCGAATACAAATATAAACCTGGCGAAGAGTGCGCAACGGTGATCAAGGGCATTAACTAAGGAATCTTGATGAGCGAGAAGCGCCTAATCATTCATCCGGGATTCCATAAATCTGGCACGACAGCGCTCCAAGAATCTTTTGCACTCAACCGACCTCTTCTTCGCGAAAATGGAATCTTCTATCCCCCAATTGGAAGCAAAGCCCATCATCGCGTTGCCTGGGCGCTAACCCAAAGACCTTGGGGATGGAGTAAGCGAGGTGGCGAGAAAACTCCGGAGAAATATTGGGACCGGATGTCTAGCCGAATTAATGGAGCCAAAGAAGAGACAGTGATTTTAAGTAGTGAATTCTTCTCAGAGATTGATGGCGAGAGAATTCGGAAAATTAGAAGCGAGATAAAGGGAAGAGATATTCAAATCCTCTTCACTCTAAGACCACTTGCAAAGCTCTTGCCCTCCTCATACCAACAGTATTTGAAGTATGGAATCACTATTGAATACGAAGATTGGTTACATGCAATCCTTGATAAACCGGGCGAATCAAAAGTTTCGCCGACCTTCTGGAAACGACATTCCCACGGAAAAGTGGTTGCTAGATGGGTAGATATCTTCGGTAAATCAAATGTCACCCTGCTGATAGTTAATGAGGCGCAACCCACATTTCTCTTTGATGAGATAAATAAATTTCTAAATCTTCCAACCGGCTCTCTTAATGCTGCCCCAAGTGGCAGTAATCGCTCATTGACGATGGAGGAGATTTCCCTTCTTCTTGAGTTGAATCGCCAATTTCCTAAAGAGCGAGTTTGGGATGAATACGAAGTTTTTGTTCGCGCCGGCTATATCCGCCACTTAACGGATCATGTACCTCCTGCTGCTGATAAGGCACGCCTTCTCACGCCACAATGGGCGGTTGATAAAGCAAATGAACTAGGAAAGGTCATCCAGAAAGAGTTATTGGGTACGGGCGTCAAGATCATCGGAGATGTTGATTCATTAGGAAACTCCGTAGTTCCAATTGGGACGTCCTCTTATACTGATTCAATCGATATTAAGACTGTTGCTGCCGCGATGATGGTCTTTGACAAAGAAACGATCAATCGGATGCCACTTGGTTGGCTAAAGAGCAACCTAATACTTAGATTGAGAAAGAGATTAAAGCGGAGTATTAAGCGCTAAGCCCAGAGCGAAGCTACCCACGCTTCGATCTCATCTGGGTGGCGTGGCATCGCAGAACTTAGATTCTTGTATCCATCTTTTGTGACAAGAACATCATCCTCAATGCGAACGCCAATTCCGCGATATTCAGCAGGGAATAGCGTGTCATCGGGATGGATATAGAAACCTGGCTCAACAGTGAGAATCATTCCCTCTTCTAATACACCTTCGGTGTAAGCCTCTTTACGGGCTTGGGCGCAATCATGGACATCCATTCCAAGCATGTGTCCAGTTCCATGAACTGTCCAGCGTCGATGCAATCCAACATCAGCTTTTAAAGATTCTTCGGCTGGAATAGGTAGAACACCCATCTCCTCCAAGCCTTTTGCAATCACAGCCATCGCCGCATGATGGAAATCGCGGAACTTTGCGCCTGGCTTTACCGCTTCCATTCCTGCTTTTTGTGCCTCATAAACGAGGGTGTAGATCTTTCTTTGGGCCGGGGTGAATTTTCCATTTATCGGAAGAGTACGAGTGATATCGGCGGTGTAGAGCGACTCGACTTCAACACCGGCATCGATAAGAATCAAGTCACCGTTCTTTAATTCACCATCATTCTTAATCCAATGCAAAATGCAGGCATGTGAGCCAGATGCAACGATGCTGTCATAACCAAGGTCGTTGCCTTCATAGCGCGCTCGTGTAAAGAAAGCTCCTTCAATCAAACGCTCACCACGCTTCTTTCCAACAGCGGAAGGAATCGCCTTAATCATGTCCTCAAAGCCACGATGCGTAGCGTCGATCGCTTTCTGCATCTCATCAATCTCAAATCGGTCTTTAATTAAGCGAGCTTCTGATAACCAAACGACAAAATCCTTATCCGCCTCAGATTGATCAACTAGCCCATCTACAAAAGAGTCTTGCTCACGAACCGCAAGCGACTCCTTCTTAACTCCCAGAAAATCCTCTAAATCGTCAAGATGTTTTACCTTAATTTCGTAAGCAAACTCAGTCTCTTCAAGCGTCATCCGTCTACCGATCCAAAATTCTCCATGTTTAGGATTACGGTAGAACTCATCGCTGTTCTCGCGAACTGAACGTGGATGAATAAAGAGTAGAGAATCATGGCCAGAACCATTGGGCTCCATGATTAATACTGAATCAGGAACTGCATCAGTTCCATTTATTCCAGTTAACCAAGCAAAGGCAGAGTGAGGGCGGAAGCGGTAATCGCTGTCATTGCTTCGCACCTTAAAAGTTCCAGCCGGGATCACCAGACGCTTATTTGGAAATGCCTTTGATAATCTCTCGCGCCGAGCAACAGCGTAAGTAGTAGCAGGGCTCTTCTTCAGTCCATCAAGAGGTGAGGGTGCCCAACCCTGTTCCATAAACTTCTTAAGAGGTTCGGGAGTGGGTATGTCGTGGCTACGCAGGTTGGATTTCTTCGACTTATTCTCGCCCTTATCAAAACTCACAGTAGGAGAGTACTCCTAGAGTTATGGGGCTTCAAATAGCGGGAAATTTCGATTGTGATGTTTGAAGTATTGATAGTGGCGAGATGAGAATGAGTAGTTGATTCACCTAAAACTCTAAATGCTTCTCTTCACTCTGCCCAAAGAAGGGCAGAAACAATGAAGAGAGATGAAGAATGAACGAAGTGAAAGTAAAGCGAAAAAGCCCCTGGCGACTTGTTGCCGGTGCTGTTATGGCACTCTCAGCAGCTGCAATTGTCGGACAAGGTGTTCTAGCTTCCCTAAATGCGACTGCCTTCAATACTGTTGCTGAAAACGTCAATTCAGGAGATCTGAAACTTAGCCTTGCGAACAATGGGGTTGGATTCAGCCAAAATATCAACAATCTTGCACCCGGAGATGTCGTAAATCGTTATGTAACACTAAAGAATGATGGTTCGCTTGATGGAATAAATCTTTCTCTTAAGACCACAGCAACAGGAACACCAACACTGCTCTCCGATGCAGTTAATGGTTCAACCAATCAGGCACTCCGACTAACAGTTAGTAGCTGTACCGTCGCCTGGGATCCAACTACCGGCACTTGTACCGGTGGAACGATAACTCAGGAAATTGCAGCATCGACACTTAGCACACTTTCGAATGCGACCAACCTTTCCTCCAGCTCGATGTCTTCAGGTGCATTTAAATACTTAAAGATGTCACTTCAACTTCCCGATCAGAATGAAACGACTATCAACGGAACACTTCCGTCAAACACAGTTCAAGGCGGGACAGTAGCGATCACATACACCTTTGATTTCGCTCAGAGAGTAGCAACGACAACTAATAGCTAATTAAGGCTCGCGTAGGAGGGGGTTCTCTGAACCCTCTCCTACGACAGAAAGGATTTGGATGAAACGCCTGGTTATGGTGCTTTTGTTAGTTATTAGCATGCAAACTCCGAGTATCGCCGGAGGAAGAAGTACCTGGTCTAGCTCAAAATCTGTCACGACCGGCAATTGGTCCGTTATAGCCGTTGGGGTAAATCAGGCTCCAGCAAACGCTCCTTACACAATTACCTGGTCAGTAAATACCGGAATCGCCTACAACTTCTTTACTCTGAGAAATAACGGAAGTTTTTCAGTCAGTGGCCTACTTCTTAATGTAACTCAAGTACAACTCGGAGGAAGCGGTAAACCAAATAACACCACTTTCGAGCTTTGCCAGGCTGGAGTTTGGAATACAAGCACTAATACGTGTTCAGGAACTCGCGTAACCATCGGTACTGCAACTGACTCTAACTCATCAATAATTTTCAGCGGTCTAAATTTGAGTAGCGGGGCTGAGCTAAGCATTAGAGCAAGCACGCCACCAAATATTAAGAACTCCTACACCACCACACTCTCGGTTGACGTTTCAAGAAATCAAATTCGACCTGGAGTTGTAGTTAATTCATGAGTTTAAGAAACCGACTTAGAGATCTAATACTGGCAGTTGGGTCAATAACTCTCCTCTCCTTAGCAGTGTTCTCCCTACAGAATGGAGTTTCACTTTCAATGGTTACATCAAGGAGTATGGAGCCCACGATTGAGGCAGGAGATATCGCCATTAGTAAACAGATTAGAAAGAGTGAGATTAGAAGGGGCGACGTGCTAATCCTGCCGCTACCGCAGAATCGCGAGTTCAAATATATGCACCGGGTATTTGAACTAAATAATGATGGCGAGAAGACAATTCTTCGAACGAAAGGAGACTCAAACCCAAACCCTGATAAGTGGCAGATTGAAATTCTTTCCGCAGAGGTGCCGAAGGTGATTTCTGTGGTTGGTTCAGGATTTGTTTTCGATAGTCCGGTTGGGCGAAGGTCGATTTTCTTAGGTCTGATTGGAGGTTCAATTCTCCTAATAGCCCGAAAGGGAATCGGAGGTTCAAATCCTCTCGTCTCCGCGATAGTCGGTGATTCCGACTTCTAATCTTTTGGAGGCATTTTGCGAGTAGCAATTACGGGTGGAGCGGGGTTCATTGGCTCGAATCTTGCCGAGCTGTTGTTACGTGAAGGCAACGAAGTTGCAGTCTTCGATAATCTCGAGACAGGCTCCCTAGATAATTTAGAGGGATTAGAGGTTGGCTTCACGAAAGGCGATCTTTGTAATGCGTCCGATATTGGAGACTTCTTCCGTAAGGACCGTTTTGATTACTGTGTTCATTTAGGAGCCATGGGATCCGTCCCTCGGTCGATAGAAAATCCGAGAGGAAGTTTTGAAGCGAATGTAATTGGAACCTTCAATCTCCTGGATGAACTACGAAGACTAAATATTCCAGTTATATATTCTTCATCTTCATCGGTATACGGTAGTAATTTGAAATTACCAAAGACGGAATTAGATTGGCAGTCGCCTATTTCTCCTTATGGTTCCTTCAAAGCTTCTAGCGAGG